>NZ_CAFJ01000278.1 GCF_000239795.1 Bradyrhizobium sp. STM 3809 | reverse complement strand
TTTCGGCTGTTGAGCCGCGCGCCGCACCTGCGGCTTGGACTTGGGCTTGGCGGTCCGCTTGGGCGCATCGACATCGACCGTCGGCAACTCGGCGGGAGCCCGGTCCGGCTGCGCCTGCGCCTGCTGCGCCAACGCCGCCATCATCACCACCACACTCGCCCCACGCCACCGCATCGTCACGCCCCTCGATCTCGCTACAGGGCATGCGTCGTCATCTGCCGCGCGCCTTCGTTGGCACGCGGTATGCTCGCTCGGATCGCCCCACTGTCGGAGTGTTAGAAAACGCTAAGGTCACACCGGTATGATGTCAACGTGAAAACATCATACGCCCTGACGGCTGACATCTGCAGGCGCGGGGAAGCTGTGGCGGAGATAGCGCCTACTACTGCCCTCGCGATGAGGTAAGGAAAGGGGTGGACAGTTGCCGGGTACAAAGCCGGGTGTTTTGCTCGTTTTTCGCTAGAAAAAGCTAATAGGATCAATCTGATGATCAACGGGGTGGGACGGTCACTCTCTCCGCCAGCCAATTTGCTGCTCCGTGAACCGTGGGCATGAGGACCCCCGAAATCCCGCGGTTCTGCCGACGTTTTTGTGCCGGAGAATTAGACCGGCCGGGTCAGGGCAACCCCAAACAAGGCCCGGAGAGCGGATTTTTCTCCGAACCTTTATACCGTGCGCACGCCGTATAGGGCTCAGATCGACCGCGGTTCAAGGGTCTAGGGCCAAGTCGTTTCGAATCCCTCACGCTCAGCCAAGGTCGTGTCCCCGGGCAAGGTGTAACTCGGTAGAGCAAAGCCACCCGCTACGGCGCTATGGGGGAGCACGCGGGCGGACGGCTTTGCTCTACCGAGTTACACCACGCCCGGGGACACGACCTGACATCGTAGGCTTCGGTCGGCACCGCTTATTCGCGCACAAAATACGAAATCTGATGGTAGATGCAAAAACAAAATGACACAACTTGAATTGTACAACATGAACCGTCACCCCCTACCCGTCAATATCAATCAGTCGTCAAGTTTTTAGTGCCTTCCTCATATCCGAATCGTCTTCAGTCTAGTCACAGAGCCTGACCTTCAGAGTTGGTCGGATTTAAGCACTTAAGGATGTCCCATTGTCGGAGGTCGGCAGGTTCCATTGCGCGTGGCAGCTCAGTCGATTCTTTCTCTGATTGAGTTAGATCAATTCTACACGTCAATCCTGGGATATCGGAAAGTATGGCCTCTCGATTGTGGGCGTTTGTCATGCAAGACAGGCTCCGAGCGCTTCTTGATGTAAACCAGCGGCGCACTGAAGCTGGCAATCTCTTTCTTCGCGCCGAGGCGGCGAAGCTCAGCGGCGACTATCAATCAGCCAGCGTCACCTATCGGCGTTACATTGATATCGCCAAAGCCGTCCTCTCTGACGAAGTTGTGTTTAATACGCATTACCCCACGACGCCGCTCGGACTAGCAGAGACAGTGCAGCCAATCATCAATGCATTGTTAGTAAGCGCAGACATCGAATACGCTCTCGGCCGGCCAGCGCGGGCAGGCGCGCTGCGGGAGGAAGCGGCAAGCCTGTCCTTTCGTTATCTTGGGCGCAAGGGAGAGGTTGAGGCAAAGCGGGCTTCAGCAGGTGCGTTGCTGATCGAAGGTCGTTTTAATGAAGCGTATGTTGCGCTGGTCGAAGCCCGCGATGATTCGATAGCCAATGATGATCCGCTTGCCGTGGCGCGCGTCGCGCTTGATCTTGCAGACATGCTGCATTGGCTTGGCGACGTTCGGCGCGCGGATGAGGAGGTTGATCACGCACGCGCGGTGATTGAGCCAATTGTGGGCAAGCAGCCCGTAACGCGGTTTGACCTCATTAAGGCGATTGGCAGCTCAATCACGAGCATTATGTCTGGGAAAGGAGACCCTGGCACGGCGACCAAGGCCGTCAAGCTCTATCGGGCCTATACTGAAATAATCTACTATCGCGGACTGATTCTGAAAGCGCTTAGACAATGGGCAGAGGCGGCGGCGTGTTTCGAGAAAGTCAAGCCTGAGTACCGTTCGCTGGGAAGCGGCGAGGCCATCGAATATCAACTCGTACAGATCGATCTCGGCCAAGGCCGTTATCAAGAGGCGTTGCAACGCGCCAACGCAATAGAATCAGCGTTTGAAAAAGGAGCGTTCCGCCCGAAACGTCCGGTTCTGTTGAGGACGATGGCGGAGTGCCATCTTGGTCTTGGCCATCTGGACGAATGCTTTCGGCTGCTGTCGGATGCAATCAAAGATCTGCAGGACCCGCATCTCGACCCCGATGCGCGGTGGCGGGTTTATGGCGTCCTGGCGCGAGCGGCCGCGCGAGCGGGCGACGACGAAGGCATGCTTCGCGGCTACCGTGACGCAATCGCAACCATCGATAGTTTGCGCCGCGCGCCTCTCGGCTACCGGCTCGACAGCACATACCTGGAAGACAAGCAGGAACTATACGCGGCCGCGATTGAAGGAGCGGCGCGGACGGATCATGCAGCCGACTGCTGTGCATTCATCGAAAGCATCAAGTCGAGAACACTGCGCGTCGTTCTGAGCATGCCGCCCGGAACGACGAGTGAAGAAAGCCCGGGTGCCGCACGCTTTCACGCGGTGTCACGGGAGCTGGACGGCATCGACTACAAGAGATGGAGAGGCGACGATGTACGGAGCCTGCGGCAGAAGGCTAAGGATCTGCGGGCGGAGCGGGTCCAACTTCTTGAGGAAGTGCGGGTCAGCGATCCGCGGTGGCGACGGTTGACAGTCCCCATCACGCTCGACCAGCAAGCGGTGCTTCGGCAGCTGTCGCAGCGGCGCCAGGCGGCATTGACTTTGTTCTATGATCCTCCCGCTTTAGTCTGTGCAGCCTTGTGGGAAGGAAAGCTAAGGTGCGCGCGACTGCAAATCGCGAGCAAGGTCATGGACTGCTTGGCGACGTATCAAGCGAATCTGCTGAAGGCCAGGCCGGATGTTGAGCTGCACGACTTCTCAAGCCGGCTGGCGGTCACCGCCTCGGACTTGATCCCAGCCGAACTTCTAGACGTCGTGACGAGAGCAGAATCCCTCGTCATTGTGCCGCATGGTGTCTTGCACCTTTTGCCATGGGCCTGCCTGCTGCATCAGGGACATCGGCTGTTCGAGTATCTGCCGGTGTCCGTGCTTCCAAGTCTTGGTTTGCTGATGCAACGTGCATCGCTTTCGCGACCCGCGACTGTCGGACTGCTGGGCGTGGCTGTTTATCCGGATTTGCCGCGACTGGCGCCGCTGCCAAGCGCCGTTGACGAACTGGCCGCCATCCGGGACGCCTATCACACCGCAGGGATACCCGTCCGAATGTCGCCGGCTGGACATCAAGATACTACGTCAGACTATCGGGATCGCTGCCGAGGTCTTTCGGGTCAGGGCCATGTGCTGCACGTGTCCTGCCACGGGACGATGGATACAGCAGAACCCATGCGATCGGGGCTGTGGCTGGCCGACGGCAAGCTCGATGCTGTCGCGATCGCGGAAACTCCGACGCCATTCGAAGAAGTCGTGTTGAGCGCGTGCTACACGGGCTGGCGCCCTACAGAAGTCGATGACATTCAACTGAATGGCGATGATATCCTCGGAATTCCGGCTGCCTTCCTGGAGTCAGGCGCCTCGTCGGTTCTTTTGAGCGTCACCCAGGCGCAGGGCCAAGCCGCGCAGGCATTAACAGCGCACTATCACCGCCGGCGCGCCGCCGGGGATTTGCCGCTTCGGGCCGCGCGGGCGGCACAGCTGCACATGCTGTCAACCGCGATCGCGCCCGGCGCATGGACAGGATTTACGCTGTACGGGTGCCAATAGCTTCGTTAGCGAGCAAGGAGACGATATGAACGACGTCGTCGTACTAATTCCCGGGATCATGGGCAGCGCTATCGAGAAGAATGGCGTGCCGATCTGGGATGCCAGCCTTGCCGCCGGAGGGCGGCTGTTGTGGACGTTGGGCAAGAGCCTCGACGCCCTGGCGCTGAGCAGCGATTCCGACACCGGCGCGGACGCGAAGGCGACGCGGCTGATGCCGGACGTGCACATGATTCCGTTCTTCTGGAAAATCGATGGCTACTCGGCATTGTCGAAATACATTCAATCAACGCTGAACTTGACCATGGGAGAAGATTACTTCGAATTTGCTTATGACTGGCGGCTCGACAACCGGATCTCAGCGCGGCGTCTGCAGCAGGCGGCCAGCGGCTGGCTCGAGCAGAGGAGAAAACAATATCCTGACGCGCGGCTCGTGGTCGTCGGCCATTCCATGGGCGGGCTCGTGGCCCGGTACTTTATCGAGGTTCTGGGCGGATGGCGCGACACACGAAGGCTCATCACGCTCGGTACGCCGCACCGGGGTTCAGTGAAGGCGTTGGATGCGCTTTGCAACGGCCTGCAGAAGCATATCGGGTCGGTCACGTTGTTGAATCTATCGTCGCTGATCGAGACCTTTCCGTCGGCGTACCAGTTGCTGCCCATTTATCCGTGCGTCGGTAAGACGGCCGACCGCCTTGAGCCGCTCGAACAGATCACCCAAAAGATGATCGGTCGGCTTGACTTGGATCGCGCTCGGCACGGCGTTGAGTTCCACCGGGAGATCGAGCGGGCGGTCAAAAAGAATCAAGAAGATGCAGCCTACGGCTATCGGATACTACCCGTGGTGGGGACAGAGCAGCCGACGCTGCTGAGCGCAGTCCTGACAGATCAGGGCGTGCAGTCGCTTCGTACCTACAAGGGAAAGACGATGTTGGGCGGCGATGGCACGGTGCCGCGTGTCTCGGCGACACCGATCGAGCTCAGCAATCGCGGATTGGAAATGTTTGCGGCCTGTCCCCATGCCAGCTTACAGAATTTTGATCCGGTACGGACGCAGATGAAAAGCGTTGTCAATGACATAGACATCTCCCAGATGAAGGCAGTCGCAGCGGCGGAGGTTTCGCTCGATCTTCCGGACGCGATTGGAGTGACCGAGGCGTTGATCGCGCGAGCCCGCTGTCCTGGCAGCTTGGACCCGATCAGGGCCAACATCCGCAGTCTAGATACAAATCTGGTGAGAGAAGCGGAGTTCGCTGACGAGAGCGATGGAAGCGGCTGGGAAATCTTGCGCGTCCCCAATCTTGATGCCGGCACCTACCGCATCCGAGTCGACGCTGGACCTGGTTCGGAGCCGATCGAGGACCTTTTCGCAGTCGTTGAGTGAGAGAATGGGGTGGCGGTGGAGCATTGCTCTTGGGGCATTACCGAGGAGAGGCGTGATGTTCGAACATCTGCGCGAAGCCTGGCACAAGGCGACTCATCCGTTCGAAGGCTTCATGGAAAGCCTCTGGAATATTTGGAAGGTAAATGTCGGCATGGCGGTCCTGCTGGCAAGGCAGTCCTGGCAGGACATACCGCAAAGTATTGTGCAGCAGGGCTTGGCGCTAGACGCGCAGGTCCGGGCGAACGCACAGATTAACCAAGCGGTTGGCTTGGGACTGGGGCAGTTAGGCATTCCGACGAGCCCTGGTCTCGGCTTTGCAATGAACCCGGACCAAGCACTATTCATCATGACGATGGCACGTGTCGGCGCCAATCGAGGTGATCCACCTCCAACAGTCGGCATGGAGCAGTTTGCCGAAGGCGTTTTGAGAGGTCAAATCGATCCGGTTCAGGCACTGATCGCCTGCGCCCCCGAGTTTATGCGCCCACAGTTTCATTATACCATCCAAGCGCTCCAGATGACCGGGATGTCACAATACTTGCAGATTATCCGGATCGCAGGTCTGATCCAGGCAGCAGCGTCGATACCACGTGAGAGGATCCCATCGTTCCTGCCAGGATCGACAGCGGCAGCTGGCCAAACCAGTACACCTCCACCGCTGCCCCGTTCGGCAACGACATGATGTAGTGCCTGGCGCCGGTGAGGCCTGAAGCTTTGCGGCCATCTGATGCTCGTGCGACCAGCCTTGCTAGTTGCGGCGCACGGGGGGCCGGTTGATTTGGCCAAAGCCTACATGGTCTCGCGCGTCACCGGGAGACTTTGCTGGCGGACGAATGCGCAGAGCTAGTCTGCAGCAAGGGCGCGAATCTCAAGTCTGCTGGCTAAGAAGGTATCTTGGAAGGCCGGAGACGATGTTGCGAACCATGCCGGAGAAACCTGAGAAGGGTGCGGTGGAGCGATCTTTATCCAGTTCTCTCCCATCCCGAGGGAACCTGAGCCGGGCCGGTGGAGCGAGTTTGTTTCCAGTTTCTCTCCCTCCGCCAGCCCCGCGTCGACAGCTGTTCGCCTCGCTCCGGCAGGCCGCGTCAGCGGGTCGGTCAGCTGCGTGATGGCGCCTGAGCTCGGCGCGAAAGACCCCGCCGCCTTTTTGCATCCGACCGTCTGGGTCGATGGCAGCCGAGGCCTGTGAGCCAGCGTCGCAAGCGCGATCGCCTTGTGCTTCAGGCTGGCGGGCGGCTGGGTCTTGATGGCGGAAAAGGCGTCAGCTTCGTCGACAGCATCACCATGCGTGGATCGGCGGTCGGAGGAACCGCCCTCAGTTCGAGCCTGCCTCGGCAAAGATGGTCTCGAGGTGCGCCAGCAGGCCGGCGCGCTCGCTCAATGGGCCGCGTGCGCCGACATAGGTATCGGGTCGCAGGAGGTAGAACATCGGCGTCGTGACGCCGTAGCGCTCATGCGCAAGATGCAGCGTATCGAGCAAGATATGGTCGGATCCACCTGCGCTCTCGGGCGCAATCTTGTCGGCGACGATCACATAGGGCGTCATCAGCTTGCCGAAGCGGCCGGTCACATCGGCAGACAATGCGAACGCATCGTCGAGGGCCATGTCGTCGCGGCCGCCGAAGATCAACAGTGTCCAGCTCGGCGAGCGGGTCAGACGGTTGATCGTGACCGTGCTCTTGTCCGAGGCCCGGACCATCGTGGCATCGAGAACGCGCTCGCCGGGTCTGGGTCCCGTCGCGCCACCGAGATCGAGATTGAGCGGCGATGAGGGGTAGAAGATCTTCAGCTCCTCGAGCGTATTGCGCATGAAGTCCTGGACCCGCTCGTTGCGGATCAGGAAGGGACCGAACAGGCGGGCGGCGTGCTGCCGCGCCTCACTCGGGTGCAGGATCCCCGTGTAGGCGAGATTCGTGCCCTTGATCAGGCTTTCCGCCACGGGGTGGCGCTCGGCGTGATAACTCTCAAGCACGGACGGCTTCAGTTCGCCCTTTGCGACACCAGCCAGTTTCCAACCGAGATTGAACGCATCCTGGATGCCCGTATTCATGCCCTGGCCGCCGATCGGCACATGCACATGTCCGGCATCGCCGGCGATGAAGGCCCGGCCCTGGCTGAAATGGTTGGCATAGCGGTGCGATGTCCGATAGCGGGCGAGCCAGATCGGATCAGACAGCTCGCAGGCGAAGCCCGACAGCTCGGCCAAATGGTGGCGGATGTCCTCGAGCGTCGGCTCTTCCGTCGTGGACTCGACCGCACCGAGCTGGCCCGCGGCTTCCTTCGCCCCAGCCGCGTCGGGAGTGTCGGGCAGCGATATGAAGATCCGGACGACGTCGTTTGGAAACTCGATCACCATCATGTAACCGACAGCGGTCAGGAACAGATAGGATCTGCCTTTCGGCAACGCCCACCTGATGCGGCAGTCGGCCTGGATGAACTGCTCGCCGGTGTAACGGTCGCCCTCGAACGTGAGGTTGAGCGATCGACGCACGAGGCTGTTGGACCCTTCGCAGCCGCAGATGTAACGGGAGCGAACGATGTCTTCTCGTGTGCTGTGCGTGACGGGATCCGTCACTTTCAATGTCGTGGTCACGCCATCTGGCGTCATCTCGAACGACATCGCCTCGGTGTTCCACTGCACGTCGACGCCGCCTGCGGTCAAGAGGTCGAGAAGCGCGTGCTGGGTCTTGTTTTGCCCGATGATGAGCGGATGCTTGTAGTCGCTGTCGATGTCGTCGAGATCCCAGGAGCCGATGTGCTTGCCATAGGCGTGCACGACCACTTCGGTCAGCGGTTGCGCCTCGCTGACGAGCCGGGACGCGACGCCGACCTTGTCCAGCACCTCCTGCGTGCGCACATGCAGGATCATCGCTTTCGAAACTTCTCGGATGGACGGTGCCCTGTCGACGATGCGGGGCTTGATTCCGTGGCGGACCAGTTCGTTGGCGAGCGTTGTCCCGACAGGTCCAGCGCCCAGCACCAGAACATCAGTGTCGAAGTCCATGCTCTCGGCTCCTCTCGGCAGCGATCCCGGTCTCGGTCCTGTCGTCACGTCCCCCGGGGCCTGGCTGAGCGACGTCTGGCCGAGCGCGACCGTCCGCCCGCCATCGACGAAGCCCGCAAGCCATTATGAACACGAAGGAATTCGGCTTCTCTTCGCGACGAGACCAATGGTAGGCTGTCGCCCGTTCTGATACAATACGGCAAAACTGAACTTATTGACCCGAATGCGCGAACAATGATTCAGCTCACCGACGTGCGCGTTTTTCTGGAAGTCGTGAGCGCCGGAAGCTTCACGACGGCGGCCCGGACTTTGAAGATTCCGAAGTCGAGCGTGGCGCGCCAGATCGCGCGCCTCGAGGACGATATTGGCGTCATGCTGCTGGCGAGAACCACACGAACGCTCGAATTGACCGACCAGGGCCGAACCTTCCTGCCATATGCGAGGCGGTTGCTCGACGATGGCATCGAGGCGAGCAACGTCATCCGCAGTCATCGGGAAGGGGCAAGCGGGTTGCTCACCGTGACAGCGTCGAGCACGTTCGGCCGCATGTTCCTCGCGCCGCACCTGTCCACGTTTCGCAAGCAGCATCCGAATATCCGCGTGGATCTGAAACTGACGGCGACGAAACTGGTGATTGGTGTGAGCCAGGCGGATATCGCGATCCGGCTGGGCCCGATCGTCGATCCCAATCTCGGTGTGCAGAGCTTCGGCAGGATGGAATTCTGCCTCGTCGCGGCGCCGGCCTACATGAAAGGCCGCCCCTCCGTGACGAAGCCGTTGGACCTCGCCGGACATGAGCTGATCGAGCTGCGGCCGCCGGCCAGCGACAATCAGCTCGAACTCCACAAGGACGGCAAACTGCAATGCGTCCGCTGCGTGCCGGCCATGGTCATCGACGATCCCGACACGGCAAAGGTCGTTTGCCTGATGGCCGGCGGGATCGCGACCGTGCCGACATTTCTGGTGGCCAATGAAATCCGTGATGCAACCCTGGTGAGGATACTGCCGGACTGGTCGCTGGCTCCCGCCCCGATCAGCGTGGTCTATGCAAAGCAGATCGCTCCAAGCCTCCGCGTCCGCGCCTATCTCGAGTTTCTCGCGTCGACGATCGGAAAAACACGACCATGGGAAGTCGAGTTGAAGCCGCCGAAAGTCAAACGAAGCTCGAGCTGACCCACGGCGACGCGGCGCTCCGGCTGCCAGTGAAAGCGCGATGGGGCGCGTCTGGCAAGGGAGTTCGCCGGCAGCTCGGCCGCGTTCGTTCGCCTCATCGCGCTTGCATCGGCCGACGGGATGCGGGCGACAAAAGCTGGCACGGGGCCTGATCAGAATTGAAGGACGCGAGCCTCCCAGGGAACCTTCATTCCTGCGCGCATCCTCGCCACCGGCCGTCGTTACGCCTGGTCATGCCGCCGGCTACAACTTTCCGTATTGTTAAGGTCAAATCCGTATTGTCCCGGAGGTAACCTGGGAGATCGATGATGGCTGGGGCCTGCACGGGCTGCGCTGACGGAACCGAATTGCCGTTTGCGTTCAAGATGGCGTTTCAGCCGATCGTCGATGTCGGCGCGCACCGGATCTGGGGTTACGAGGCGCTGGTGCGCGGGCCCAACGGCGAGGGCGCGCACAGCGTGCTGTCGCAGCTGACCGAGGCGCAGCTCTACCGCTTCGACCAGTCGGCGCGGGTGCTGGCGATCGAGACCGCCGGTCGCCTGTTCACCGACGCCAGCGCGCGACTCTCGATCAATTTCATGCCCAACGCGGTCTACGAGCCGCGCGCCTGCATCCAGAAGTCGCTCGCCGCGGCGAAGCGCGCCAGCTTCCCGCCGCAAAACCTGATGTTCGAGTTCACCGAGAACGAACGCATGGCGAGCCCCGACCATGTCGAGCGCATCGTCAAGAGCTACAAGGAGCTCGGCTTCTGGACCGCGCTCGACGATTTCGGCGCCGGCTATGCCGGCCTCAACCTCCTGGCGCGACTGCAGCCGAACCTGATCAAGATCGACATGGAGCTGCTGCGCGACATCCACCGCGATTACGCCAAGCAGGTGATCGTGTCGGGCGTCGCCGCGATGGCGCGCCAGCTCGACATCGCCGTGCTGGCGGAGGGCGTCGAGAACGAGGCCGAGTTCGCCGTGCTGCGCTCCGCCGGCATCAATCTGTTCCAGGGTTACTATTTTGCGAAGCCCGCCCTGATGGCGCTGCCCGAGGTGACCTGGCTCGCCGAGCCCGCGCGCGATCTGGCGGCCGGTTGATCGCAGCCGACCTCACACATCCTTCGCGCTGTCGCCGGCCGTCACCTCATACTCCGCGCCGGTCACCATCGCCGCCGCGTCGGAGGCGAGGAACACTGCCGCCGGCGAAATATCGTCGGGCTGCAGCCAGCCGACCTTGAGCGCCACGGTCGGCGCGCGGGCGTCCCAGGCCTGCTGCGGCGTCGGGCTGGCCGGCGCCTCGCGGCCGGTCTCGCGGATCGCCTCGCTCAGCCTGGTGTCGTAGCGCGTCAGCGCGGTGTCGACGAGGCCGGGGATCAGCGCGTTGACCGTGATGTTGTGCTGACCGAGCTCCAGCGCGGCTGATTTCATCAGCCCGAGAATGCCCCATTTCGACGCCGAGTAGCTCGACGCGTCCCGCGTGCCGTGCTTGCCCTGCATCGACGACAGCACGATGATGCGGCCGCTCTTGCGCGCCACCATCTTCGGCGCGAAGGCGCGGATGGTGTTGGCGGTGCCGTTGAGATTGTTGTCGATCACGTCGCGCCAGTCGCTGTCCTCCATCTCCAGCAGCGGTTTCCAGCGCTGGATCGCGGCGTCCGCGACGACGATGTCGATCCTGCCGTAGGTCTGCTCGACGTGATCGGCCGCGGCGCGCAGCGCGGCGATGTCGCGGATGTCGGCGCGGATGCTCTCGCCGCGCCGGCCATGGGTCATGATCTGGCGCACCGTCTCGGCGAGGTCCTCGGGCGTGGCGGGGGCCGCGTTCGACGCGGTCGAGACCGGCCCGGCGATATCCAGCGCGACGACGTCGGCGCCGTTCGCCGCCATCTCCACCGCGATCGACCGCCCGATGCCGCGCGCCGCGCCGGTGACGACGGCAACCTTGCCGGTGAGGGACGAGCCGCGCCCGGGCCGGATCGGCCCGGCGCTCTTCTCCGGCGGCGGCTCCGGCACGGGCTGGCCATGCAACTCGCGCGGACCGGTGTCAGAGCGGCCGTCCTGGCTGCCGGCTGCGCCGATCTGGGCAGCGGCCTGATTGAGAACGGCGAAGGCCGTCGCGGCCGCCGTGCCCTTGAGCAGGCCGCGGCGGAAGATGTTGTAGGCGGGCATCGGGCGGCTCCTGGAGGGGTAGCCACCAACCTGCCGTAGCCACGGCTGTTCCAGCGCCGCGGAAAGTTCCCTTTGGCCCTGTCGAGCAGGCGTAATTAAAGGAAAAGGCCCTATCCTTTAATTAGAAGACGCCCTAATTAAAGGTTCGGGAGAACATGAGTGGAACACCATGAGCCGTTTGGGGCAGTTTCTAGAGACAATCGCCGGAGGCGAACGTGTCCGCGCATTCCTGCCTCCTCCGCTGCCGCCGACGCCGCAGTTGGATCTGGGTGCGTTGTTCGCACTCTACGATGCGGCCCGCGGCGCCCTGGGCCGCCTCGATGGCGTTACCACAATCCTGCCGTCGACGCCGCTCTTCTTGTACATGTACGTTCGGAAGGAGGCGTTGCTGTCGTCGCAGATCGAAGGCACACAGTCGTCACTTTCAGACTTGCTGCTGTTCGAGAGCGATGAAATTCCGCATGTGCCGCTCGATGATGTTGCCGAAGTGTCGAATTACGTCGCGGCCGTCGAGCATGGCACGAAGAGGCTGCGAAGCGGATTTCCATTGTCGCTCCGTCTGATCCGCGAGATGCATGAGGTCCTGCTCAAGGCTGGCCGAGGCGCGAGCAAACAACCAGGGGAGTTTAGGCGCACGCAAAACTGGATTGGAGGAACGAGGCCCGGCAATGCGTTGTTCGTACCTCCGCCCCCCGAAAGGCTCAATGAATGCCTGGACGCTTTCGAAAAGTTTCTACATCTTGATGATCCGCTACTGCCGCCCCTGATCAAGGCTGGGTTGGCCCATGTGCAATTCGAAACCATTCATCCGTTCCTCGACGGCAACGGTCGTCTTGGCCGGCTGCTAATCACGCTGATGCTCTGCGACGCAGGCGTGCTCCGCGAGCCCATTCTATACCTCAGTCTTTATTTCAAGACGCATCGCGCAAGATATTATGGGCTGCTTCAGGACGTCCGGGAACATGGTGCTTGGGAAGCGTGGATGGAGTATTTTCTCGCGGGCGTGCGCGACACCGCCGAGCAGGCCGTCGAGACCGCGCGTGAGTTGATGCTTCTGTTCGATAGCGACCGGGCTGTGATTCAATCTCTGGGACGCGGCACAGCGTCGGCGTTTCGCGTTCACGACCTGATGCAGCGTAGGCCGTTGATTACGATCCAGGCGGCATCGAAGGAGCTCAAACTGTCTGTTCCGACCGTAGGCAAGGCTCTCGACCGCCTGGCCGAGCTCGGCGTCGTAAGAGAGACGACCGGACGACAGCGTCGCCGCGTCTTCGCCTACCGCAGATATCTCGACGTCCTCGATCGCGGCACAGAGCCGTTGACGCGTTAAGCCCACACGGAAAGCGGCTCGGCCGGCAATCGCCACGCTCCCAGCACCCCCATCCGCAGTGGGGCGCAATTCCGAAACAGCGGAACTGGCCAGGCAGGAATGCTTTAAAAGAATTTCTCGCGCCGCGCGTGGCGTCCGTGCCTTTCTCAGTGCCCCCTATTCCCCATGCCGCCCGTCATCGCCGATCCCTCCATCCTGCGTGTCCTGGTCGTGCTGGCCGTCACCCAGCTGATCGCCTGGGGCACGCTCAGCCTGCCGGCGGTGATCGGCCGGGCCATGGCGGCGGATCTGGAAATGGACCTGACCGCGATCTTCGCCAGCACGACGGTGCTGTACATGTCGATGGGCCTGTGCTCGCCGCTGCTGGCGCGGCCGTTCGTCAAGCAGGGCGGCCGCCGCGTCATGATCGCGGGCACCGTGCTGGCGGCCCCCGGCTATGTGCTGCTGTCGGTCGCGCAAGGGCCGCTCACTTATTATGCGGCGTGGCTGCTGCTCGGCATTGCCGGCAGCGCGACGCTCTCGACCGCGTCCTACATCGTGCTCAACGAGATCGCCGGCCGGCGCGCGGGCCGGGCGATCGGCGCGCTGATGCTGGTCACGGGCCTGTCGAGCAGCATCTTTTGGCCGGTCACCTCGGCACTCTCGGCACATATCGGCTGGCGCAGTACCTGCCTCGCCTATGCCGGCCTGCTGCTTCTGGTCTCGCTGCCGCTGTTCGTGTTCCTGCTGCCGCGCCGCGTCCATGATCATCTGCCGTCCGATTCGGGCGCGGCCGCCCCGGCCCCAGCCGCGACGCCGGCGCGCAGCACCTTCTATCTGCTGGTCGGCGCCTCCGGCCTCAACGCCTTCGTCGCGTTCGGGATGGGTGCCGTTCTGATCGAGCTGCTGAAGGCCGAAGGCCTGTCGCCCGCCGAGGCGATCGGCTTCGGCTCGATGCTGGGGGTGATCCAGATCAGCGCCCGAATCGTCGACTTCCTCGGTGGCGGCCGCTGGGACGGCATCACCACGGCGATCGTCGCCGGACTGGCGCTGCCGGCGGCGATGCTGCTGCTGATGCTGAGCCATGGCTCGCATGCCGCGATCGCCGTGTTCATGCTGATCTACGGGCTCGGCACCGGCGCGCTCGCCGTGGCGCGCGCGACCATGCCGCTGGTGTTCTACGACAAGGCGGCGTTCGCCAGGGCGTCGGCGCAGATCGGCCTGCCGATGAACGCGCTGTCGGCGGTGTCGGCCCCGATCCTGGTCGAGCTCCTGACCCGCTATGGCAGCAATGCGCCGCTGGCGCTCAGCCTGGTGTGCTCCTGTGCCGCGGTCGCGATGCTGCTGCTGTTGCGGCAGCGCCGGCCGTCGCGGGTGACGGCGTCCCCGTGAGCCGCTGAGTCGCCCGACGAGGCTGGGCACGCACACGACCGCGGGGCGATCGCGCGCGCCATCGCGCTGCGCCGGACAACGAAGTTTGCGAGCCGCGTCAAAGGCATCGTGACGCCCGCGTCGGGCGGCATAAATTTCGAGCTTTCGTTTTATCGGAATTTATGATTGACTGTCCCGGTCCCGCCCCATCGACGAGGGGCGCTGCGCATCGTCAGGAGCGTTGGGGCGGGATGCGATGGACGCGCTGACGCCGACTGACGAGTGGCGCCGGCGCGGACGGCGAAGTCGCGTGGTCCTGATACCCCGATGCTGGTATCCAGCGCGATGCGCGAGCGCAGTGCATTGTCGCGACACGGTGGCCAACACGCCCGGTGCACCGAGGAGAGCGCGTATAAGCCGTAACACCATTGCGCAGGGAAGGCCGGGTCATTCTGGCTGAACCTGTGGTTCCTGCCCCGTGCATTCTTTTTCGCACGGGGGCCGCAGGAATCAGCCGAGGCCTGGTCTTCCCTGCGCCCTCGATCCCGAGGGCCTCATTGCACAGAGCTCGGGCGCTGCGCGCGTCGCGATGACGTGGAACCGTGGGCCGCGAAAGCTTGGAGCCGCGTTCCCGGCGACTGACACGGCCTGATGTCAAGTCCGTCACACGACATCTGGATCATGTGCTCGGTTGTATTTGCGTTCGTCTTCGCGCGGTCGGATCGGTGGACTACGAGAGACTAATTAGTTGGTCGATGCGCGCAGACGGATAGCAAACCATTAATGTGCGCTTGGTATCGTGCATACGGTCCATGCAATGAGAATCAGAAAATGCGACACCTGACTGTCTATCAGCGTCTGGCGGCGATCATCGCCGTGATGTCGATCGCGCTGTTCGTCGTCTCCGCCATGCAGATCCTGATGCTGCGTGGAACCGTCATCGAGGAGCGGCAGACCATGGTCCGCAACCTCGTGGAATCGGCCGTCAAGGTGCTGAGCTCTTACGATGCCGCGGCGGCCGCCGGAAAGATGGCTCCGGAACAGGCCCGCGAGCAGGCCTTCGCCGCGATCGGCGCGATGCGCTGGGGGCCGTACAAGGACTATCTGGGCGTCTATGGAACCGGGCCGTCCGATGCCGGCGTCACCTATGTTCACGCCAATCGTGACTACATCAACGTCAACCGCTGGAACTACCAGGATTCGACCAAGAAGTACCTGATCCAGGACATCGTGCGCGCGGCGCGCGCCGGCGGCGGCTTCGTCGAGTATCAGGTGCCGCGCGCCGGCGGCAAGGTCGAGCTGCCGAAGATGTCCTATGTCGGCGCCTATGGCAGCGGCGACAAGATGCTGGCGATCCAGGCCGGCGTCTATGTCGACGACATCGATGCGGTGGTCTATGAGCGCGCGATGTGGGCCGGTATCGGCGGGCTCGCGGGCCTGATCGTGGCCGGCGTCATTGCGTTCTGGCTGGGCCGCGGCATCGTCGTGCCGCTCGATCGGACCTGCGCCGTGATGGATGAGCTGACCAAGGGCAATCTCGGCCTCGAGGTGCCCTACACCAGCCGCCGCAACGAGATCGGCCGCATGGCGCGCAGCCTGCAGATCTTCAAGGATCATCTCGCCGAAAGCGAGCGCATGCGGGCCGAGCAGGAGCAGGCCAAGCAGCGCGCCGCCGAGGAGCGGCAGGCGGTGCTGGCACGGATCGCCGACGAGTTCGAGCGCTCGATCGGCGGCGTGATCCAGACCACGACCAGCGCGGCCGGCGAGCTGCAGGTCTCGGCGCAGTCGATGTCGAGCATCGTCTCCGGCACGACCGACCAGAGCGCCAAGGTGGCCGCGGCGGCCGAGCAGACCGCCAGGAACGTGCAGACGGTGTCGGCCTCGGCCGAGCAGCTGTCGTCCTCGATCCAGGAGATCGCCAAGCAGGTCACGCAATCCTCGTCGATCGCGCAGAACGCGGTGGACCAGGCGACCAAGACGGAATCGATGGTCGAGAAGCTGGTGCAGGCCACCCACAAGATCGGCGAGGTCATGGCACTGATTCAGACCATCGCCGGCCAGACCAATCTCTTGGCGCTGAACGCCACCATCGAATCGGCGCGGGCCGGCGAGGCCGGCAAGGGCTTTGCCGTCGTCGCCAACGAGGTCAAGGCGCTGTCGGCGCAGACCGCCAAGGCGACCGAGGAGATCACCAGCCAGATCGAGGCGATCCGCGATGCCACCGGCGCCACGGTCACCGCGATCCGCGATATCGGCGCGACCATCGGTCAGATGAACGAGATCACCGACGCGATCGCCGCCGCCGTCGAGGAGCAGGGCGCCGCCACCAAGGAGATCGCCCGCAGCGTGCAGCAGGCGGCGCAGGGCACGCAGGGTGTCATGCAGCACATCGTCGGCGTGCGCGAAGCGTCGGGCCAGGTCGGCGCGGCAGCGGCGCAGGTGCTGAGCGCGGCGGCGCAGCTCGGCAGCCAGTCGGATCAGTTGAAGAGCCAGACCGGCCGATTCCTCGGCAACGTCCGGGCGGCCTGAGTGATCGCGGCGGATGGTGACAAGTCACTCTCCGCCGATCGCAACCAGACGATCGAGCAGCGCGGCCTGTGCCGGATTAATGCGGACCTTGGCTTCGCTGATATCGAACCACGCGGCGCGGTCCACCTCCGGAAAGCGCTGCAGACGGCCGCTGCGCGGCGGCCATTCGAGCTCGAAACTGTTGCTGACGATCGCGTCGGCATCAAGATCGGTCTCGGCGGCAAACGCCTCGACCACCTTGCCGCCGCGCTGCCTGATCTCGCCGAGCGCGATCAGCGGCGCCGTGAGCGCGGTGCCGAGCTCCTCGGCCAATTCGCGCCGCGCCACCGCCTCGGCGGACTCGCCGGCGCCGAACTCGCCCTTCGGGATCGACCACGCGCCGAGATCCTTGTTGCGCCAGAACGGGCCGCCCGGATGCACCAGCAGCACCTCGAGCGCGCCGTGGCGGCGGCGAAAGGCGAGCACGCCCGCGCTGCGCGCCGGCATGCGCTCACGCCTCTCGGGTGCGCTGGATCAGGTCGCGCTCCCAGCCGAACACCGAGCGGCCGTCGAGCTCCGGCGAGGCGGCGCGCTCGGTGGCGATGAAGGCGTCGAGCGACGGGCCGGTCGCGGTGCGCTCCAGCCGCCGCGCCTGGTCGTCGAGCCGCTTCAGCGCCGCCATCGCCTCGTCGCGGCCGAGCCTGGCGCTCGTCACCGCCGATTTAAGCACGCGGATGGTCTCGTCATAGACCTTGATGGGCACGGGGTAGGGATGCCGATCCTTGCCGCCATGCGCGAGCGAGAACCGCGCCGGATCCGTGAAGCGATACGGCGCGCCATGCACGACCTCGGCGACCATCGCCAGCGAGCGCACCGTGCGCGCGCCGACGCCGGGTGTCAGCAGCAGCTCGGGAAAGTCGACCGGGCCACGCTCGGCCGCGGCGGCGAGCGTGCCGTGCAGCCGGCGGGCGAACACGTCCTTCGGCCTGACATCGTGATGCGCGGGCATGATCAGATGCGGCAGCAGCGCCTGCGCCGGCTCCGGCATGCTCAGCCGCTCGAATTCGGTGACGAGGCGATCGGGGCCGAGCTCGGTCAGCAGCTCGAGCTGGGCGCTCCGCGACGGTGCCGCCCGCTTGTCGGTGAGATTGACGATCTCGCCCTGCACCGGCCCATCGATCGCGCTGTGTGGCGCATCGACGAAGTCGGCAATGTCGGGCGAGTGCCAGTGATAGCGCCGGGCCTGGCGCGCCTCGCCGTTCATGCCCTGCTGCACGACGGTCCATTTGCCGTCGGCGGTGACGAAGAAGCCGTGCAGATAGAGGTCGAAGCCGTCCTGCACGGCGGCGCTGTCGACCTTGGCGACCAGCTTGCTGGTGCGCACCAGACCCTCGCCGTCGAGGCCGAGCCGGTCGCTGAGCAGGCGCAGCTCGTCGGGCGTCTTGCGCGAATGCTCGCCGCGGCCGCCGCAGACGTAGATGCCGAACTCCGGAGACAGCGGCTTCAGCCCGCGCTTGAGCGCGCCGATCACGCTGGTGGTGATGCCCGAGGAATGCCAGTCCATGCCCATCACGGCGCCGAACGACTGGAACCAGAACGGATGCGACAGCCGCGCCAGGAATTCGTCGCGGCCGTAATGATGCACGATCGCCTGCGTGATGATGGCGCCGAGCGCGGACATGCGCGTGCCGAGCCAGGCCGGGACGCGCCCGGAATGGAGCGGAAGATCGGCGCTGCCGGTGCGTCGGGCCATGGAATCCTTGCGCTCGGGAACTGCCGCGCCAATGTATCAGACGGCGTGCCGCGATGGGCCACAAAGTTGGTCGCTGCGGGCACGCTCTCGGAGCACGACGCCGTATGACCCACGCGCAGCCAGCCGAACCGGTCTTCTCGCCGCCCTATGCCGAGGACGACGTCGCCATCGCCGACCGCCTGCTGCGTACCCAGGACGGCGCCGATCTTCCGGCCGTGAAGGCTTTGGCGCGGCGGCTGATCGAGGGTCTCCGCGCCAAGGCCTCGCGCTTCGGCGGCATCGACGACTTTCTTCAGGAGTATTCGCTCTCGACCAACGAGGGCCTCGCCCTGATGGTGCTCGCCGAGGCGCTGCTGCGGGTGCCCGGCGACGACACCGCGGACCGGCTGATCGAGGACAAGCTCGGCCGCAGCGACTTCCTGCATCACGAGGTGAAATCGCACACCCCGCTGGTCACCGCGTCAGCCTGGGCGCTCGGCCTCGCCGCGCGCGTGATCGCGCCGGGCGAAACGCCGGAGAGCGTGGTGGCCGGCCTGGCACGCCGCCTGGGATTGCCGACGGTGCGCACCGCGGCCCGGCAGGCGATGAAGCTGCTCGGCAGCCATTTCGTGCTGGGCGAGACGATCGGCCAGGCACTCGACCGGGCCAATTCGGGCAGCGGCCGGCTGTTCCGCTACTCGTTTGACATGCTCGGCGAAGGCGCCCTCACCGCCGCCGATGCCGAGCGCTACCGGCGGTCCTACGCGGCGGCGATCGACGCGATCGGGCGCGCCGCAGGCAACGCGGCGCTGCCGGAACGTCCGGGCATCTCGGTGAAGCTGTCGGCGCTGCATCCCCGCTACGAGGAGATCAGCCGCGAGCGCGTGCTGCGCGAGCTTGTGCCTGTGGTCGTCGATCTCGCCCGGCGAGCCAAATCATACGACCTGAACTTCACCGTCGATGCCGAGGAGGCCGACCGGCTCGATCTCTCGATGGCGGTGATCGCGCGCGTCGTGGCCGATCCCGCGCTCGCCGGTTGGGACGGATTTGGCTTGGCCATCCAGGCCTATCAGAAGCGCGCCGAGAAGGTCATCGCCTTCATCGCGGATCTCGCCGCAACCCATGATCGCCGTTTCATGGTCCGGCTGGTCAAGGGCGCTTATTGGGACACCGAGATCAAGCGCGCGCAGGAGCGCGGGCTCGACGACTACCCGGTGTTCACGCGCAAGGCGATGACCGACCTGAACTACCTCGCCTGCGCGCGGCAGCTCCTGGCGCAGCGCACTCGCATCTTCCCGCAATTCGCGACCCACAACGCGCTGACCGTCGCGCATATCGTCCACGACGCCGGCGGCAGCGGCGGCTACGAGTTCCAGCGCCTGCACGGCATGGGCGACCCGCTCTATGCGAGCTTGCGTGAGCTGCATCCCGACATCGCCTGCCGGACCTATGCGCCCGTCGGGCAGCATCGCGATCTCCTCGCTTATCTCGTCCGCCGCCTGCTCGAGAACGGCGCCAACTCCTCCTTCGTCTCGGTCGCGGCCGATCCGAACGTGCCGATCGATCAGCTCGTGATGAGCGAGGCCGAGATCATCGGCAGGCCCGAGGCCGCGCGCCATCCGCATATCGTGCGGCCGCGCGATCTTTATGGTCCGTCTCGCCGCAATTCGCAGGGCATCGAACTCGGCCATCACGCCTCGCTGAGTGCCTTGCGTGCCGAGATCGCGCGGGCCGGCACCGCACCCGCCACAGCCGGGCCGATCATCGACGGCGTCCCCCGGCACGGACCGTCTCGCCACGTCATCAGTCCCTTCGATCCAGGCCTCGTGGCTGGCACCGTCATCGAAGCCGATGCTGCCGTCGCTGACCATGCCGTGGCTGCTGCCGTCGGCGGCCTGATCTCCTGGCGCCAGACGACCGCCGCTCAGCGCGCCAAGGCGCTGCGGCGGGCGGCCGATAGCATCGAGCAGCGCCGGGCGCGCCTCATCCATCTCCTGGCTGTCGAAGCCGGCAAGACCGTCGACGATGCCCTCGCCGAGATCCGGGAGGCAGTGGACTTCTGCCGCTACTATGCCGCCGAAGGCGAGAAACTGTTCGGCGCCGAGCTCGGCCTGCCAGGGCCCACCGGAGAGTCGAACGCGCTGCGGCTGCGCGCCCGCGGCGTCTTCGTCGCGATCTCGCCGTGGAATTTCCCGCTCGCGATCTTCATCGGACAGATCGCGGCGGCTTTAATGGCCGGCAACGCCGTCGTCGCCAAGCCGGCCGAGCAGACGCCGTTGATCGCCGCCGAGACGGTTCGGCTGCTGCACGAGGCCGGCGTTGCGGCCTCGGCTTTGCAGCTCGTCCCTGGCGATGGGACGATCGGCGCCCGTCTGGTCAATCATCCGGCGATCGCCGGCGTGGTCTTCACCGGCTCCTACGAGACCGCGCGCGCGATCAACATCGCGCTCGCCAACCGCAAGGGTCCGATCCTGCCGCTGATCGCGGAGACCGGCGGCATCAACGCGATCCTGGTCGACTCGACGGCCCTTGCCGAGCAGGTCACCGACGATGTCGTCGCCTCGGCCTTCCGCTCGGCCGGCCAGCGCTGCTCGGCGCTGCGGCTGCTGTGTGTGCAGGACGATGTCGCCGACGACATCATCGCGATGATCACCGGCGCCGCGCGCGAGTTGCGGATCGGCGATCCACGGGACGCGTCAACTCACATCGGTCCGGTGATCGACGCGGAGGCCAAGGCGCGGCTGGATCAGCACATCGCGCGAATGAAGGCCACCGCCCGGTTGCACTACGCAGGCGCCGCGCCAGACGCCGGCTGCTTCGTGGCGCCGCATGTCTTCGAGCTGCAGCGGCCCGACGATCTGGAGCAGGAGGTGTTCGGCCCGGTGCTGCATGTCGTGCGCTATCGCGGCGATGATCTCGAACGCATGCTGCATGCGATCGAAGCGAGCGGCTACGGCCTGACCTTCGGTCTGCATTCGCGTATCGGCCAGCTCGCCGACCGCGTCGGCCAGCTGCCGATCGGCAATATCTACGTCAACCGCAACATGATCGGCGCCGTCGTCGGCGTGCAGCCGTTCGGCGGCTGCGGGCTGTCCGGCACGGGACCGAAGGCGGGCGGTCCGCATTATCTCGCGCGGTTCGCCACGGAGCAGACGGTGACGATCAACACCGCCGCGGCCGGCGGCAACGCCGCGCTGGCCTCGCTGGGCGAGAAGGGATGACAGGGGATGGCGCTAGGCGCCGGCGAGAAAGCCGATCCAGTTCCTGAACAGAAGTCTTGCGGCATGGCCGGCCGCAAGATCGGATCGAAGCGTGAGGCCCGGCAGCTCGGCCGCCAGCGTCGGATCGCGTCGCGCCCTGGCGTGCAGCTCGAACGCGTTCAGCACCGCCTCGGTCTCCGCGCTGAAATAGGATTTCGGCACCCGCGGATAGTCGTCGCGCTGCCCGGCGAGATACCGCGCGATGTCGCGCATATATTCACGCTGCAACGACAGCGCGTCATATTCGGGATGGCCCTGGAAGAACACGAAGCGGCTGGGCATCGCGCGCGCGAAGATGTCGACGCCGATCTCGGCGGACCGGGTCAGGATGTCGTAGCCACGCTCCGCCAGAAGCGGCTCGTTGACGGCGTTGAGTCGCGAATGCGGCACCTGCAGGGGCGTGTCGATGCCGCGCGTGAGCCAGTCGTCCTGCACCTTCACGCAATCGAAGATGCCGGAGCACTTGGAGGCCAGGCGCTGCCGCTCGATGCCGTCGAGGTGCAGCACGGCGGCATGTGCGGCGAGACACGACCAGATCGTCGAGCGCGTGTTGGTCCTGGCCCAGTCGATGATCGAGGTGAGCTCCGGCCAATACGGCTCGTCGTTCAGCCGCGCCGCAACCGGCTCGGCGCCGGTGACGATGAGGCCGTCGATCCCAAGGCCATCCAGCCGGTCGAGGTCGGTATAGGTCTGCGCGACATGGTTGTTCGCCGCCGGCGAGCGGGCGATCGACGGCAGCGAGAAGCCGTGCAGGCGGATGCGGACATGGCGTGGCGCCGATTGCTGCAGCAGACGCGCGATCTGGACGTCGGTCGCCTTCAGCGCGCTGTCCGGCATGTTGTTGACCAGCCCGATCGTCAGCTCGATCGGGTCGCGCACGCGACGCTCGCCGCCGGCGGGCACGAGAGCAGGGCTGGTGATCCTGCGATCTCTGTCGAACAGCAGGGTCATTGGTCGAGCGCTCTACTCCGCGGCATCCAGCTGACGCGGGCAGGCCTGCGCCAGCGCCTGGTCGAGATCCGCGATGATGTCGCTGATGTGCTCGATGCCGATCGACAGCCGGATCGCCTCCGGCAGCACGCCGGCCTTGCGCTGGTCCTCCGGCGGCATCTGCCGATGCGTCGTCGAGGCCGGATGACACGCCAGCGACTTGGCGTCGCCGATATTGACGAGCCGCGTGATCAGCTTGAGCGCGTCGTAGAATGCCTTGCCGGCCTCCATGCCGCCCTTGATCCCGAACGTGAACAGCGACGAGGCGCGGCCGTCGAGATATTTCTGCACCAGGGGATAGTAGGGACTGTCGGAAAAGCCCGCGTAGTTGACCCACGCGACGCGTGGATCGTTGCGGAGGAATTCAGCGACCTTGCGCGCGTTCTCGACGTGGCGCTCCATGCGCAGCGCCACCGTCTCGATGCCCTGCAGCAGGAGGAAGGCGTTGAACGGCGACAGCACCGCACCCATGGTCCGCTGATAAACGCTGCGTGCGCGCTGGATGTAGGCGCTGCGGCCGAAATGCTCGGTGTAGACCATGCCGTGATAGGACGTGTCGGGCTGGCTGAACGCCGGAAAACGGTCGGCGTGATCCTTCCAGGGAAAGTTGCCGCTGTCGACGAGTATGCCGCCCAGGGTGGTGCCGTGGCCGCCGAGGAACTTGGTCAGCGAGTGCACGGCGATGTCGGCGCCGTAGTCGAACGGCCGCAACAGAATCGGGGTGGCGACCGTGTTGTCGACGATCAGCGGCACGCCGTTGCGGTGCGCGACCTTCGCCAGCGCCTCGATGTCGCAGATATTGCCGGCGGGATTGCCGATCGTCTCGGCGAACACCGCCTTGGTGTTCTGATCGATCAGCCGCTCGATCGCATCGGGCTGGTCGCTCTCGGCGAAGTGCCCGGCGATGCCCTGGCGCGGCAGGATGTGGCCAAGCAGCGTGTGCGTCGTGCCGTAGAGCTGCGGCACCGAGACGATGTTGCCGCCGCCGTCCGCAAGATTGACGAAGGCGAAATGCAGCGCGGCTTGGCCGGTTCCGACGGCGAGGGCGCCGACGCCGCCTTCGAGCTCGGCGACGCGCTTTTCGAGCACGGCCGTGGTGGGGTTGGAGATGCGGCTGTAGCGATAGCCTTCGACTTCGAGATTGAACAAGGCGGCGCCATGATCGGCGCTGTCGAATGCATAGGCTGCGGTCTGGTAGATCGGAACCGCAACGGCCTTGGTCGTGCCCTCAGGCTCGTAGCCGGCGTGGATTGCAATCGTCTCGTTCCGCATCGGCAATCTCCATCCCGCTTCGCTCAACGAAGCGGGCTGCACGTCATCCGCGAGTACGATGTTGTAGGAGGGCAGGCGTAAAGCGGTCCATAATTCGCGACAACAACGACGAAATAACCCTAACGAGACCTCATCGATAAATGTCGAATTAATGCGGAACCGAAACGTCCAGGAAGGATCGGAGTTGATGCCCGATCAGTTCGAGCGCCGGCTTCGCCTGCGGAAGCAGCGCGCCGAGCGCGTGGAAATTGTGAACCATGCCCTCGTGGCAGACATGCGCGACACTGACGCCGGCGTCGGCGAGCCGCACCGCGTAGGCATTGCCCTCGTCGCGCATCGGATCGAATTCGGCGGTATGGATAACGGCGGGGGGCAATCCGATGAGGACGGGATTGCTCAACGGCGAAACGACCGGCTCATCGAGAGGGATATCCGGCGCCAGGTAGTCGGCGAGGTCAGCCTCCCATGTGGCCTTGTCGAGCAGGTAGCCGGTCCCGAACATTTCGCGCGATGGCCAAGGTTCCGAGAAATCCAGCACCGGACAGATCAGGCATTGCGCGGAAATCCTGGGGCCGCCGACGATGGCCGCGTACTGGCAGAGAAAGGCCGCGAGCGTGGCGCCTGCGGAATCGCCTCCGATCACGACTCTGTTGCTGTCGACGCCGAGCAGAGCGCCGTGACGGATGACGAACTCCACCGCGGCAAGCGCATCATCGACCGCTGCGGGGAACTTATGCTCCGGCGCGAGACGATAGTCGAAGGAGAGCAATCGGCATCCCGAGGCCGCAGCAAGGGCCGCGGCGACGTTGTCATGAGTGTCGATGCTGCCCGCTACGAGTCCACCGCCATGAAAATACACGAAGCCTGGAAGCAGTGCACCGTCATCGTACTGGGCGAGTTCGCCGGCCGGCGCAGGCGTATACATCCGGTAGTGCAGAGCCCCCGTCGGACCATAGCAGCGCCCGTCTCTCGTCGTAACCGGACCGACATCGTTGCGCGAGAACTGCATCAGTTTCGCGAGCGACTGACGGCGCTGTTCGGGACTCGGACGCTTGCGATCTGCCGGCGCAGCAGCGGCCAGCATCGAAAGCAGGCGCTGGGCGCGAGGGTCGAGCGGCATGGGGGTTCCAGATTAACCAAGGCGTCAGCCATTCTGCCAGTCAAACTTGAATCGATCGTGAGCGAGGAGATCCTTAAAATCTCCACGTCAGAACGGCAGGATCGATGTCCGTCGACCGGGAGCCTCGTCATGACCCATATTGTCAAGCCCGTCAGCTATTCGCAGACCTGGACGTTCTTCGACGGCGACTGGCGCGAGGGCAACGCGCCGGTCATGGGCGTGCGGACCCACGCGACCTGGCTGGCGTCGACAGTGTTCGATGGTGCGCGGGCCTTCGAGGGCGTCACGCCCGATCTCGACCGGCACTGCGCGCGGGTCAATCAATCGGCGCTCAGTTTCCGGCTCAAGCCGGTGGTCGACGTCGACACTTGGCTGGGGCTGGCGCGCGACGGCATCGCGCGCTTCGGTGCCCATGCGGAGCTCTACATCCGCCCGATGTATTGGGCACAGCATGGCGCCGGCGGCGGCGTGCTGTTCGATCCCGAGACCACCAACTGGTGCCTTTGCATCTATGAGGCGCCGATGCCGCAGCCGACGGGCAATGCGATCACGCTGTCGCCGTTCCGCCGGCCGACCGCCGAATGCGCGCCGGTCGATGCCAAGGCGGCCTGCCTCTATCCCAACAATTCGCGCGCGCTGATCGAGGCGGCGTCGCGCGGCTTCAACAATTGCCTGATGCTCGATCTGCTCGGCAACGTCGCCGAGTTCGGCAATGCCAACGTGTTCATGGTCAAGGACGGCGTCGTCTTCACGCCGGTGCCGAACGGCACCTTCCTCAACGGCATCACCCGCCAGCGCGTGATCGAGCTGCTGCGCGGGGATGGTATCGGCGTGGTCGAGACGACGCTGCGCTACGAGGATTTCGTGAAGGCGGACGAGATCTTCTCATCGGGCAATTTCGCCAAGGTCGCCCCGGTCATTCGCATCGACGACAGGACGCTGCCGATCGGTCCGGTGTTCAGCCGGGCGCGCCGGCTGTATTGGGACTATGCGCATGCCGTCAGGGCCGCCGCGTAGGTCAGGCGCCATAGAGCGGAAGCTCGGTGTCGCTGAGATCGCCGAGCCGCGCCGGCTGCGGTCCCTTGATGTACTTCCGGCCGCGCCGCTCGGTGTAGAGGCCGACCAGACCGCGCACCGGTCCGTCGGCGTCGATCATCACGGACACATAGCCGCGAGGCAGCAGATAGCGTCCGACCGCACCGGCGCAGGCGACGTAGTCGGAGATGTCGCGGCAGTAGACGAGCTGCATCGCGGGCAACGCGAAGCGTCCCTGGCGGATGCGGGCCTGCTGCAGCACCAGCGGAACCGCTCCGGAGTTCGATCTGACCACGATGCTGAGGCAGCCATAGCCCGCGTGGCGGATGAGCAGCTCGGCTTCGTCGCGGGGGAGTCCATCCGGCGGTGCGGCCTGCGCGGTGACCTGCTCGATCCTGGCCTCCAAGCCTGCGAAGGACAGCGCTGGCACCGAAAAGAACAGACCCTTGCAATACGCGCGAAATCCCTGCGCCTCGATGATCGGCCAGGTCTGACGCGCCGCGCTGATGTTGACGTAGGTGACCTCCGGCAAGCGCTGTGCGATCCGGGTGAGCATGGTCGCAAAATTGCGAAACGCAGGCTCGACATACCAGCTCGACAGGTTGCACCAGATCTCAGGCCGCGAGGCGGAGCCACGATCTCCGTAGATCAGCAGCAGCACGCCGACGGGATGGCCATCATTCTCGAGCAGATAGCCGTAGCGAGGATAGCCTGCGGGCACCGCTCGCGTCCGCTGCCGATGCAGGCCCGCCGACCAGTAGCCGCGGGATCGCCGGGGGAAGCCGCGCGCGAGCAGATCGGCGACCGCGTCCAGATCGGGGTCTCCGATCTCGCGGCACCGGATCAGCGGCTTGAGCGCGGTCATGAGCTGTCCTGCGGACTCCCAGGGTTGGTTGCGTCAGCCGACCGTGTCCGGCTGGCGCTCCAGCCGCAGCGCCTCGCGGACGCGCGAGGGCCAGCGCGCGAGGTCGATGCCGTGGGTGTGGAACAGCGCGACGGCGAGGCGGTCCATCCCGAAGGCGACGCAGCCGGTGTGGGCCGGTGCGCCATCGGCGTCGGCGATGCCCCAGGTCGTGCCGAAATGTTCGCGGTGATAGTTGAAGCTCATGCACGCCGTCGGCTGCTCCTCGGAGCGCAGCGGCACCAGCAGCTCGAACTTCAGCGACTGCTGCTTCTGGCTGACCGCCTTCATCTGGCCGACGCGGCCGAAGAACGGATCGCTGGCGTGATCGACGCGGAAGGACAGGCCGAGATCCCGCGCGATCGCCTGCGCCTTCGTCATCCAGCGGTCGCGGAAGGCGGAGACGTCGTCGGGCGTGCCGATGCAGACATATTCGCGCATCCGGAACGACTGCAGCCGGTCGAGATGGCGCGACGGCTCGCGGCGGAAGCAGTCCGCGGCGACATCGAAGCGAAGGCCGCCGACCGGCAACGCACCGCGGCTGGCCGCGATCGGATATACCGGATAGCAGGCGGCCGGCGACAGCACGAGATCAGCCGGCGACAACGAGGTCGTCCAGTCGCCGCCTTTGTCGAAGCGGGCGACGGCCTCGTGGATGTCGCGTTCGGTGCCATGCAGGCCGCAAACGCAGCCGAGCAAATTGGGGAAGCTCTTCAGATAGCCCGATTTCTCCAGCTGCGCCCGGCTCATCACCGGCGGGAAGCGCATCACCTCGGTGCCCGGCTCGCGGTTCCGCGTGATCAGCGCAGCGAGCTGCTCCACCACGCCTTCATACAGGGAAGTGCGCGCGTAGACGCCGTCCGCTCCCATGCGATGGAACAGCGCGTCGGTGAGATGATCCAGGGCGTCGACCGGCTGAGGGGCAATCTCGGGCGACTGCGGCAGAACGGGAATGGTCATTCTTGAAATCCCAGGTGGAAGCAAAGCTTACTAAGGCGCGATCATTCGTAGAGCGAGGCGGGCACCGCGCTCATCAGATTGGCGGTGGCGATGTTGGTCAGGATGCGGTCGTTGTTGATCATGATCGGCGCCGACAGCACGTCGCGGAGATGCCGGCCGATCGAGAACTCGCCATCGTTGCGGTAGCCGGACAGGCCGCAGGCCCGCATCGCATGCATCACGGTCTCGACCGCAAGCTCGGAGGCCTGCACCTTGAGAAGTGTGATCGTCGACTGGAAGTCGAGCGAGCTCAGCGCCCGCTCGTCATATTCGTGCGCGGCGAACGCATCCATGGTGGTGACGATCATGGCGCGCAGGCGCGCCAGCGCCATCTTCGCTGCGGTGTAGTGCGCCGCAGCCGGCGGCATCTGTCCGCCGGCGCCGCGAGCGGCCTTGCGAAGGAACTTCTGCGCGCGCTGGACCGCCGCGGCGGCGATGCCGGCCCAGGCCGACGACCAGCACAGATGCGCGAACGGCGTCATGGTCTGGGCGTGGATGCGGTCATAGGCTTCGGGGAACATGCGGTCGGACGGACAATCCACCTTGAGCTCGAAGCCGGTCGAGCACGTGCCGCGCATGCCCAGGGTCTCCCATCCGAGGGTGCGCGTGATCGTGTAGTCGTCCTTGGTGAGGGCCAGCAGAACCTGATCGGAGGCGGCGGCGCCGTCAGCGCGACGGGCGATGGTGACGAGGCCGTCGGCCTCGGCGCCGTAGGAAATGACGGTGGCGTCGCGCAACAGAGTGATGCGATCGCCGTCATGGCCGACGGCCGCGGCACTGGCGCGGATGTTGCCGCCGTTCTGTCCTTCGGTCGTCGAGGACGCCATCAGCAATTGCTCGGCAGCGATGCGGCGCATCAGCGATTCCATGTAGGCATTGCCTCGGCCATGGCGCACCAGGCAGGCGACCTTGGTCTGGTGCATGGCGAAGATCATGGCGCTCGAGGCGCAGGCGCGGCCGAGCGCGTAGCAGACATCGGCGACGTCGTGGATCGAGGCGCCGAAGCCGCCGAACTCGACGGGGATTTGCATGCCGAGCAGCTTGTGCTCGCGCGCGGCGTCGATCGCGGCCTTCGGGAAACGTCCGGCGCGGTCGACCTCCTCTGCCTCGGCCGCAGCCTGGGCGACGACCGCGTTCGTGCGTTGGACAAACAGCGAGCTGCGATCGAGCAACAGGCTTTCGCCGTCGTCGGAGTGGCTGCGAAGCGCGGTTCCCTGAAGTGTCATGACCGATCTGTGCTCCGGATGTTGCCTTGTTGAGAGACCGGCACGTGGAGTTCGTCACGCGCATCGATGTCCTGCACTACAACGCAGGGTATGGATTTGATTCAAATGCGTCGACGAAATTCAGGGTAAACGCCGTGGAATCCCGGGGCAGGGGTTAATTCCGAGTTGTTTTGATCGAGAGGAATCTCTCGAACGCGTTAGTGTTAAAGCGAATTCACCAATGTCGCGGATGCAGTGCGTAATCCTTTTTGCAGCCGACCGCGTTAAATCTCTTTGAGCGTATTGAAATGAAGAGAGTTGGGCATGCCGAATTTCCAAGCCGACATCAGCAGCCGAGTCATCGCGCTGGTGCGTGACATTCTCGCGCAGAATTCAATCTCCGCCGATGTGCCGATCGACGCGAAGCTCGTCGATGTCGGTCTGACCTCGATGGACATGGTCAACCTGATGCTGGCGATCGAGGCGGAGTTCGATTTCACGATTCCGCAGGAGCTCATCACGCCGGAGAACTTTCAGTCCGTTGCGAGCCTCGAGCGTCTTGTGGCGGGGCAACTGGCTGCGGCAAAGGCAGCCTGAGGCCGCTCGCGGCCGTCACCACGGTTTTCAATACGGTTCAAAACTGGCATTCTCGTCTCCGCTGGAGATGGGGACGTCATGACGAAAGCTGTGCTTGGCATTATCGGCGGATCGGGCATCTATGATCT
>NZ_CAFJ01000279.1 GCF_000239795.1 Bradyrhizobium sp. STM 3809 | reverse complement strand
CTTCGCGACACACTCGGAGTGGTCATATGCGATAGCCCTGCCCGCGAGCGGGAGAGGGCGCACCTTGCGCTTGGCGAGAGCGTGCCCCACGCGCTCACTCGCACCGGAACACGTTCTTCCGGATCGTGCCATGCACGCCCCAATTCGCATCCACCACCTGCGTGACACCAAAGTCCGCGCCGACGGACATCAGCGAGATCGCCTCGTCCTCGCTCAAGTGATGCACTGTCATCAGGAAGCGGCGGAGCTTGCGGAAGGCGTCGCGCATGGCGCGGTCGAGGCTGGAATGGTTGGCGATCTCGGTCTGGGCGTTGGCGCCGAGCTCGGCGAGGTAGTTCGGATAGGTGAAGCCGTAGACCGACCAGGCCTCGCTGGTCTCGAGCAGAGGATGCGTCAGGCCATCGAGCTGGGTGCCGCCGAGATCGCTCTTCTTGTGCAGGATGAACTCGAAATCGCCGGTCAGCGAGGTTTCGATCGCGGTGCCGCCGAGCTCGCTGTCGCCCTGCGCGGCATGGGGATCACCGACCGAGAAATAGGCGCCGGGCACGGCGACCGGATAATACATCCGCGCGCCCTTGCCGATGCGCCAGTCGTCGATGTTGCCGCCGGTGTAGCTCGGCGGAATCGAGGACACGTAGTCCGCCTCGGACGGCGCCAGCCCCATGGTGCCGAAATGCAGCCGCGCCGGCACCTTGATTCCGGGCAGGATGTTCTCGCGCTTCTTGATCGTGGTGTGGTCGACCGGCACCCCGGGATAGTCGATGGTCGGATGCACGATGCCGTCCGGATCGGTCTGCGGCGTCCAGACGTAGTTGTAGACGGCCTTGGCGAACGGCTCGCCTGACGTGTCGAGCTCGAAGATGGTGACGACCTCGCGCGGCTTCGGCTCCTCGATCAGATCGTGATAGTGGAAGCCCCAATTGGCGGCGGCGTTGGAGCCGAAGCATTTGCCGGCGTGGCAGCCGCATTGGCTCGGCCGCGGCCGGATGTCGAGGATGCGCACCTCCAGCACGTCGCCGGGTTCTGCCCCTTCGATCGCGACCGGGCCGGTCAACAGATGCACGCCGATGCCTTCGCCTGAGCCGCGGATGAACGGCCCCTCGATCGGCCCCGAGCCGCGCCGCGCCACGGCCTTGTGTTCCTTCGTCCACTTGAACACGCTTTCGGCGCCGGGATCGTCCTTGATCATGCGCTCATAATCGTCATTGGCGTGGTGCGTCAGCGTCTCGATCGTGGCGCGATCGCCGGAGCGTAAGGTGAGCGCAGGGGTCACCACCTTGGAGAAATAGCCCCAATGGACGGTTTTGTTGGACACCGGCAGCAGATGGTGCTTCATGCGAGGGCCTCTTTGCTCAGAGATCGAGATAGTTACGTCGTAGTTTGCAGACGGGCCTCATGGTTCGAGACGGCGCTGCGCGCCTCCTCACCATGAGGGGCGAGAGCCGCATCAGGTCGGAGAGCCTCGACCCACCCACAGACCTCATCCTGAGGAGCCCGCCATAGGCGGGCGTCTCGAAGGATGGCCGCGGGCTCGCTGCGAACCACACGCTCATGCTACGGCGTCCTTCGCGCGTTCGGCATCCATGACCGAGAGGAAGCGCGCGGTCACGGGATGGCGCGGGTTGGTCAGCACCTCGTGCGCCGGTCCCTGTTCGAGGATGACGCCGCCATTGAGGAAGGCGACGCGGTCGGCGACCTCGTCGGCGAAGCGGATCTGATGCGTCGAGATGATCATGGTGAGACCGTCGTCGATCGCCAGCCGGCGGATCACCTCGAGCACCTCGTTGACCAGCTCGGGATCGAGCGCCGACGTCGGCTCGTCCAGCAGCAGCACGCTCGGATTCGGCGCCAGCGCGCGGGCGATCGCGACCCGCTGCTGCTGGCCGCCGGAGAGATGTCGCGGCAGCGCATCGGCGCGATGCGACAGTCCGACCCGCTCGAGCAGTTCCATGGCGCGGCGTTCGGCCTCGAAGCGCCCCATGCCGTGCACCCAGCGCAGAGGACCGGCGACGTTCTCCTTCGCTGTCAGATGCCCGAACAGGTTGAACTGCTGGAACACCATGCCGACGCCGACATTGGCGCGCTCGTTGGCGATCGCGCGCGGCGACAGCTTGCGGCCCTTGTCGTCGAAGCCGAGCTTGCGGCCGCCGACGCGGATCTCGCCGGCATCCCAGTTCTCCAGATGATTGATGCAGCGGAGCAGCGTGCTCTTGCCGGAGCCGGAGGGACCGAGCAGTGCGATCACCTCGCCGATGCGCACGGTCAGATCGAGCCCGTCGAGCACGGTGTTGCCGTCATAGGCCTTGCGCAGCTCCTTGACTTCGACCGCGACGTTGTTGCGGGCGATCGTCGCGGCGCGCCGGGCGCGGTCTTCGATCGACAGCGCCAGGGGCGGCGTCTCCTTCAGTTCGGCGGGCTCGGGCGGCACGGCCTCGACGGCCGGAGCAGTCTTCTCCGCCAGCTCCAGCTTGGTCGCGAGATCAACGCGGCGCCACGGCAGGTAGTCGGCGAGCTTGCGCTGCTTCGCCGTGCGATCAAGATCGAGTAGCCATTCCAGCGCGAGCTGGATGACGCTGATGGCGCCGGTCAGGCCGAGATAGAGCAGGCCGGAGGCGAAGAAGATCGAGAAGAAGTCGAACGTGGAGGACGCGAGCTGCGTCGAGCGCAGGGTCAGCTCCTGCACGGCGATCACGGAGGCGAGCGAGGAGTTCTTCAGTGCACTGACCGCCTCGTTGCCGAAAGCGGGGATCATGGTGCGGATCGCCTGCGGCGCGATGATCCGGCGCATCAAGACACCCGGCGTCATGCCGAGCGCCTGGCCGGCCAGCAGCTGGCCGCGATCGACACCGAGCACCCCGGAGCGCAGCATCTCGGCGATGAAGGGCGCCTCGTTGCAGGCGAGCGCAAGGCCTGCGGCCAGCACCGCCGGCAGCTTGATGCCGATATGCGGCAGCGCATCGTAGGCGAACACCATCTGCAGGATCAGCGGCGTGCCGCGAAAGATCACGGTGTAGCCGCGCGCGATCGCTGCCAAGAACCAGAACCGGCTGAGCTGCATCGCCGCGAGGACGAGACCGAGAACGAGTCCGCCGATCAGGCCGAGCGCGGTGACCTGCAGGGTCAGCTCGATGCCCTGGATCAGATACGGCATGCTGAGATAATGCAGGAAGAGGGACATGAGCGTGCGGCCTGCGAGGTGCTTAGTGCGTAGGGTGAGGCGCGACGCGCCGTGCCCACCGCGATCATCGTTTGGAAGCAATGGTGGGCACGCTGCGCTTTGCCCACCCTACGAAGTTGTTCAGAGTCGGCATGTAGTCGCGCATTAAGTGCTGCGCTCCCCTCCCCCCCCTTGTGGGGGAGGGCNGGGGAGGGCCGCCCCTCCCCGCAAGGGGGAGGGGAGCGCAGTGTGCTCGGAGCGACGGCTCTCGTCTCTTTCGAAACAGACCTACTGCCAGCCCGGCACACCCCTCATGTCCGGCAAATGATGCGCGATGCCCTTGTGGCAGTCGATGCAGGTCTTTTCGCCGGTGAAGAGGAAGCGTTGGTGCGCTTCCACCGCGCGGGGCGATTGCTTGGTGATGTCCATCGATTGCGCGCTGTGGCAGTTGCGGCACTCCAGCGAATCATTCGCCTTGAAGCGCGCCCATTCGTGCAGCGCCAGCTCCAGCCTTCTGTCGACGAACTTCTCGCGGGTGTCGATCGAGCCGAACAGATGGCCCCAGACCTCCTTCGATGCCTGCATCTTGCGCGCGATCTTGTCGGTCCAGTTGTGCGGCACGTGGCAGTCCGGGCAGGAGGCGCGGACGCCGGAGCGGTTGGAGAAATGCACGGTCGTCTTCAGCTCGGCGAACACGTTATCCTTCATCTCGTGACAGCCGGTGCAGAACTTCTCGGTGTTGGTGAGCTCGAGCGCGGTGTTGAAGCCGCCCCAGAAGATCACGCCGGCGACGAAGCCGGCGAGCACCAGCACGCCGAGCCCGAAGATCGAGCTCGGCTTGAGCAGCACGTCGATCAAATCGAGCACGAAGTGCCAGGCGCGTCGGATGAGGCCGAGGCGTTTCTCGGGGGCCGGCGTTCCCGTCCCCTGCGGGATGTCGGCGCTGCTCATCGCTTGGCACCGGGCTTGTCGTGCGACAGCACGGTGTCGATGTCGACAAAGTCGTTGCTGACGGGCGGCGTGGCTGTGCTCTGCGGCACGTGGCACTGGGTGCAGAAGTAGCGGCGCGGCGACACCGAGGCGAGGAACTGGCCGTCGCGGTCCATGAAATGGGTGATCGACAGCATCGGCGCCTTGGATTCGGCGGTGCGCGCGCGGGCGTGGCAGGACAGGCATTTGTTGCCCTGGATGTCGACCTGGTAGCCGTCGATCGAATGCGGGATCACCGGCGGCTGTTCCGGATAGTTGCGCACCTCCTTCTCGGCGGTGTTCTTGGTCGGCTGCATCGGCGGCGCCGGGCCTTCGTCATTGAGCGGCGTTGGCCCGCGCAGCGAGGACGAGACGCTCTGGGCGAGCAGGGCGCTCGAGCCGGCCGCCAGGCTGGCCGCGAGCAGCATCATCGCGAGTTTCTTGATCATGTCGGTCACACCCGCTCGATGCGCACGGCGCATTTCTTGTAGTCGGTTTGCAGCGAGATCGGATCGGTGGCGTCGAGCGTCACCTTGTTGATCAGCTTGGACTCGTCGAACCACGGCACGAAGACGAGGCCGCGCGGCGGCTTGTCCCGGCCCCGCGTTTCCACGCGGGCGCGGATGAAGCCGCGCCGCGAGGCGACTTTGACTTCATCGCCGCGGCGCAGATTCGCTTCCTGCGCGTCGTCCGGATGCATGAAGCAGACGGCTTCGGGAAACGCCTTGTAGAGCTCGGGCACGCGGCGGGTCATCGTGCCGGAATGCCAGTGCTCGACGACGCGGCCGGTCGACAGCCAGAACGGATAATCCTTGTCGGGCGATTCCGCCGGCGGCTCGTAGGGCAGCGCGAAGATGCGGGCCTTGCCGTCCGGGAAGCCGTAGAACTGCACGCCGGTGCCGGGCTTCACGTAAGGATCCGAGCCCTCGCGGAAACGCCAGCGCGTCTCCTTGCCGTCGACGACCGGCCAGCGCAGGCCGCGCTCCTTATGGTAGCTCTCGAACGGCGCGAGGTCGTGGCCATGGCCGCGGCCGAACGAAGCGTATTCCTCGAACAGGCCCTTGTGGACGTAGAAGCCGAACGCCTTGGATTCGTCGTTGGCGTAGCCCGGCTCGATCTCGTCGAGCGGGAATTTGTCGACCTGGCCGTTCCTGTAGAGCACGTCGAACAGCGTCTTGCCGCGTAACTCCGGCTTCTTGGCGATCAGCTCCTCGGGCCAGACCTCCTCGATCTTGAAGCGCTTGGAGAACTCCATCAGCTGCCACAGGTCCGAGCGCGCCTCGCCGGGCGCCGCGACGAGCTGATGCCAGAACTGGGTGCGGCGCTCGGCATTGCCATAGGCGCCCTCCTTCTCGACCCACATCGCGGTCGGCAGGATGAGGTCGGCGGCGAGCGCGGTGACCGACGGATAGGCGTCGGAGACGACGATGAAATTGTCGGGGTTGCGGAAGCCCGGATAGGTCTCCTCGTTGGCGTTCGGGCCGGCCTGGAGATTGTTGTTGACCTGCACCCAATAGGCGTTGAGCAGGCCGTCCTTCAGCATCCGGCTCTGCAGCACCGCGTGATAGCCGGGCTTGTCGGGAATGGTGCCTTCCGGCAGCTGCCAGATGTGCTCCGCCTTGGTGCGGTGTTCCTTGTTGGTGACGACCATGTCGGCCGGCAGGCGGTGCGAGAAGGTGCCGACCTCGCGCGCGGTGCCGCAGGCCGAGGGCTGGCCGGTCAGCGAGAACGGGCTGTTGCCGGCCTCGGCGATCTTCCCCGTCAGCAGGTGGATGTTGTAGACGAGGTTGTTGCACCAGACGCCGCGGGTGTGCTGGTTGAAGCCCATGGTCCAGAACGAGACCACCTTGGTCTTGGGATCGGCATAGAGCTCGGCCAGCGCCTGCAGCCGGTTCAACGGCACGCCGGACATCTCGGCGGCCTTCTCCAGCGTGTAGTCGGACACGAACTTCGCATACTCGTCGAATGAGATGTCGGTGGCGTCGTTGGCCTTGGCCGCGCCGGTCGCCTTCTTCTGCAGCGGATGCTCGGGCCGCAGGCCGTAGCCGATGTCGGTCTGGCCCTTCTTGAACACGGTGTGCGCCGACACGAAGTCCTTGTTGACGCGGCCTGTCGTGATGATGTGGTTGGCGATGGCGTTGAGGATGTAGAGGTCGGTCTGCGGCTTGAACACCATGCCGACATCGGCGAGGTCGAACGAGCGGTGCTCGAAGGTCGAGAGCACGGCGACCTTGACATGCGGCGCCGAGAGCCGTCGGTCGGTCACGCGGGTCCACAGGATCGGATGCATCTCCGCCATGTTGGAGCCCCACAGCACGAACGCGTCGGTGGCCTCGATGTCGTCGTAGCAGCCGGCGGGCTCGTCGATGCCGAAAGTACGCATCATGCCGGCGACGGCCGACGCCATGCAGTGCCGCGCGTTGGGATCGATGTTGTTGGTGCGGAAGCCGGCCTTGAACAGCTTGGAGGCTGCATAGCCTTCCCAGATCGTCCACTGACCCGAGCCGAACATGCCGACGCCGGAGGGGCCGCGCTTCTTCAGCGCGTCCTTGAACTTCAGCGCCATGATGTCGAAGGCTTCGTCCCAGCTGACAGGCGTGAACTCGCCGTTCTTGTCGTATTGGCCGCCCGTCTTGCGCAGCATCGGATGCGTCAGGCGGTCGTGGCCATACATGATCTTGGACAGGAAGTAGCCCTTGACGCAGTTGAGGCCGCGATTGACCTCGGCCTTGATGTCGCCATGGGTGGCGACGACGCGATTGTCCTTGGTCGCGACCATCACGCTGCAGCCGGTGCCGCAGAAGCGGCACGCGGCCTTGTCCCATTTCAATTCGGTGGCCTCGCGCTCGGTGACGAGGTTTGCCGCGCGTGCAACGGTGGGCATGCCGGCGGCTGCAGCCGCGATGGCGGCGGCTTCCAGCTTCAGCATCTGGCGGCGGTCGAGCTTCGGTTCGGTCATGATGGTCTCGGTTGATTAGCCGGCGTCGATGGCGTGAAAGACGAGGCAGGCGGAATGCACCTGCGGCAGCAGCCCGATGCGGTTCATGGTGGCGCCGAGCGCGCCCGCATCCGGCGCATCGACGACGACGATCAGCTTGCCTCTGTCGTCGCGCGCGTGGATCTCGCAGCCGTCCAGCGCTGCGATGTCGGCGGCGACGCGATCGAGCTGATCGGGACGGGTCTGCACGATGATGCTGGCAATCTCGCCGGCGGGCGGCGCGACCACGGGCTCAGCGGTCAGCACGCGGCCGGTGATCAGCGCGCGCCGGTCGAAGGAAGTGCGAGGGGAGAGCATGGGAAGCGTCCTTCCGGTCAGTGCGCGGCGGGCGGGCCGGGAGGACCGGCCATCATCTGGTAGACCCACACCGTCAGCCCGTAGGAGCCGACGGTGGCGACGGCGAGCGCGGGCATGATCACGGCGGTGAGGAAGAGGAAGGCAAAAATTTCTATGCGTCTGCGACGCGCACGCGCGTTCGCATCGCTGCCAACGAGCGACATGAGAGAATTCTCTGCTATGTGTGCGGGGGGAGAGTGTGCGGCATCCGGGCCGCGCCTGATGTTACATTAAAAGAGCTGCGCGGAACCGGCGTTGACGTGGATCAAGGCCGGAATCGGCACCCTCCCGCCGAAGCGCTTTGCCGGATTCGCGTCACGCCGTCCCTGATCCATGGTTGATGGGCTGTGAAGATGCGTAATTGCGTCGCAGCGGGGTGAAAATTTATCGCTGCTTTCCGTCCTCGGCTCGAAACAAACATCCCGCGCCTGCGCGGCCGCATAGGACCGGCATCGCTATTTTTCCGGGGTGCTCGACACGCCCGCCGGCCCTCACCATCATTGCCTCTCGCATTGCATCAACGTGGATGCGCAGTCGTGATCGGAGAGGGCAATGAAGCGTCGTGATTTTCTGAAACTGTCCCTGGCATCGGCCGCGGTGATCAGCTGCGCGGCGCCGCTGCATGCCGAGGGCAAGCCGAAGGAGATCCGCATCGGCACCCAGAAGGGCGGCTTCTTCCCGGCCGTGCGGGCCCGCGGCACGATCGAGAATGCGTTCAAGGCCGACGGCATCAGCGTGGTCTGGGTCGACTTCCAGTTCGGTCCGCCGCTGCTCGAGGCCATCAATGTCGGCAGCGTCGATTTCGGCTATGTCGGCGACGCACCGCCGATCTTCGCCCAGGCCGCCAGCGCCAAGATCCGCTATGCCGCGGCCGTCAAGCAGAACGGCAGCACGCAGGCGATCATCGTGCCGAAGGACTCGCCAATCAAGACGCTGGCTGATCTCAAGGGCAAGCGCATCGCGTTCGGCAAGGGCTCGAGCGCGCACAATCTTCTGGTCGCGGCGCTCGAGAAAGCCGGCCTCGCCTGGAGCGACATCACGCCGGCGCCGCTCGCGCCCGCCGACGCGACCGCCGCTTTCGTGAAGGGATCGGTCGACGCCTGGTCGATCTGGGATCCCTATCTCGCGCTCGCCGAGATCAAGGAGAACGCGCGCGCGATCGTGTTCGACAAGGACGTCCACAAGCCGAACTCCTTCTACATCGTCGGCAGCGATTTCGTCGAAAAGTACCCGGCCATCGTCGCCAGGCTGAACGCGGCCTTTGCCGCCGAAGGCGTATGGGCCAACGCCCATCACGAGGAGGTCGCCAAGGCGCAGGCCGAGGCCACCGGCGTCGATATCGAAGCCGTCAAGCGCTTCGTCGACCGCTCGGTCTACAGCGTGGTGCCGATCGACGACGAGATCATCAAGAGCCAGCAGGCGGTCGCCGATCGCTTCGCCCGCGTCGGGCTCATTCCAAAGCCGGTCAACGTCGCCGACATCGTCTGGAAGTGGACGCCGTCCACCTGACCTGAATTCGATGACATCAGTTCGAGAGAGATTACTATGAGCAACGCGTCGAAGCCCAACGTCCTCTGGTTCCTGCCGACCCATGGCGACGGCCGCTATCTCGGCACCTCGCAAGGCGGCCGCGAGGTCAATTTCAACTATCTGCGCCAGATCGCGCAGGCCGCCGACCAGCTCGGCTATTACGGCGTGCTGATCCCAACGGGGCGCAGCTGCGAGGATTCGTGGATCGTGGCCTCGGCGGTGGCGCCGTTCACCGAGAAGCTGCGCTATCTCGTGGCGGTGCGCCCCGGGCTGCAGTCGCCGAGCGTGGCCGCGCGCATGACCGCGACGCTCGACCGCGTCAGCAACGGGCGGCTGCTCGTCAACGTCGTCACCGGCGGCGATCCGGTCGAGAACAAGGGCGACGGCATCTTCCTGTCGCATGAGGAGCGCTACGAGGTCACCCGCGAGTTCCTCACCGTCTACAATGCGCTGCTCGAGGGCGAGGCGGTCAACTTCTCCGGCAAGCACATCAAGGTCGAGGACGGCCGCCTGCTGTTCCCGCCGGTGCAGTCGCCGCGGCCGCCGCTGTTCTTCGGCGGCTCGTCCGACGCCGGCATCGACGTCGCCGTCGACACGGTCGAGAAGTATCTCACCTGGGGCGAGCCGCCGGCCGACGTCGCCGCCAAGATCGCCAAGGTCAAGGCGGCCGCCGACAGTCGCGGCCGCAAGCTGTCGTTCGGCATCCGCCTCCACGTCATCGTGCGTGAGACCAATGAGGAAGCGTGGGCGGCGGCCGACGATCTCATCAAGCACGTCACCGACGAGACCATCGCCTCGGCGCAGAAGATCTTCGCGCGGATGGACTCGGTCGGCCAGCAGCGCATGTCGCAGCTGCATGGCGGCCGGCGCGACAAGCTCGAGATCAGCCCGAATCTGTGGGCCGGCGTGGGCCTGGTCCGCGGCGGCGCGGGCACCGCGCTGGTCGGCGATCCCGACACGGTGGCGGCGCGCATCCGCGAGTATCAGGACATCGGCATCGATACCTTCATACTGTCGGGCTATCCGCATCTCGAGGAGGCCTATCGCTTCGCCGAACTGGTGTTCCCGAAGCTCGGGCTGAACGCGGTGGAGCAGGGCGGCAATGTGACGAAGCTCCGCGCGAATACGGGGCCGTTCGGCGAGACCATCGCCAATGAGCATCGTCCCCTGCAGCGGGCGTCACAGTCATGAGCCTGATCGAAAGCCTTCCCAAGGTCCGCAAGCTGACCGTCCCCAGGGCGGATGGCTTGCTGCCCTGGCTGGTGCCGCTCGGAATCATCCTGATCTGGCAGGCGGCCTCGGTCGCCGGCCTCGTCTCGCCGCGCGTGCTGCCGGCGCCGAGCGACGTCGCGCGCGCCGGCTGGAAGCTGCTGTGGTCCGGCGAACTCGGCCGCAACATCTGGGTCAGCTTCTGGCGCGCCTCGATCGGCTTCCTGATCGGTGGCGGCATCGGCTTCGCCTTCGGCCTCGCCAACGGACTGTCGCAACTGTCGTCCAAGCTCACCGACACGACGCTGCAGATGATCCGCAACGTGCCGCATCTGGCGCTGATCCCGCTGGTCATCCTGTGGTTCGGCATCGACGAGAGCGCCAAGCTGTTCCTCGTCGCGCTCGGCGTGTTCTTCCCGGTCTATCTCAACACGCTGCACGGGATTCGCACCGTCGACCCGCAACTCATTGAAATGGGCCGCGTCTACGGCATGACGGACGGCGAGTTGTTTCGCCGCGTGATCTTCCCCGGCGCGCTGCCGTCGATCTTCGTCGGCCTGCGCTTCGCGCTCGGCATCATGTGGCTCACCCTGATTGTCGCCGAGACGATCGCGGCGTCCTCGGGCCTCGGCTACATGGCGATGCAGGCGCGCGAGTTCATGCAGATCGACGTCGTCGTGCTCTCCATCCTGATCTACGCCCTGCTGGGCAAGGTCGCCGACAGCGCGTCGCGGCTCTTGGAGCGGCTGACGCTGTCCTGGCATCCGGCCTTCAGCAAGCATTGAGGTTACGTAAATGCAGCAAGTGCTCCGCCTTCCCGTGTCCAGCACTGAGGCGATCGACGCGCCCGAGGTGATCGGGCATGCTGAGACCTTCCGACCTCACAGGAAGTCCAGCGTGACCCCGGCCAAATCCGAGACGCGCGGCCTGCCGCTGGTGATCCGCGATCTCCGCAAGGCGTTCGGCGACAACGAGGTGCTGCGCGGTATCGATCTGGAGATCCCGGCCGGCCAGTTCGTCGCCATCGTCGGCCAGAGCGGCTGCGGCAAAAGCACGCTGCTGCGGCTGATCGCCGGCCTGGACAAGCCCACCTCCGGCACGATCAGCTTCGGCGACACCGCCGCGCGCGCGGAGGACGTCCGCGTGATGTTCCAGGAGCCGCGGCTCTTGCCGTGGGCGCGGGTGCTGGCGAATGTCGAGGTCGGGCTCGGCCGCGACCGCAAGGCGGCGGGCGCGCATGAGCGCGCCCGGCAGGCGCTCGAGGAGGTCGGCCTCGCCGAGAAGCGCGACCAGTGGCCGGCGGTGCTGTCGGGCGGCCAGAAGCAGCGCGTGGCGCTGGCGCGCGCCCTGGTCAGCGGGCCGCGCCTGCTGGCCTTCGACGAGCCGCTCGGCGCGCTCGACGCGCTGACCCGGATCGCCATGCAGCGGCTGCTGGAGCGCGTCTGGGCGGACCAAACGTTTACCGCAATCCTGGTCACCCATGACGTGGCCGAAGCCGTCGCCCTTGCTGATCGGGTCCTGGTGATCGAAGATGGCCGGATGGCCGAGGACATCACGGTCGATCTGCCGCGCCCGCGCCAGCGCGGCTCCGCCGAGCTCGCGGCGCTGGAAGGCTCGATCCTGGGCCAGTTGCTTGGACCGGGCACGACGGGGTAGGAAAGATCAACGCAATGAACTCCATCGTCCGCCACATGCCTGATGCCACGGCGCTCCAGCCGGATTTCCGCTCTGCGATGCGCCAGCTGGTCGGCGGCGTCAGCGTCATCACCGTCGGACGGGGCGACGAGATCACCGGCATGACGGTGAGCTCGCTGTCATCGCTGGCGGTCGATCCGCCGTCGATCATCGTCAGCCTCAACCGCAACGCCTCGTCCTGGCCAATCCTGCAGCGCGAGCGCGTGTTCGGGGCCAATCTGCTGGCGGCGGACCAGATCGGCGTGGCCGAACGGTTCGCGGGTAAGGGCGGCCTGCGCGGTGCCGAGCGTTTCGTCGGCGCCGAGTGGCGCAAGCAGGTCACCGGCGTGCCGCTGCTGGTGGGGGCGCTCGCCACGCTGGATTGCGAAGTCGAGGAGATCATCGAGCGGCATTCCCATGCCATCGTGATCGGCAAGGTGGTCCACGTTGCGGTCGCGCAGCAATCCGCTGCCCTGGCGTATTGGCATGGCAGCTATGTCGCTGTCGATCGCGACGACGATCTTGGCCGGCTGGCCGCGCTCAGCGTGCCCGATCCGCGGTTGACGCCCTAGCCGGGGGGCCGCGCTGGCGCCCAGCCGACAGAGGCCGTAAAAGCCATCGTCGGCCTGCAGCAGCGGAAATCATGAAACGGATCGGAACCTGGGCGCTCTACGCGATCGGCACGGTCGCGATCCTCTACCTCGCGCTCTATGCCTATGCGGCCTTCACCCAGCGTACGTTCACGCCGGGCGACCCGATCCACATCTTCCGCAATCCGCAGGCGCCCAGCTATTCGTAACGCGACACGCTGCGCTAACGCCTGGGCCGCAACGACTCACGCACCCACGGATCGGTCGACTGCGCGCAGTCCTGCAACTGCATCCAGTCGGCTGTCAGGAACACAACCCTGCAGCGGCGCCAGACCCGCGTCTGTCTCTCGCCGTCGGCGGAGATCGCGACGTCGGACAGCGAGAGGTGAGGGGGCCGCCAGCGATAGCGCCGCTCGTTGTCCCAGCCGTCGCATCCGCCGCTGCCGCACGCGAGCGTGCGCGTGATCAGTCTGCCCCGCTGCGCGAAGCACCAGCTGCGCGCTCCCCATTCCTCGCCGGATGACGGCTTCACCAGCGGCGCGTGGGAGGTCTGCTCCCAGCAGCCGGCCAGCACGCCGCGGCTCGCAGCGTGGGCCTCCACAATGAGAAGCGGCGCGCTCGCGATGAGCGCGCCGCCGAGAACGAGGCGAAAAATACGGGCCAGTCTACACCGCGCTCGGCATGCGCGGCGTGTCGCCGGCGCCGGGCGGCGGGATCGGCACGCCGCCGTCGGCATATTCGTTGAGCTTGTTGCGCAACGTGCGGATCGAGATGCCCAGAATGTTGGCCGCATGTGTCCGGTTGCCCAGGCAGTGCTTCAAGGTCTCCAGGATCAGGTCGCGCTCGACGTCCGCGACGGTGCGGCCGACCAGGGCGCGGGTGACCTGCTCGGCGGCCATCGTAGCATGGGCGACGGCCGGCTGCGCCTTGCCGATATCGAGGCGGGCGCCATCGGGGGTCAGGATCGCATCCGGCCCGATCTCGTCACCCTGCGCCATCAGCACAGCGCGATGCATCGTGTTCTCCAGCTCGCGCACGTTGCCCGGCCAGCGGTTGGTGGTGAGGATGCGCTTGGCCTCGGCCGAGATCGGCCGCAGCGGCACCGCATTGGCCTCGGAATATTTGCGCGCGAAATGCTGCGCCAGCTCGAGGATGTCGGCCGGGCGTTCGCGTAAGGGGGGGATCTTGAGGTTGACGACGTTCAGCCGGAACAGCAGGTCTTCGCGGAACGTGCCTTCGCGCACGGCATCCGCGAGATTGCGATTCGAGGTCGCGATGATGCGGATGTCGACGGGGACGGGGCGGGTGCCGCCGACTCGGTCGATCACGCGCTCCTGGATGGCGCGCAGCAGCTTCGACTGCAGCCGCACGTCCATCTCGGAGATTTCGTCCAGCAGCAGCGTGCCGCCATTGGCCTCCTCGAACTTGCCGATGCGGCGGGCGACCGCGCCGGTGAACGCGCCCTTCTCGTGGCCGAACAGCTCGGACTCCAGGAGATGCTCGGGGATCGCGGCGCAGTTGATCGAGATGAACGGACGCTTGGCGCGGGCCGAGCGGGTGTGGACATAGCGCGCCAGCACCTCCTTGCCGGTGCCGGACTCGCCGGTGATCATGACCGAGGCGTCGGAGCCCGCGATCTGCTGGGCGAGCTTGATCACCTTGGCCATCGCGTCATCGCGATACACCAGGTCGCGGCTGTCGTTGGCGACGGCCGCGAGCACCGCGGCGATCAGCTCCGGATCCGGCGGCAGCGGAATGTATTCCTTGGCGCCGGCGTGGATGGCGGCGACTGCGGCGCGGGCGTCGCTGGTGATGCCGCAGGCGACGATCGGCACGTGGATGTGCTCGGCGTCGAGCCGCATCACCAGGTCGCGGATGTCGAGCGCGACGTCGACCAGCAGGAGGTCGGCGCCCTTGCCGCCGCGCAACACCCGCATCGCCTGTTCGTTGTCCTCGGCGTGGGTGACGGTGGCGCCATTCTCCATGGCGATCTTGGTGGCCGCCGTCAGCTGGCCCTTCAGCGTTCCGACGATGAGAAGCCGCATGTTCGTCTCCTATACGGTCGCGCCGCTTCCGATCAGCGCGCGGGGATCATGTCTGTCAGTTGCGGTCGGACTTGATGATTTCCGTCATCGTCACGCCGAGCTTGTCTTCCACCAGCACCACCTCGCCGCGCGCCACGAGGCGGTTGTTGACGTAGATGTCGATGGCCTCGCCGACCTTGCGGTCGAGCTCGAGCACCGTGCCCGGCCCGAGCTTGAGCAGCTCGCCGACATCCATCTTCGAACGGCCGAGCACGGCCGAGACCTGCACCGGCACGTCGAACACCGCTTCGAGATCTGCGGCGATGCGCGCGGCGTGCTCCTCCTCGGTATAGCCGGTGTCACCGGAGATCGGCGGCGCGTCCGCGGAATTGAGGTCGGGCAGCGGGATCTCGTTGTCGCTCATGACTTAACTCCCTTGGCCACCGCAGCGGCCTAGCTCTTCTTGGACGCCATGTAGCGTCCGACCAGTTCGTTGATCTTGGCGTCGATCGCGGCACGCTCCAGCACCACGCCGCCGTCGGCCCATTCGATGCGGCAATCGCCCGTCGCGATCTCCGGCTCGGCCAGGATCACCAGGCGTCCCTCGAAGCCGCTCTGCTTGGCGAGTCTCTCGATCTTCTCGCGGGCGAGCTCGTAGAGCGTATCGTTGATGCGCAGCACGAGGTGCGGCGTGGCCACCAGATGCGCGAAGCAGTCGTGCACCAGGCCGGTGATCTCGCCGAGCGGCTCGGCCTCGATCAGCGCGGCGCAGAGCTTGCGGGCGACCGCGACCGCGACATCCACGGCCTCCGTCTCCATCCGCTGCTCGATGTTCGAGAAGCGTGCGGAGATGCCCTGCAGCTGGATGTTGATCTGCTCGAGCGCCGCGGCGACGCGACGGTCGGCTTCGACCTTGGCTTCGCGCTGCGCGGCCTCGTAGCCGTTGCGGTAGGCGGCGACTTCGGCGGCTGCGACCTTCTGTGCGATCTCGGCGGCCGAGGCGCCGCGCTCGCGCGTCTTCTCCGGCGCGGCAAAGTCGGTATCGAACAGGAACTTCGCGGGCTGAGCCATCAATACACCAGTTCGTCGTCGGCGCGGTTCTTGCTGAGCATGATCTCGCCCTTGGCGGCGAGGTCCTTGGCGAGATTGACGAGCAGGGCCTGCGCCTCGTCGACGTCGCGCAGGCGCACCGGTCCCATCGCGGCCATGTCGTCCTGCAGCATCTTGGCGGCGCGGGAGGACATGTTGCCGAAGAAGAAGTTGCGGACTTCCTCGTTGGCGCTCTTCAACGCCACGCCGAGCTTGTCCTTGTCGACGTTGCGCAGCAGCGTCTGGGCCGAGGCGGAGTCGAGCTTGATCAGGTCGTCGAAGGTGAACATCAGCGCCTTGATGCGCTCGGCGGATTCGCGGTTCTCTTCTTCCAGCGAGGTGATGAAGCGGGTCTCGGTCTGGCGGTCGAAATTGTTGAAGATCTCGGCCATGACCTCATGGGCGTCGCGGCGGCGGGTCTGCGACAGGTTCGACATGAACTCGGTGCGCAGGGTCTGCTCGACGCGCTCGATGACCTCCTTCTGCACCGCTTCCATGCGCAGCATGCGGCCGATGACGTCGAGCGCCATGTCCTCGGGCAGGATCGCGAGCACGCGTGCGGCATGCTCCGGCTTCAGCTTGGACAGCACCACCGCGATAGTCTGCGGATATTCGTTCTTGAGGTAGTTGGCGAGCACCTCTTCCTGGACGTTGGAGAGCTTCTCCCACATGTTGCGGCCGGCCGGGCCGCGGATCTCGTCCATGATGCCGTTGACGCGTTCCGGCGGCAAATATTGCTGCAGCAGCCGCTCGGTGGCGTCGAAATTGCCCATCAGCGCGCCCGAGGCCGACATCCGCGAGACGAATTCGAGCATCAGGTCCTCGACGACGTCGGCCTCGACCGTGCCGAGCGTCGACATCGCCAGCGACAGTTCACGCACCTCGTCGTCGTCGAGCTGCTGCCAGATCTTGCCGCCATACTGCTCGCCGAGCGCGAGCATCATGACGGCCGCGCGTCGCGGCCCGCTCAACGGCTCGGTCTTCTCGCGCTGCGCCTGGCGGCTCGCAAGCGTCGCGATGACGGTGGAGATGTCGTTGGCGTTGGCGTTCTGCGTTTGCGGGAGCGACATGGCGATCTACGTTCTTTTCACTTCAGATGGTTCACGTCGATGAGGATCAGTTCTGCTGCGGCTCGGCGAGCCACTGGCGGATGATGGCGGCGGCCTCGCCCGGGTTGCGGTCGGCCAGCTCGCCCACCCGATGGACGGACTGGGCGTGGACCTGACCTTGGACCTGGGCGACGTCGATCAAAGCGGCGGTCTGCTGGGCGTGGGCCTGCGATTGAGCGGTTTCGTCGGTGATCGCCGGAACGGGGGTGGCCGCGGCGATCTCTTCCGTCGAGATGATCTTCTTGACCAGCGGCCGCACCACCATGATCACCACGACGATGCCGAGCAGCATCATCACGGCGAGCTCGATGACGTACATCACGTCATCCTTGGTGAAGTTCAGCATGCTGAGGAAGCCGGTGGGCTCGTTGATCTGCGGCACGGTCGGAGCGTCGGCGAACTTCAGATTGACAACCTCGACCTGGTCGCCGCGCTTCTGATCGAAGCCGATGGCGGAGCGGACGAGGGCGGCGATCCGGTCGAGCTCCTCCTTGCTGCGCTCCTTGTAGACCAGCTCGCCCTTCTCGTTCTTGGAGTAGGCGCCGTCGACCAGCACCGCGACCGAGATGCGATTGACCCGTCCGGCCTCGGTGACTTCCGTCTTGGTGGTCCGGGAGATCTCGTAATTGTTGGTCTCTTCGGTCTTTTTGCTCTGGTCCTTCGGCTGCTGCGGCGACTGGTTCTGCTGGTTGCCGGGCAGCTCGTTGTTGACCGTGACCTGACCGTTGCTCTCCGACGTCGCCGACTGCTCTTCGCGGGTCTGGCTGGAGCGGAGCACCCGTCCTTCCGGATCGTAGCGGTCGGAGGTCTGGGTGATGCGGTTGAAGTCGAAATCCGCTGACAGCTGGACCCGGGCGCGGCCCGACCCGACCACCGAGGAGACGATGTCCTCGACCTGCTTGCGCATCCGCTTCTCGAAGGCGTTGCGCCGCTCGTCGCCGACCTGCTGGTCGATGTCGGTCTGGGTGCCGTCGGCCAGCAGCTGCCCGGCCTCGTCGACGATCGACACCCGCTGCGGCTTCAGGCCGTTGACGGCCGAAGCGACGAGGTGGCGGATGGCGCGGATCTGGTTGGCTTCGAGAGAGCCGCGCACGCGCACGACGATCGAGGCCGACGGCTCCGGCGTCTCGCGCGAGAACAGCGGCCGCTCGGGAAGGACCAGATGGACGCGCGCCGCCTGAACGCGGTCGATGGCGCGGATGGTGCGGGCGAGCTCGCCCTCCAGCGCCCGGAGATGGTTGATGTTCTGGACGAAGCTCGTGGTGCCCAGCGCGTCCGACTTGTCGAAGATCTCGTAGCCGACGCCGCCGCCCTTGGGCAGGCCGCTCTCGGCGAGCTTCATGCGCAGCCGGGTCACCTTGTCCTTCGGGACGAGGATGACGCTGCCCTCATTGCGCATCTCGAACGGAATGCCCTGCCGCTCCAGATCCTTGATGATGCCGGCGGAGTCGTCCATGGTCAGGTCGGTGAACAGGGTGGTCATCTGCGGCGTGGTCACCCGCATGATGACGAAGCCGAAGAAGCCGATCAAAGCGGCCGTGACCGCGATCATGGCGGTCAGCCGAGCGGCGCCCAAACCCTTCAGAAAGTCCAAGAGACCTTGCAAGCAACTGCCCCATAGTTCGGCGACGGGTGGCTGCTGAAAGGTGATTTGAGCTTCGCGGGCCTTTACGGCCGGTTGCAGAGATCGCGAAATTCAATCCTTAACCTTCACCGACACCCGCATTCCAGGTGGCGATCCGATCTCGCCCTGCTCTCGTCCCCGGAGGAACAGGTCGCGGAGGTTGAATCGAACCACTGGGCAATATTTGCCTATGGGAAGGTTTCGATATGGTTAACGATCGTTAAAGGGTCCTAACAAAGTGTCGACGTGCGAAAAATCGGCTTAGCGGGGCCAAGCCGATTTTCGAAAAAAGCCAGTCGCGCCGTTAACGCTTTATTGGCGATATTGCTGAATTCGGGTGGTGCGCAGCCCGGCGAGACCATGCTGGTCGATCGAGAACTGCCACGACAGGAATTCGTCGACGGTCAGGGTGTAGCGGCTGCACGCTTCTTCGAGGGACAACAATCCGCCGCGGACGGCAGCGACGACTTCGGCCTTGCGGCGTATGACCCACCTCTTGGTGCCTGGCGCAGGCAAATCCGCGATGGTGAGCGGGCTGCCGTCAGGCCCGATGACGTATTTCACCCTCGGGCGATGGGGTTCTGTCATGGCGTACTCACAAACTCTTAACCACTGAACTCACGGTAAGACCCTACGCCGCCTCGCTTAAAATTTGCCTAAGCAAAAGGCGGGAATCGGGCCCTCGGCGCCAACGCCGACGCTCCCGGCGGCTGAAAGCCCCGAGAGCGAGATCGTGGTAAATGATTGGTTAAGAGTTTCCGGCGCTTACGCCGGAATGTCGCGGTTTTGGACGAGCTGGATGTTCAAGCTCAACCGCAGGTGTATCCGACGTCTTAAGGTCGGGCCGAGGCGTTAACCGCTAGCTAACGATCCGCTGGATCTGGTTGACGGTGTAGGTCTGGCCGCCGATCGACAGCAGCGGCGGCTGCTGGGTCAGGTCGACCGAGGACACCGTGCCCTGGACCTGGGTCGTCACGGCCACCGGATTGCCGGAACTGTCCTTGGCGGCGATCGTCAGCTTGTATTGCCCGTCGGGCCATTGCGTGCCGTCGCTGCCCTGACCGTTCCAATTGTAGGCCTGATTGTTGCCGGCGCTGGCATTGTAGGTGCCGCTGAACACGGTCTGGCCGACGCTGTTGGTGATGGTCGCCGTCATGGTGCAGTCGGACGGAATGTTGAGATTCCAGCCCGCCTGGCCGCTGGCCAAGGCAGCGGTGGAGCCGTTGACCACGGCGGTCTTGCCGACGAAGGCGAGGGCCTGGGTCGCCTGCGTCGTCTGCTGCATCGTGAGCAGCGAGGCCAGCTGGTCGTTGGTCTTGAGCTGCTGCTCGACGCCGGCGAACTGCACCAGCTGCTGGGTGAACTGGTTGGTGTCCAGCGGATCGAGCGGGTTCTGGTTCTGCAGCTGCGTCGTCAGCAGCGTCAGGAAGGTCTGGAAGTTGCCCGCGATGGTCGAGCTCGCGCTCCCGCTCAGGCCGCTGCTGGAGGACGTCGTGGTGGTCGTCTTGGTCGTGCCCGAGACGGCGGGGCTTGCCGTGATTGCGTCGCCGATGGCCATGGAAGCCTCCTGTTAAACCCTGATATCGACACCGCCCTGCGCGCCGAACATCCGTCCGTAGGACCGTCCGGCGAGCTGGACCGGGACGTTTTCGTCCTCGGTCACGATCAGGCGCTGTGAGTTGCCGTTCTGCTGGTAGTCGCCGCCGTTCTGGCCGGACGAGTTCTGGTCGCGCAGCGAGAATTGCAGCCCGCTGTTGTTGCTCTTGAGACCGGCGTCCTGCAGCGCCTGCTGCAGTTGCGGCGCGGTCTGCTGCAGCATCGCCAGGGTCTCCGGCTTCTCGACCCGCAGATGCGAGGTCACCTGGCCGTTGCGGTCGACGTCGATGCGGACGTCGATGCGGCCGAGCTCGGCGGGATCCAGCCGGATCTCGAACCGGCTCTTGCCGTTGAGCGCGGAGGCCGCGATCTCGACGGCGAGGCCGTGCAGCGGCACCGTCGCCGCGGTTGCGGCGGTCGCGGTGAGGTGGGCCGAGGTGACCGGGCTGGTCGATGCGGTCGGGGTCGAGAGCTGCGGCTGCAAGGCGGCCGCGGCCTGCGCCGACGGATCGGTCACCGGCCCGCTGCTCTGGGCGTTGGCTTGTGCGGCACCGGGTTCATGCCTCGTCGACGGGGCCGGAGCGGCGTTGCTCTTCGCGGGATCGAGCTCGTTGCCGTCCGGCTTGGTGGCGGCGGCCTGTTGCGCGGGACCAGCCTCTGGAGTCTGCGGATGGGAGCCCGGTGTCTGGACAGTGGCCTGATCGGCGCTCTTCCCGGTTTCACCAGCGGCAAAGCCGGGCTTCGCCTGAGCGGCGACCTTGCCGGTCGCCTTGGTGCCGCCTTGGGCGGTGGCGTCGAGCGCCGCCGTGAAGGTCTGGTCGGACGTGGCCACGGGGTCGGTCGTCGCGGTCGCCGTGGCGTCCGCGCCCGCGGTGGTGGGATCAGCTTGGCCCGCCGTCTTGGCGGCACCGGCCGCCTTGGCCGTCGCGGCCACCAGGCCGGCCTTGGCATCGACCGAGCCGTTGAGCGCCTCGGCGGCGGTGCCGGCGGCGCCGGTCGGGGCCGGTGCGACGGAGGCACCATCGTCACCGGTCGCAACCGGACCGGCGGCGGGGCTGGCGAGCGAGATCTCCGCGGGAATCGCGACGGCCACCGGGGTCGTCACGACGGGCTGATCTGCGCCGGCGGCTTGCGCGGCCGTCGTCGCGTCCGCGGTGGCCTTGTCGCCGTCCTTTTTGTCGGTGGTCTTGGCGTCGGTGCCATCGGCGTTGTCGGTTGAGCCCTTGGCCGTCTTGTCGGCGGTCGTGTCGGACGTTGCGTCCGATCCGGCCTTGTCGGCGCGTGAGGGGCCGTTGTCGTCCTTGTCCTGCGTCTTGTCCGGGGAATTGGCCTGGCTGGTGCGATCGGCATCGCTGCCACGGCCGGCGTCGCGGGTCGGCGCGGCGTTGCTTATGCGGGATGCCGGCTGGCTGGCAGGCAGCGATGTTGCCGGCGGGTCCGGCTGCGGCGTCGCGGCATCGACCAGCGCCGAGAAGCTGCCCGACAGCTGCGAGGCGTCCTGGCGGGACGGCTTCGGCGCCGGGGTCTTGAGAGCCTGGCCGGCCTGGATGTCTGACGTGACGCTGAACACCTTGAAACCTCTCGCGATGAAACTCGACATGCGGAGGTCAGCAAGGAGCGGGCCAAGGGCGCAGGAGCTAAAAACATAAGAAATATCAGTATATTAAGTCATCGCCAGGAGCGGGGCGCGGATGCCGCGTCCCCGTCATTTCTGCCCGGCCGGCAAGATTTGCCGCTGCAGGCCATGGCCGGCGCGATTGCTTCGCAGGAAGTGCGCCTATATGAAAGACCGATGCTTCTCGTGTTGTTTCCGACCGGGAGACCGTGTCCCGACATCGCTGGGAGCAAGCCATCCGCAAAGACGGCGCATGCGCGGCGTTCCCGTGCCGGGAACTCGCAGCCTGATGCCGCGATCGCAGTGACCTGACCATGCTCAACAGTCTCGATCTCGAAGGCCGTCCCGAGGACACCAGGGTCGTCGTCGCCATGTCCGGCGGCGTGGACTCGTCGGTCACGGCTGCGCTGTTGAAGTCGCAGGGTTACGACGTCGTCGGCATCACCCTGCAGCTCTACGATCATGGCGCCGCCACCCATCGCAAGGGCGCCTGCTGCGCCGGCCAGGACATTCACGACGCGCGCAACGTCGCCGAGCGGCTCGGCATCCCGCATTACGTGCTCGACTACGAGGACCGCTTCCGCGAGTCGGTGATCGACAATTTCGCCGCCAGCTATGCCTCGGGCGAGACGCCGGTGCCGTGCATCGAGTGCAACCGTGCCATCAAGTTCGGCGACCTCCTGAAGACCGCGCGCGAGCTCGGCGCCTCGGTGCTGGCGACCGGCCACTACGTCGCCTCGCGCCGCCTGCCGGACGGATCGCGCGCGCTCGTCTGTGCCGCCGACTCCGATCGCGACCAGAGCTACTTCCTGTTCGCGACCACGCGCGAGCAGCTCGATTACCTGCGCTTTCCGCTCGGCGACATGACCAAGCCGGAGGTGCGCGAACTGGCGCGGCGCTTCGGGCTCGAGGTCGCCGACAAGCACGACAGCCAGGACATCTGCTTCGTGCCGACCGGCCGCTACACCGACATCATCGGCAAGCTGCGTCCGAACGCGATGGAGCCCGGCGAGATCGTCGATCTCAATGGCCGCGTGCTCGGCGCGCATCAGGGCATCGCCAACTACACGATCGGCCAGCGCAAGGGCCTCGGCATCGCCGCCGGCGCGCCGCTCTATGTCGTGAAGCTGGACGTCGCGACGCGCCGCGTCGTCGTCGGCCCGCGCGAGGCGCTGCGCACGCACCGCATCACCTTGCGCGAGGTCAACTGGATCGGCGACGGCGCACTGGACGCCGCCGTGCGCGACGGCCTCGAGCTGTTCGTGCGCGTGCGCTCGACACGTGCGCCGCAGCCGGCCTGGCTGCGCGGCGCCGACGGGGCCTACGAGGTCGAGCTCGTCGGCGGCGAGGAGGGCGTCTCACCGGGACAGGCCTGCGTGTTCTATGACGCGGCCTCGGGGCGCGCGCGTGTGCTCGGCGGCGGCTTCATCCAGAGCGCGGTCGCCGAGAGCGGCGCGACCGCCGGCCTCGTCCGGCCGCAGCGCGTGGCCGAGCCGGTCCGCGGCTGATCAGCACTCATCATTCAGGGCAGGGGCATGGGGGACATCGACCGCGCGAGGGTCGAAAAGGCCTACGGACGCTGGGCGCCGATCTATGATCTGGTGTTCGGCAAGGTCTTCGATCAGGGGCGCCAATCGACCATCGCCGAGGCCGACCGCATCGGCGGCCGCATCCTCGATGTCGGCGTCGGCACCGGGCTGTCGCTGTCGGATTATGCGCGCACCACCAGGATCTGCGGCGTCGACATCTCCGAGCCGATGCTGCGCCGGGCGCAGGCGCGCGTGCGCGAGCTGAAGCTGTTCAACGTCGAGACGCTCGCCGTGATGGACGCGAAGCATCTCGCCTTCCCCGATGATTTCTTCGACGCGGTGGTCGCGCAATATGTCATCACCGCAGTGCCGGACCCGGAAGCGACGCTCGATGATTTCATCCGCGTGCTGAAGCCGGGGGGCGAGCTGATCCTGGTCAACCATATCGGCGCCGAGAGCGGGCCGCGGCGCATCTTCGAGCTTGCGTTTGCGCCGATCGCGCGCCGGCTCGGCTGGCGGCCGGAGTTCCCGTGGGCACGGCTGGTGAACTGGGCCACCAGGCATGGCGGCGTCACGCTGGCCGAGCGCCGGCCGATGCCGCCGATGGGCCATTTCTCGCTGATCCGCTACCGCAAGGGCTGACCGCCGCGCCGTCGGCCGAACGGGACTTTTGGCCGGGGAACGCCAAAGCAGCGTCTGCGTTGCTCCGCCATGAGCATCAGGCAATCACTGTTCCTCTCGTTCCTGCTGGCCGCGGCCGCCACTGTGGCCCATGCCCAGGCGCCGCCGACACCGGCGACGCCGCCGCAAACCACCGCGCCGGCGCCCAACGCCAATGCGGCCTGCGCGCCCGATGCGCGTGCGACGCCGACCCCGGACGGCATCACCACCGGCCGCGCCGGCGAGCCGCTGGGCGACAAGCTCGCCAAGACCAACGGCGTGCTGTGCCCGCCGAGCGGCGTGGATCCCGAGATGCACGCGCCGACGCCCGAAGGCGGCAACACGCCGGTGATCCCGCCGCCCGGAAGCCCCGGCGGCAATCCGAACGTGCAGCCGAAGTGATCGAGGGCGGCGCGCGCAGCAGGGCGCGCCGACGGCGGCATGGCCGCGTTTTTCGCCTGCCGAGTCCTGCAACGCCTTGAGCAGTCGGGCGGAAATCGCGCGGTACGAAAACCGCTGACGGCTGCGAGCTTTGCTTGACAGCGATGGGAACGGCTCCTTATATGCCGCCCGTTCGCCAAGCCATTTGCGGTCGCTCGACCCCGGCTGGACTGTTGGCCGGACACCGTGGCGGGGTAGCTCAGCTGGTTAGAGCACGGGAATCATAATCCTGGGGTCGGGGGTTCGAGTCCCTCCCC
>NZ_CAFJ01000280.1 GCF_000239795.1 Bradyrhizobium sp. STM 3809 | reverse complement strand
AGAAGCCGCAGGTCGGGTGGCCGTTCGCCCGGAGCTTCTTGGCGGTCTCGAACAGCTCGGGCCAGGTCTTCGGGATCTCGGCGTTGACCTTCTTCAGCTCATCGAGATTCACCCACATCACGGTGGAGGACGAGTTGAAGGGGAAGGAAAGCATCTCGCCCTTCGAGGTCGAATAGTAGCCGGTGATGGCCGGCAGGTAGCTCTTCGGATCGAACTTCTCGCCCGCGTCCTGCATCAGCTTGTAGACCGGCTTTACGGCGCCGGTGGCGGCCATCATGGTTGCGGTGCCAACCTCGAACACCTGCATGATGTGCGGCGCATTGCCGGCGCGGAACGCGGCGATGCCGGCATTCATCGTGTCGGCGTAGTTGCCCTTGTAGGTCGGGACGACCTTGTAGTCGGACTGCGAGGCGTTGAAGTCGTTGGCGAGCTTGACGATGACGTCGTTGTTGGCGCCGGTCATCGCGTGCCACCACTGAATCTCGGTCACCGCGCGCGCCGGTGCGGCTGCCGCGAAGACGAGCGTGGCTGCCGCGGTCGCGACCGTCCAGAATTGTCGAAGTGACATTAAAAGAACCTCCCATGGAAACATCATCGGCGTCGCGGCCGTAGCAGCGCGAGATGACAGTTTTGTGAATGTATAACCGGTTGGATCGTCAGCGGAAAGTGCGTTCGACGGGTCTCGTGTCAAGCCGCGGAACTCGGCCGCAAGACTCTCCGTGTTCCCGTCCCCTCGTCGAGCGAGAGTAGCGCTGCGCTGCGACAGGCCGATGGCGCTTCTAGCGTTTGCGTTCGGCGCAGACCGTACCGTCGGAGATCATCGCCGCGATCTCCTGATCGGCGTAGCCGAACTCCTTCAGCACCTCCTCGGCATGCTGGCTGAACTTCGGCGGGGTCGAGCGCAGGCTCGGCCTGGTGCGTTCGAGCCGGATCGGTGACGCGACGCCCTTGTACCAGTCCTTCTCGATAATATCGCCGCGGTAGAGCGTGTGCGGATTGGTCAGCGCCTGATCGATCTTCTGCACCGGTCCCGCCGGCAGGCCGGCGGCCAGCAGCCGGTCGCAGAGCGGCTCGGCCTCGAACTGGCTGAACACTGCGGCCAGCTCGGCGCGCAGCGCCTCGCGGTTCGCCACGCGGTCTCTGTTCCGGGCAAAGCGCGGATCGGTCCCGAGCTCGGGGCGGCCGATTTCCTTGGCGAGCTTGCGGAAGGTGCCGTCATTGCCGACGCCGATGAAGATGTCGTCGGTCCTGGTCGGGAAGATCGCGTAGGGCACGAGGTTGGGATGCTCGTTGCCGGTGAGCGACGGCGGCTTGCCGTGCATGAAGTAGTTCGCGGTATGCGGATGCATGATCGCGAGGCCGGTCTCGTACAAAGTGACCTCGAGGAACTGACCTTGTCCGGAGCGCTGCCGCTCCGACAGCGCCATCAGGATGCCGATCGCGGCATAGAGGCCGGTGGTGATGTCGACCAGCGGCACGCCGATGCGCATCGGGCCGCTCTCGGGCGAGCCTGTCGCGGCGATCATGCCGGTCATCGCCTGGATGATGGCGTCATAGCCGGGATTGCCGCCGCGCGGACCGTCGGCGCCGAAGCCGCAGATGCGGCAATGCACGAGCCTGGGGAATTTCTCGCGCAGCACGTCGCTGCCGATGCCCCATTTTTCCAGCGTGCCCGGCTTGAAGTTCTCGATCAGCACATCGGCCGTCTCGAGCATCCTGAGCAGCACGACGCGTCCGCCCTCGGAGGCGAGGTCGAGGCCGATCGAGCGCTTGTTGCGGTTGATGCCGACGAAATAGGCCGCATCCTCGTCGTGGAACGGAGGGCCCCAGTCGCGCACCTCGTCGCCGGCCGGCGGCTCGACCTTGATCACGTCGGCGCCGTGATCGGCCAGGATCTGCGTGCAATAGGGGCCGCCGAGCACGCGCGTCAGATCGATCACGCGCAGGCCGGCCATGGCGCCGGGAGCAAAGGGAGGTGTCATCAGGATGATCGCGAGGTTGTTTCAACGCGCGGTCATTAAGCATTGCGGCGCGCGCGGCGCAAACGACGTTGGGCGAATGCCGCTACAGCGAAAAGGCCCGGGCTGCGCCGCGGCAGGGCGCGATGACCGCCCTGCCGCAGAGCGGAATTCAAACTCACACGACGGTCAGCTTGACGTCGACATTGCCGCGGGTGGCGTTGGAGTAGGGGCACACCTCGTGCGCCTTGGCGACCAGCGCCTCGGCATCGGCCTTGGCGAGGCCGGGCAGCGAGACCGCGAGCTCGACCGTGATGCCGAAGCCGCCTTCCGAGCGCGGCCCGATGCCCACCGTCGAGGTGACCGACGCGTCGGCCGGAACCTTCGGTCCGCCCTGCGAGCCGACGAATTTCATCGCGCCGATGAAGCAGGCGGCATAGCCGGCCGCGAACAGCTGCTCCGGATTGTTGCCGGCCGCCGAGTTCCTTCGGCGTCGACAGCTTGACCTTGAGCGAACCGTCGAGGGTCGCCGCTTCGCCGTCGCGGCCGCCGGTGGCCTTGGCGCTGGTCTTGTAGAGCACGTTCACGGACATGGGGGTCTCCCGGTTTGGATGAATTCAGCGCACTCATATTGCACGCAATTGGATTGTGCACAATATAATTGTTCGGTAGAAAAATCGTGATCGGCGCACCGCGACCGTTGTCGGCGGTCCGCGGCTGAGCCCAAGATGCCGGCCCGATGGATATGTGGTGACCTTGATGCGAAAGAAGTCCGCGGCCGACCTGCCGCTTCAGCTCGGCAACCAGCTCTGCTTCGCAGTCTATTCGACCGCCCACGCCTTCAACCGCGTCTATAAGCCGCTGCTGGACCGCCTTGATCTGACCTATCCGCAATACCTGGTCATGCTGGTGCTGTGGGAGCGCGACGGTCTGTCGGTCAAGGAGATCGGCGAGCGGCTGTTCCTCGACTCCGGCACGCTGACGCCGCTGTTGAAGCGGATGGAGGCGGCGCATCTGGTGCGCCGGACGCGGTCGGCCGAGGACGAGCGCCAGGTGCTGGTCGCGCTGACCGCGCAGGGGGCGGCGTTGCGCGAGAAGGCCCGGACGATCGTGCCGCCCGCGATCCTGGACGCGACGGGCTGCTCGATCGCGGAGCTGGCGGACCTGCACGGCAAGCTGGTCAAGCTGCGGGAGCGCCTGGATGCGGCGGTGGGGTAGGGCGGGGACTAAAGGCGCTTCTTAGCAAAAGCGCGGCCTGAGCCCGATTTAAGGTATCGCTCGAAAGCGAATGCCAGCTTCGCGCCGTTGAACGCGACATAGGTCTTGAGCCGCCAAGGCCGAAACTTCGACGTATGTGGGACTTCGCCCGCATTGTGCTTCGTCAACCGCGCAGGCACATCGTCCGTACTGCCCGCATAGAAGTGCTCGCCGTCGAGACTCTCGAGGATGTAGACGAACTTCATCGCAGGTCGCCCCCGACCGTTCACAGGTGCGACTGTGGCAGGCGACGGAGCGCGCCGTCCAGGGCTTCAACAGGATGAGCAGTTTGGAGAAGCAGGCTCTATCGCTCGCAGCCGAGGTCCGCCTTCGCCTTCCCGCCTGCGCCCAAGAGGGCTCCGGCGTCCAGGCTACGGCGCGACAGCCTTCGCTCGCTTCGCTTCCATTTGCAGATTTGGGTGGCTTGCCGAGCCGAAGCTCGCGAAGCGAGCGAAGGCTGGTGGAGCCAGGCGGGATCGAACCGCCGACCTCTTGCATGCCATGCAAGCGCTCTCCCAGCTGAGCTATGGCCCCTGAACCGAACCGGCGGTCTGGGTGACCGCCGGGGAGCACCGTGAACCACAGTTCGCGGCTGATCTCAAGTGGCTTCGACGATTATTCTTCGTCGCCGCCCACATCGCCGATGATGTCTGTGACATCCTCGTCGCCTTCTTCCTCGTCGGCGATGAAGGTCGAATCGTCATCCTCGTCGTCGTCGAGCGTCTCGTCGATCTCGATGTCGTCCTCCGACTCCGGAACGACGGCCTTGACCTTGCCGGTGTTCTCCTCGGCATCGGCCTCCTCGAGCGACACCAGCTCCTCGGTCTCCGCGGCCTCCGGCGCGACGTCGGCCGTCGCGGCGGCACGGGCGGCCTCGCCGCGCATGGCGCGGGTCGGAGCCACCGGTGCGATCGGCACGACCTCGCCGGTGTAGGGCGAGATCACCGGATTCTTGTTGAGGTCGTAGAACTTTTTGCCCGTGGTCGGGCAAATGCGTTTGGTTCCGAGCTCGGATTTGGCCACGTGCAGGCGTCCTGGCAATGTCTGAAAAGCGGTGTCTCACTTGGCTAGTTGCCGCGCCGCTGTCAATAGCGCTGTCAACGGGAAAATCACCGCTCGTGACGGCGGGCGGGGGCTGTGATACCTGCCGCCTCCGAAACCTGAGGATCCCGCCGTGAGCACGTCAGCCGCCCCGACTCCACTCGAATCCCGCGCCTCCGGCCCGCTTTCGGGCACGATTCGCGTGCCCGGCGACAAGTCGATCTCGCACCGGGCGCTGATCCTGGGCGCCTTGTCGGTCGGCGAGACCCGGATTTCCGGCCTGCTCGAGGGCGAGGACGTCCTCAACACCGCCAAATCGATGCGAACGCTCGGGGCGAAGGTCGAACGGACCGGCGCGTTCGCCTGGACCGTCAACGGCGTCGGCGTCGGCGGCTTCGCCCAGCCGACCGCGACGCTCGATTTCGGCAACTCCGGCACCGGCTGCCGGCTCGTGATGGGCGCCGTCGCGGGCTGCCCGATCTCGGCGGTGTTCGACGGCGATGCCTCGCTGCGCAGCCGCCCGATGCGGCGCATCCTCGATCCCTTGGCCTTGATGGGCGCCAAGGTCACGGCCAGCGCCGAGGGCGGTAAGCTTCCGTTAACCCTCCAGGGCGCCAGCAATCCGGTACCGATCGAGTACCGCACGCCGGTCGCCTCGGCCCAGATCAAGTCGGCCGTGCTGCTGGCCGGCCTTGCTGCGCCCGGAATCACCACCGTGATCGAGCAGGAGGCCAGCCGCGATCACACCGAACTGATGCTCAAGCATTTCGGCGCCGAGATCGTCACCACGCCGGAAGGCACCCACGGCCGCCGTATCGCCCTGACCGGCCAGCCGGAGTTAACAGGCGCGCCGGTGATCGTGCCCGCCGATCCGTCTTCGGCGGCGTTCCCGCTGGTCGCCGCGCTGATCGTCGACGGCTCGGACCTGGTGCTGTCGGACGTGATGACCAACCCGCTGCGCACCGGCCTGTTCACGACGCTCCGCGAGATGGGCGCCTCGATCGAGGAGGACGATGTCCGCGGCGATGCCGGCGAGCCGATGGCCCGGCTGCGCGTACGTGCCTCCAAGCTCAAGGGCGTCGTGGTCCCGCCCGAGCGTGCGCCGTCGATGATCGACGAATATCTCGTGCTGGCGGTCGCCGCCGCCTATGCCGAGGGCACCACTGTTATGCGCGGCCTGCACGAGCTGCGGGTCAAGGAGTCCGACCGGCTTGAGGCCACCGCCGCGATGCTCCGCGTCAACGGCGTCAAGGTCGAGATCACCGGCGACGACCTGATCGTCGAGGGGCGCGGCCACGTCCCCGGCGGCGGCCTGGTCGCCACCCACATGGACCACCGCATCGCGATGTCCGCCTTGGTCATGGGCCTCGCCTCCGACAAGCCGGTCAAAGTCGACGACACCGCCTTCATCGCCACCAGCTTCCCGGATTTCATCCCGCTGATGCGCAAGGCGGGCGCGGATTTCGCATGATCATCGCCATCGACGGACCTGCCGCCTCGGGTAAAGGCACCATGGCCAAGCGCCTCGCCGCGCATTATGGCCTCAGGCACCTGGATACGGGCGTGATCTACCGGGCCGTCGCGCATGCGATGCTGACGGCTGGTTTCGACCTGAGGGACGAGGCGCAGGCGGCAGAGGTCGCCATGACGCTGGATCCTGCGACCTTCGACAACCCCGCGCTCCGGTCGCACGAGGTCGGTTCCGCCGCCTCGGTGGTCTCGGCGCTGCCGAAAGTCCGCGAGGCGCTGGTCGCCTTTCAGCGCCAGTTTGCCAGCCAGCCGCCGGGGGCCGTGCTCGACGGCCGCGACATTGGAACCGTGATCTGCCCCGACGCCGAGGTGAAGATCTACGTCGTCGCCGATCCCCGGATCCGGGCGCATCGCCGCACCCTGGAGGCGCGCTCGCGCGGCGAGCCGGCCGACGAGGCGGCCATTCTGGCCGACATCCTGGCGCGCGACGAGCGCGACCAGAACCGGGCCGTCGCTCCTTTGAAATCANGCAGCGGATGCTACCTTGCTTGATAACTCCCATTTGGATATAGAGGGCGGCGTCCGGGCCGCCATCGATATTGTCGAGGCCGTTCGAGCGGGCCGCCAGCGGGTTTGATTGCCGCCGGCGTCATTGGAGGAACCGCCCGCTCCCGCCCTTGACCGTCGATAGCTCGATTGCAGTTCAATCGGGTCCGATCATCCGGACGCAGCTTCATACGTTACGCACGTCACACGTGTCGCATGTGCAGGCATTGCCGGCCCGCGTCGTTTGCGCTTTGGCGCTGACAGCGCGGACGTCTGGGGATTTGTGGACCTCCAGGCACTGCACCTTCGATGCGCCGATCAACCCCACGCTGGCGAGAATGTCCGCATCTGGAGAACCAATGGCTTCGAGTATCTCTGCTAATTCCTACAATCCCAGCCGCGATGATTTTGCCGCGATGCTGGACGAGTCCTTCACGAAGGGCAATCTTCAAGAAAGCTCCGTCGTCAAGGGCAAGGTGGTTGCCATCGAGAAGGACATGGCGGTCATCGACGTCGGTCTGAAGACCGAAGGCCGCGTGGCGCTGCGTGAATTTTCCGGTCCGGGCCGCGACAGCGAGCTGAAGGTCGGTGACGAGGTCGAAGTGTTCCTCGACCGCATCGAAAACGCGCTCGGCGAAGCCGTGCTGTCGCGCGACAAGGCGCGCCGCGAGGAGAGCTGGGGCAAGCTCGAGAAGGCGTTCCAGAACAACGAAAAGGTCATGGGCGTCATCTTCAACCAGGTCAAGGGCGGCTTCACCGTCGACCTGGATGGCGCCGTGGCGTTCCTGCCGCGCTCGCAGGTCGACATCCGTCCGATCCGCGACGTCGCGCCGCTGATGAACAACTCGCAGCCGTTCCAGATCCTGAAGATGGACCGTCGCCGCGGCAACATCGTCGTGTCGCGCCGCACCGTGCTGGAAGAGACCCGCGCCGAGCAGCGCCAGGAGCTGGTGCAGAACCTCGAAGAGGGTCAGGTCATCGACGGCGTCGTCAAGAACATCACCGATTACGGTGCGTTCGTCGACCTCGGCGGCATCGACGGCCTGCTGCACGTCACCGATATCGCGTGGCGCCGCGTCAACCATCCGACCGAGGTGCTTTCGATCGGTCAGACGGTCAAGGTCAAGATCATCAAGATCAACCACGAGACGCACCGCATCTCGCTCGGCATGAAGCAGCTGCTGGACGATCCGTGGCAGGGCATCGAGGCCAAGTACCCGCTGCAGGCCCGCTTCCACGGCCGCGTCACCAACATCACCGACTACGGCGCGTTCGTCGAGCTCGAGCCGGGCATCGAAGGCCTGATCCACGTCTCCGAGATGTCGTGGACCAAGAAGAACATGCACCCCGGCAAGATCGTGTCGACCTCGCAGGAAGTCGAAGTGCAGGTGCTCGAAGTCGACAGCGTCAAGCGCCGCATCTCGCTCGGTCTCAAGCAGACCATGCGCAACCCCTGGGAGGTCTTCGTCGAGAAGCATCCGACGGGTTCGGTGGTCGAGGGCGAGGTCAAGAACAAGACCGAGTTCGGCCTGTTCCTGGGTCTCGAAGGCGACGTCGACGGCATGGTCCATCTGTCGGACCTCGACTGGAAGCTGCCGGGCGAGCAGGTCATTGACAACTACAAGAAGGGCGACATGGTCAAGGCCGTGGTGCTCGACGTCGACGTGGAGAAGGAGCGCATCTCGCTCGGCATCAAGCAGCTCGAAGGCGACCCCTTCGCCGAGCCGGGCGATGTCAAGAAGGGTGCGGTCGTCACCTGCGAAGTGCTCGACGTCAAGGACGGCGGCATCGACGTCAAGATCGTCGGCACCGACTTCACCACCTTCATCAAGCGCTCCGAGCTGGCGCGCGATCGCAACGACCAGCGCTCCGAGCGGTTCGCCGTCGGTGAGAAGGTCGATGCCCGCGTGATCCAGTTCGACAAGAAGGCCCGCAAGGTCCAGGTGTCGATCAAGGCGCTGGAAGTCGCGGAAGAGAAGGAAGCCATCGCGCAGTACGGCTCGTCCGATTCGGGCGCGACGCTGGGCGACATCCTCGGCACCGCCCTCAAGAACCGCGACTCGAAGTAAGCCTTCGAGCCGCGTCACGAGATCAAAGCCCCGGCTCCGGCCGGGGCTTTTTTTATGCGATCGAGGGATCTCAAGCCGGCCCGCGCTATGGCTTTGGCAGATGGGGATACGCCGTCGCGGCGACGGATCTGAAGCTTCGTGACTCCGTCATGGCCGGGCTCGTCCCGGCCATCGACGTCGTTCGGCGTGCTGAGAACCACGTGGATGCCCGGGACAAGCCCGGGCATGACGGCGCGGAGAGAGACGAGAGGCAAACTCCGATCGTGCAGCCCTGCATCGGGTCCATTCACCCTTTGGCGGCATCGTGGCAGGGCCTTGCTTTCTTCAAATTGCGCCGCGATTGATGTAATCGGATAACGAGATATTCAGGCTGCGGCTGCAGAACCGCGCCTTAGACGTCCAGGAGCTTCCCATGTCGCTTGATTCCGATGTGATCGTCGATCGCCGCAGGCTGCGCCGCAAGCTGACGTTCTGGCGGGTCCTGGCGGTGGTGATCGCGATCGCCGCGTTGTCCGCCATCGGCCTCGCACTGTCGCCGCGCGGCCGTACCGCGCTGTCGACCTCCGGCTCGATCGCGCGCGTCAACATCGAGGGACTGATCCGCAGCGATCAGGAGCGCGTCGAGGCGCTGGAGCGGCTGGAGAACTCCTCGGCCGAGGCCGTCATCGTCCACATCAACTCGCCGGGCGGCACCACGGCCGGCTCCGAGCAGCTCTATGACTCTCTGGTGCGTCTGAAGGCCAAGAAGCCGCTCGTCGTCGTGGTCGAAGGCCTCGCCGCCTCCGGCGGCTACATCGGCGCGATCGCGTCCGATCACATCGTCGCGCAGCAGAGCTCGCTGGTCGGCTCGATCGGCGTGCTGTTCCAATATCCCAATGTCAGCGAGCTCCTGAAGACGATCGGCGTCAAGGTCGAGGAGGTGAAGTCCTCGCCGCTGAAAGCCGCGCCGAACGGCTACGAGCCGACCAGCCCCGAGGCGCGCGCTGCGCTCGATGATCTCGTGAAGGATTCCTACGCCTGGTTCCGCGGCCTCGTGAAGAGCCGCCGTGGCATGGACGACGCCCTCCTGGAGAAGGTCGCCGATGGCCGCGTCTTCACCGGCCGCCAGGCGGTCGAGCTGAAGCTGATCGACGAGCTCGGCGACGAGAAGACGGCGGTGGCGTGGCTGGTCGCCAACAAGAACGTCAAGAAGGATCTGCCGGTGCGCGACTACAAGCTGACGCCGCGCTTCGGTGATCTCACCTTCCTGCGGACGGCGACCTCCGTCGCGCTCGACGCCGTCGGTCTCTCCGGCATCGCCCGCCAGATCGAGCGAGCCGGCGTCGTCCAGGCTGTCGACCGGGTCGGGCTCGACGGCATGCTGGCGATCTGGCAGCCCGGAACGGGGAATTGAGACCCGCCAAGACAATCGCCGTTCCGATATTCTCGCCAGACGTGTGCTCTTGCGTGGGCCGATCCCGGGTCACGCAAGCCGATTCCTGGGCCCGGTGAATGATTTAGCGTCTTGACAGTCCTGCATATTTTCACGGAAATGGGACTGTCTCCCCGGGTACATTTTCTCGATGATCAAATCCGAGCTGGTTCAGCGTATCGCCGAGCACAACCCGCACCTCTACCAGCGGGATGTCGAGAACATCGTCAACGCGATCCTCGATGAGATCGTCGCGGCACTCGCGCGCGGTGACCGCGTCGAGCTCCGCGGCTTCGGCGCCTTCTCGGTCAAGCACCGCCCGGCCCGCGCCGGCCGCAATCCGCGCACCGGCGCCCATGTCCCGGTGGACCAGAAGAGCGTGCCGTTCTTCAAGACCGGCAAGGAAATGCGCGAGCGGCTGAACCGGGACAATCCGGCCGGCGCTGGCGAAGACGCCGACGATTCGGACGAGTGAGCCGCCGCGTCTCGCGCCGGACGTGTTGGTCGTTGGCGGCTGATCGAGGCGAAACGGCCTGACTGATACGAGCGAGCGCATGCAGAAATTTGTCACCGTCGTGTTTGTCCTCCCCCTGCTGGTGCTTTTCGTCGTCTTCGGGGTGGCCAACCGGCATTTCGTTACCGTATCGTTTGATCCGTTCAACGCCGCAGATCCGGCGCTGTCGGTCTCGGTCCGGCTGTTCGTCCTGATCATCGCCGTGGCGATCCTCGGCGTCGTCGCGGGCGGCTGCGCTACCTGGATCGGGCAGCGCCGCTGGCGTCAGGCCGCGCGCCGTCATCTCGCCGACGCGGAGGCTGCCCGGGCGCAAGTGGCACAGTTGACCGCCGCGGTTCGCGCGAAGCAGGACCCGGCACAATCCCTGGTTCCGGTCGCGCCTGCCCGGCTTTCCGCCCCTTATGGGCGAGACAAGCAGGGCGCCGCGTTGTAGAAGGCGCCAAACCAGCGCGGTCCAGACCTCGTCTGCGGCTGGTGATCCCCTCCGTCCGGACGTGCGTTTTTTCTGATGTCCCTGCTCGTCAAAATCTGCGGCCTGACCACGCGCGACACCCTCGATGCCGCGCTCGATGCCGGCGCCGACATGGTGGGCTTCGTGTTCTTTCCGCCGTCGCCGCGTCACGTCGGCCTGACCAACGCGCGCGAGCTCGGCCAGCAGGCGAAGGGGCGCGCGCTCAAGGTCGCGCTCACCGTCGATGCCGACGACGCGACGTTCGAGAACATCGTCGAGACCGTGCGTCCCGACCTGTTTCAGCTCCATGGCCGCGAGACCGTCGCGCGGATTCGCGATCTCAAGCAGCGTTTCGGCTTGCCCATCATGAAGGCGATGCCGGTCGAGACGGCTGCCGATCTCACGCCCTTGGCCGGCTATGCCGATGTCTGCGACCGCATCCTGTTCGATGCGCGTGCTCCGAAGGATGCGACGCGTCCCGGCGGACTGGGCGCGACATTCGACTGGCATGTGCTCGAGGGATTGCAGCTCGACCGTCCGTTCATGGTGTCCGGGGGACTGAGCGCCGACAATCTCGCGGACGCCGTGCGGATCACGCGCGCGGGCGGTGTCGATGTGTCATCCGGCGTCGAGCGGGCGCCAGGCGTGAAGGATTGCGACATGATCCGGAATTTCATCCGTGCGGCGCGCGCCGCTGAAGAGTTGAGCGTCCAATGACCACAGCCATTCCCAATTCCTACCGAATCGGTCCCGACGAGCGCGGCCACTTCGGCATCTTCGGCGGCCGCTTCGTTGCCGAAACGCTGATGCCGCTGATCCTGGATCTGGAAAAGGCCTATGCCGACGCCAAGGCCGATCCGGCATTCCAGGCCGAGATGAACAGCTATCGGACGCATTATGTCGGCCGTCCGTCGCCGCTGTACTACGCCGAGCGCCTGACCGAGCATCTCGGCGGCGCCAAGATCTACTTCAAGCGCGACGAGCTCAATCACACCGGCTCGCACAAGGTCAACAACGTGCTCGGCCAGATCATGCTGGCGCGCCGCATGGGTAAGCAGCGCATCATCGCCGAGACCGGCGCCGGCCAGCATGGCGTGGCCACCGCGACCCTGTGCGCGCGCTTCGGGCTCGACTGCGTCGTCTACATGGGCGCGGTCGACGTCGAGCGGCAGCAGCCGAACGTGCTGCGCATGGAGATGCTGGGCGCCAAGGTGATCCCGGTGCAGTCCGGCGCCAGGACGCTGAAGGACGCGATGAACGAGGCGCTGCGTGACTGGGTCACCAACGTCCACAACACGTTCTACTGCATCGGCACGGTGGCAGGCCCGCACCCCTATCCGATGATGGTGCGCGACTTCCAGTCGGTGATCGGCCAGGAGACCCGCGCGCAGATGCAGGAGGCCGAAGGCCGCCTGCCGGATTCGCTCGTCGCCTGCATCGGTGGCGGCTCCAATGCGATGGGCCTGTTTCATCCCTTCCTCGATGATCCCTCGGTCGAGATCTTCGGCGTCGAAGCGGCGGGTCACGGCCTGACCCAGTTGCATGCCGCGTCGATCGCGGGTGGCCGTCCCGGCGTGCTGCATGGCAACCGCACCTACCTGCTGATGGACGAGGATGGCCAGATTGCCGAGGCGCATTCGATCTCGGCCGGTCTCGACTATCCCGGCATCGGTCCTGAGCACTCCTGGCTGCACGAAGCCAAGCGCGTGACCTATCTCTCCGCGACCGATGACGAGGCGCTGGACGCGTTCCTGCTGCTGTCCCGGCTGGAGGGCATCATCCCGGCGCTCGAGCCGGCGCATGCCATCGCGAAGGTGATGCAGCTCGCGCCGAAGAAGCCGAGGGATCACCTGATGGTCGTCAACTTGTGCGGCCGCGGCGACAAGGATGTGCCGCAGGTCGGCGAAATCCTGCGAAAGAGGGCCAAAGCGTCGTGACCAGCCGGATGGATGCGCGTTTCGCGCAATTGAAGACCGAGGGCCGTTCGGCGTTCGTGACCTTCGTCATGGGCGGCGACCCCGATCCCGAGACCTCGCTCGCGATCGTCAAGGCGCTGCCGCAGGCCGGCGCTGACATCATCGAGATCGGCATGCCGTTCACCGATCCGATGGCCGACGGTCCGTCGATCCAGGCCGCGGGCTTGCGCGCGCTCAAGGCGGGCATGACCCTGAAGAAGACGCTGCACCTCGTGCGCAGCTTCCGCGAGACCGACACGGCGACGCCGATCGTCCTGATGGGCTACTACAATCCGATCTACATCTATGGCGTCGACAGGTTCCTCGACGATGCCAAGAGCGCCGGCGTCGACGGCCTGATCATCGTCGACCTGCCGCCGGAGGAAGACACTGAGCTGTGCATTCCCGCGCTGAAGGCCGGGCTCAACTTCATCCGCCTGGCCACGCCGACGACCGATGACAAGCGGCTCCCGGCGGTGCTCGCGAACACCTCGGGCTTCGTCTACTACGTCTCGATCACCGGCATCACCGGCGCGGCCGCCGCCGATTCCTCCGCCGTGGGCGCCGCCGTGGCCCGGATCAAGCGCCATACGGCGCTGCCCGTCTGCGTCGGTTTCGGCATCCGGACACCGGAGACCGCCCGCGCCATCGCCGCGAACGCCGACGGTGCCGTCGTCGGCACCGCCCTGGTGGACGCGCTGAAGGCCAGCCTGGACGCCGACGGCCGGGCGACGGCCAGGACCGTCAGCGCGGTCGCCGACCTGGCCGCCGCGCTGGCCCAGGGCGTGCGGGGCGCCCAGCAGGCCGCGGAATAGCCATCAACCACCCCTGTATGGCGTGCCACGGCCCGACTTGCCGTGGCGTCGCCGTCCCGCCATATATCCGGGCGACCGCAACACGGAGCTTTTCATGAACTGGCTTACCAACGTGGTTCGGCCGAAGATCCGCAACATCCTGCGCCGCGAGACGCCGGAGAACCTCTGGATCAAGTGCCCGGATTCCGGACAGCTCGTGTTCTACAAGGATGTCGAGGCCAACCAGTTCGTCATTCCCGGCTCCAACTACCACATGCGCATGGGCGCGGTGGCGCGGCTGAAGTCGATGTTCGACAACGAGACCTGGTTCGACGTCGCGCTCCCCGAGGTGACGCCCGACCCGCTGAAATTCCGTGACGAGCGCCGCTACGCCGACCGCATCAAGGATGCGCGGGCGCGCACCGGCATGAACGACGCCGTCAAGGTCGGCTTCGGCAAGCTCGAAGGCATGGGCGTCGTCATCGCCGTGCAGGATTTCGATTTCATGGGCGGCTCGCTCGGCATGGCCGCGGGCGAGGCGATCGTGCGCGGGCTGGAGCTCGCGCTCGAGAAGAAGTCGCCCTTCATCGTGTTCGCGGCCTCCGGCGGCGCGCGCATGCAGGAAGGCATCCTGTCGCTGATGCAGATGCCGCGCACCACCGTCGCGGTGCAGATGCTGCGCGAAGCAAGGCTGCCCTACATCGTCGTGCAGACCAATCCGACCACCGGCGGCGTGACCGCGTCCTATGCGATGCTGGGCGACGTGCACATCGCCGAGCCGGGTGCGCTGATCGGATTCGCCGGCGCCCGCGTCATCGAGCAGACCATCCGCGAGAAGCTGCCCGAAGGCTTCCAGCGCGCCGAATACCTGCTCGACCACGGCATGGTCGACATGGTCGTGCATCGTCACGACCTGCGTCCGACCTTGGCGCGGCTCTGCCGCCTGCTGACCAAGGCGCCGGCCATCGAACACGTCAAGCCCGCGCCGCAGCTGCCGCCGCCGGCCAAGCCCGCCGAGACGGCGGAAGCGCCGGCGGTCGCAACCAGCGCGTGAACGCTTCCGCCGCCAAGCCTTCGCTCGACGAGCTGATCACGCGCCTCTCGGCGCTGCATCCGAGCAAGATCTCGCTCGGGCTGGAGCGCATGCACCGGCTGCTCGCACAGCTCGATCACCCCGAGCGCAAGCTGCCGCCGGTGATCCATGTCGCCGGCACCAACGGCAAGGGGTCTACGGTCGCCTATTTGCGCGCGATGCTCGAAGCGGCCGGCCTGCGCGTCCACGTCTTCACCTCGCCCTGGCTGGTGCGGATCAACGAGAGCTACCGGCTCGGCCAGGTCGGCGGCGGCGTTCTCGTCGACGATGACGAGCTGATCTCCGCGCTGCTGGAGTGCGAGCGGGTCAATGCCGGCGCGCCGATCACCTTCTTCGAGGTGAAGACCGTCGCGGCCTTCGTGCTGTTCGCGAAACATCCGGCTGATGTGGTTCTGCTCGAAGTCGGACTCGGCGGCCGGCTCGATTCCACCAACGTGGTCGATCAGGTCGCGGCGTCCGTGCTGACGCCGATCGGCATGGATCACATGGAGTTCCTCGGCGACACCCGTGCGCTGATCGCGGCCGAGAAGGCCGCCATCATCAAGCGCGGCTGCCCGGTGATCTCGGCGGCGCAGGAGCCCGACGCGATGGCGGTGATCGAGCGCGAGGCGAAGCGCCAGCGCGCGCCGCTGTTCGCGGCCGGCGAGAGCTGGCACGTCAATGTCGAGCGCAACCGGCTGGTCTATCAGGACGATCGCGGTCTTCTCGATCTTCCCGCGCCAAAACTGTTCGGCCGGCATCAGTTCGACAATGCGGGGCTTGCGATCGCGACCCTGCGCGCGGTCGATCAGTTCAAGCTCGCGACGAAGGCGTTCGAGGACGGCATCGTCAACGCCGAATGGCCGGCGCGCATGCAGCGGCTGTCAAACGGCGCGCTGACGGCGATCGCGCCGCAGGGCGCGGAAATCTGGCTCGACGGCGGCCACAATGCCGAAGGCGGCCGCGTCGTCGCGGCCGCGATCGGCGATCTCGAGGAGCGCGTCTCGCGGCAGCTCGTGGTCATCGTCGGCATGATGGGCAACAAGGATGCTGCCGCGTTCCTCGCGAATTTCGCGGGACTGACGCGCCACATCATCGTCGTGCCGATCCCGAACGAGAGCAAGGCGATGGCGCCGGCCGATCTCGCCGCGGCGGCGCGCACGCTCGGCATGCGCGTCGAGATCGCCGATGGCGTGGCGTCGGCGCTCGCCGGCATCGCGCGGCTCGCCTATGAGGTGCCGCCGCGGATCCTGATCACGGGGTCGCTGTATCTCGCGGGCCACGTGCTCGACCTCAACGGCACGCCGCCGACCTGAGGGAGCCACGCATGCGCTTTGCTGCGATCGCCGACGTGCACGGCAATCATCTCGCACTCGAAGCCGTGCTCGCCGATATCCGGGCGCAGGGCGTGACCGAGATCGTCGACCTCGGCGACATGGCGAGCGGCCCGCTCGACGCGCGGCGCACGATGGACCGGCTGATGGCGCTCGATGCCGTGCATGTGCGCGGAAATCATGATCGCTGGCTGATCGACCGCCCGTTCGAGACGATGGGGGCATGGGAGCGCCCGGCCTATCCTCAGCTCGATGCTCACCATCTCGACTGGCTGCGCAAGATCCCGGCGACCGCTGTGTATCGCGATCAGGTGTTTCTCTGTCACGCGACGCCTGACGATGACAACGTCTACTGGCTCGAGAGCGTGGCACCGGACGGCGCCGTCACCTGCGCACCGCTCGACGAGATCGAGAAAATCGCCGCCGGCATTTCGCAGCCGTTGATCCTGTGCGGTCATACGCACACGTCACGCGCCGTGCGCCTGCGTGACGGACGGCTGATCGTCAACCCCGGCAGCGTCGGCAGCCCCGGCTATTCCTACAACGTCCCGCATCCGCATGTCGTCCAGGCCGGCACACCCGATGCGCGCTACGCGATCCTGGAGCTGACGCTGGCCGGTTGGAGCGTGAGCTTCCGCCACGTGCCCTATGATAACAGCGCGATGGCCGCGCTGGCGCGCGCCAATGGCGACGAGGAGTTCGCGTCCGCACTGGCGACCGGCTGGATCTGCTGAGCCTATGCCAGCAGCTTCATGGGATCGGCGACCTCCTGCTTGAGCTGCTCCAGCGTGCATTGCTTTGGCGATTTGTCGGGCCGCCAGCGCAGGATCGAGGTGCCGTGGCGGAAGCGCTCGCCGGAAAAATGATCATAGCAGACCTCGATCACCAGCTTCGGCTTGAGCGGGCACCACTCCGCCGAGCGTTCGGTCGACCACCGGCTCGGCCCGCCCGGCGCATTGCCGGTGAAGCCGGGCGGCGCGACCAGCGGTTCGAGCTTGTCGGTCAGAGCGGGCTTCTCGTCCTTCTTGAGCGCGGAGGTGAAGCCGACGTGATGCAACAGTCCGTCATCGTCATAGAGGCCAAGTAATAACGAGCCGACCAGCTTGCGCCCGTTTGCGCCCTTGTTGGTCGCGTAGCGGAAGCCGCCGATGACGCAATCGGCTGAGCGATAGCGCTTAATCTTCTGCATGCCGTCGCGGTTGCCCGACTGGTAGGGCAGGTCGGTCCGCTTGGCGATCACGCCGTCCGAACCGCCGCCGGACTGTGCCAGCCAGTGCTGCGCGGTCGCGAAGCGCATGGTCGCTGGCGACAGCCGGAACGTCGGATGTCCGGCGAAGTTCGCCTTCGCGAAAGCTTCCAGCGCAGGTCGCCGCTCATGCAGGGGGTGCGCCATGAGCTCCTTCTGTTTCGCGGTCGCCAGCAGATCGAAGACGAGGAACAGCGCGGGCGTCTCGACCGACAGCTTCGTCACGCGGCTCGCGGCCGGATGGATCCGCTGCAGCAGCGCGTCGAACGAGAACGACTTCGCCTGTGGCACCACCAGCTCGCCGTCGAGGATGAAGCTCGCCGCCTTGAGCTCGCGCGCCGCGGCGATCACTTCGGGGAAGTAGCGCGCGAGATCCTCGCCGGCCTTGGACTGCATCGTGACCTGAGCGCCGTCACGGACCAGCAGGCAACGGAAGCCGTCCCATTTCGGCTCGTATTGCCACGCCTCGCCGCGCGGGATCACCTCCACCGACCGTGCCTCCATGGCCAGCAGGCCGGATTTGCGGGAGGGGGAGCGATGGGCGCGGGCGGGCATGGCGAGACCTGAAAACGCTGAACACCCCTCTCAACGCAAACGGCCGGCGTTTGCGCCGGCCGTGCGACAAAAATCGTGGTTCGAGGTGTTACATCGCCGACGAGATCCACTGCTGCAGCTTGGCCTTCGGGGCGGCGCCGACCTGGCGGGATGCCATCTCGCCGCCCTTGAACACCATCAGCGTCGGGATCGACATGACGCCGTACTTGGAGGCCGTCTTCGGGCTCTCGTCGACGTTCAGCTTGACGATCTTGACCTTGTCGCCCATCGCGCTCGCGATCTCGTCGAGCGCCGGCGCGATCATGCGGCACGGGCCGCACCACTCGGCCCAGAAATCGACCACGACCGGACCGTCGGCCTTGAGCACTTCGCTTTCGAAATCGGCGTCGGAAACCTTGGCTACGGCGGCCATGGGATTTACCTCGTTCGGTTGGAGGGAGCGGCACGGATGCGCCGCCTCAGCGTGGGAGTCAAAGTATGAATGGCCCGTGGCCGGGTCAAGCATGCTCACTCAGTCGTGCTGGGATGGCAGCATGGCGTCCAGCGTGGAGGCCGGAAGCTCCATGAATTCAGGGGCTTCGGTCCAGAGCAGGGCGGCCCGGACGGCCCGTCCAGGGTACAATTGGCCGAGCACGGCGCGGTACAAAGCGAGCTGGCGGAGATAGGCCTCGGGCACCTCGGCCAGTTCGGAGGGCGGCTGCTGGTTGGTCTTGAAGTCCACGATCAGCACCTCGGCCTCGGTCACGACCAGGCGGTCGATCTGGCCGGACACCAGCGTGCGCGGCTGGCCGGGCAAAGCGAGACGGCCGACGATCGAGACCTCGGCCCGGCTGCCGGGCGCGAACACCGCGGCAAAGCGCGGGTCCGCGATGACCGTGAGCACGCGCGCGGTGAGCTTTTCACGCTCGTCGTCCGGCCAGTCCGGCGCATTGCGCAGGAGATAGCGCAGCGCCGCGTCGCGCCGCCGCTCCGGCGGAACGTCGGGCAGGGACTGCAGCAGGCGGTGCACCAAGGTGCCGCGCTGCATCGCAAGACTGCGCGCCGCCAGCGATTCGCCGGTCCGGACCGGCCGCTCGTCGGCCGAGGGATCGGACGGCCGGAGCACGGCGAGGTCGCCGGGCGCCTCCACCGCGGCCGTGCGCAGCCAGGCAGGCAGCTCGACCGGGCTCTCCACCAGCTGCCGCGCCTCGTCTTTCGCGGTCTCCGCGATGTCCTCGGGCCGCGCATAGCGCTTCACCGGCCCGTCCTCGGTCTCGATCACCTCGACCTGCAGCCCCGCGGCATCGAGGCCGCGCGCCATCAGGTCGTACCAGCTGCCGCCGCGGACGTTGGTCATGTTGCCCGGCATGCAGCCGCCGATCACCAGCCGGTCCGCCGCGCGGGTCATCGCGACATAGAGCAGCCGGCGATATTCGTCCTCGGTCTCCTTGAGCATCGCCGCGCGCGCCGCGACGACGGCCTGCGGATCATCCGCCTTGCGGCCGGCCCAGACCACGATCTGGCGGTCGCCATGCGGCACGTGGATCAGCCGCAGCCGCTGCGAGTCCGCCGGCGACGAGGTCGTGTCGACCAGGAACACCACGGAGGCTTCGAGGCCCTTGGCGCCGTGTACGGTCATCACCCGCACCTCGTCGCGCGAGATCTCCATGTCGCGCTTCACCTCGGTGTCGGCGGCGCGCAGCCACGCGACGAAACCCTGCAGCGAGGCCGGCGCCTTGCGCTCGTAGGACAACGCCAGCTCGAGGAATTCGTCGAGCGCGTCATTGGCCTCGTGGCCGAGCCGCGCCAGGATGCGCCGCCGGCCGCCATCGCCGCCGAGCAGCCAAGCATAAAAGGCGAACGGTGTGTCCTCGGAGGCGCGGCGCTCGCATTGCTGCAAGCGTCGGACGACGGCCTGCAGCCGCGGATCGTCAGCCGCATGCGCGCTCAGCGCGTCGCGCAAGCTGCCGCGGCGCTTCCAGGCCAGCTTGAACAGATCATCGTCGTCGAGGCCGAACAGCGGGCTCTTCAGAGCGGTCGCCAGCGCCAGGTCATCCTGCGGCAGCAGCAGCGCGTCGGCGAGGTTCATCAAATCGATGATCGCGATGTGCTCGGTCAGCTTCAGACGGTCGGCGCCCGCGACGGGGATGCCGGCATGCTTCAGCGCCTGGATGACGGCATCGAACGCGGTGCCGCGTCGGCGCACCAGGATCAGCATGTCGCCATAGCTCAGCCGCCGCCGCGCGCCGTCATGGCCGGTCATCGTGCCCGCGCGAATCAGCCGCTTGATCTCGGCCTGGATGCGCCGCGACAGCTTCACCTCGGGACTGGTGACGGAGACGCCGTCGAAGGGCGCGCGCCAACCCTCGATCTCCTTGCGGTCGTCGCGCTCGCACAGGGACCACAGCTCGACCAGGCTCGGCCCGGCATCGGTCAGCGCGTTGTGAATGGGGTAGCCGATGTCGGGCGAATGGATGCTGCTGTACACCTCGCGCTCCCTGAACACGTGATCGACCGCGTGCAGCACCGTCGGCCCGGAGCGGAACGAATAGGTGAAGGACACCGGATCGAACAGCAGTCCGGCATCGGTGAAGCGCTTCTGCAGCTGGCGCCGTCGTGCGTCGAATTCGTGCGGATCGGCGCCCTGGAACGAGAAGATCGACTGCTTCTCGTCGCCGACGGCGAATATCGTCCGCGTCAGCCCGTCGCGCCCGCCGGCGCCCGACGTGAACTCCTCGATGATGTGGGCGACGATGTCCCACTGCCTGGGGCTCGTGTCCTGCGCCTCGTCGATCAGCACGTGATCGACGCCGCGGTCGAGCTTGTAGTGCACCCAGCCGGCGGAGACGCGGTTGAGCATGACGAGCGTCTTGTCGATCAGGTCATCATAGTCGAGCAGCCCGCGCTCTTCCTTTTCGCGGCGATAGTTCGCGGCGGCGGCGGTCGCAATCTGCAGCAGCGCCTCGGTGCGGTCGCGCACGACGGCCGCGCGGCGCTTCTCGATCAGGCGGTCGAGCCGGCGCGCTTCCGCGTCGAACAGGCCGGCGAGGCCGGGATTGTTCTCGGCGAACTTCTTGGTCAGCACCGACTTGCGCGGTTCCTTGTCGTCGGTCAGGAACACGCGAAGATATTCGTCGACCTGATCGCTGCCGGAGAACGCCAACGCGGCGCGCAACTGGTCCGCCTGCTTCTGGTCAGTCTTGGACCCGCCATCCAGGCGGCCGGCAATCTCGGTCCAATCCGCGCGTGGCAGATTGGGGCCGTCGAGAATGTCGTGCTCGATCGCCTCCAGCGTCTCATCAGCACTGATGCCGAGCACCTCGCCGAGATGCTGCGCGGCGACCTCGACGCGGCCAGCGCCGTCGGTCCAGGCCATGAAATGATCGCGGCTCAGACACGCCTCGCGCACGACCTCCTTGAAGGTCGAGTCGGCGGCATTGGCCATCGCAACCTGCAGCGCGCGGCCGACCGCGCTGTCCGGCGCGCGGGCCGCATCGAGCAGCACCTTGAGATTGGCACGCTCCATCATCTCGGTCTGGTCGCGCTCGTCGAGCACCGAGAACCGCGCCGGCACATTGGCCTCGAACGGAAACTGCTGCAGCAGCCGCGTGCACAGTGCGTGGATGGTCTGCACCTTCAGCCCGCCCGGCGTCTCCAGCGCGCTGGCAAACAGTTTTCGCGCCGACGCCCGCAGCTTCTTGTCCGATGTGAGGATTCCGGTCGACTTGATCGCGCTGTCGAGCGCGTCATCGTCGAGCGTCACCCAGTGGCCGAGCGTCGAGAATACGCGCTCGGCCATGTTCGCGGCGGCCGCCTTGGTGAAGGTGATGCAGAGGATCTTCTCCGGCGGCACGCCGTCGAGCAGCAGCCGGATCACGCGCTGCACCAGCACATGCGTCTTGCCCGAGCCGGCATTGGCCGACACGAAGGCGGACGCCGCCGGGTTCGATGCGCGCGTCTGCGCGTCGCGCACGGCCTGCGGAATGGGACGGGGCGCCTTCACCATTCCTCGACTCCCAGGCCGCCGGCCGCCGACCATTCCTTGATCCGGGCGAGGTCGTCATAGGCGCCGTAGCGGTTCGCCCACATCGACAGGTTCAGCGACGTGTAGCCCTGCTTGACGTCCTCGAAGCTGCGGATCAGCTCCTCCAGCTTGTTGCGCGCCTCCTGCGCGGCCTGGTCCGGATGCTGTGGCGTGTCGCTCTTGTTGATCTTCAGCTCGAGAATGCGCTCCTCGCCCGGCGGGTTGTTGCCGGAGAGCCTGACATAGACGAGCTGGCTGATCAGGCTGCCGGCGGGAATGCCGTCGAAGCCGCCCTCGCGCAGGATCGCAGCCTCCAGTGTAAGCTGTGGCGACAGGCCCATGCGCACCTGCTTGGCCGTCGGCGGCTGTCCGGTCTTGTAGTCGAGGATGGCGTAGGTGCCCTCGGCGCGCTGCTCGATACGATCGGCGCGGGCCGACAACATGAAGGTGCGGTCCTTACTCAAGGGAATGCCGATCTCGCCGCGGGTCTCCGCGGTGATCGCGCCGATCTGCTCGCGGCGCGCGGTCTCCCAGGCCGCGAACCAGCCGGCGATGCGCTGGAAGCGCGGCCACCACAGCGCCCGCGCTTCAGGGCGTTCCATCAGTGGCGCGAAGTGCTTCTCGCCGATGACGCGCAACGCATGGGCCGGATGCAGCGGCAGCTCCTTGGCGAAGGTCTGCGTGAACTCGCCGATGGCTTCGTGGATCGCCGAGCCGCGATCCGCCGCTGAGAGCGGCATGTCGACAGGGTCGAGTGGATCGAGACGAAGGATATAGCGCGCGAAGATCGTGTAGGGATCGCGCAGCCAGTCTTCGATGGCGGTCACCGACATGCGCAGCGGACGAGCCTCCAGCGGCGGCTTCGGCGCCGGCTGCTCGATGGGCTTCACTTCGCGTGGTTGGTCGAGCACCTCGGCATAGCGGACATAGACGTCGCCGCGTGCCTCCGCTGTCTTCCAGCGCTCGGCGCCGGCCACCGCTTCGAGCCGGTGCAGGAAGCGCGAGGCCACGGCCGGCGCGCCGCCGGATTTTGCCGCATGCGTCAGGATCACCTCAGGCGCGCCGAGCAGCTGCGCGAAGTCGTGCGCGGAAAGGCCGATGCGGCGCTCGGGCAGATCGAGGCCGAGCTGGTGCCGCATCGGGCGGCTCAGCCAGGGGTCGATGCGCGGTGCCGGCGGCCAGATGCCTTCGACGAGGCCGCCGATGATCATGCGGTCGGCCTGCATCAGGCGGGCTTCGAGCGGGCCATAGATCTGCAGCTGCGCGCCGTGGCGCTCGGGGCGGCGCACCGCGCGATCGGAGAAGGCGGTATGGAACAGGTCGGGATAGTCCGACAGCGGCGCCATCAGGCCGCAGCGCTCGCCGGAGGCGAGCAGATCGTCGAAGCAGCGCGCCAGCGCGGAGCCATCACGATCGGCAAACGCAGTCGTGAGGCCGACATCGTCAGTGGAGAGTGCGATCAGCACCTCGCGATGGCGCGCGGCGAGCTCGGCGAAATCCTGCGGACGCGGGGAGGCGAGATTTTCGAGCGGCGCGAGCGCCGTCTGCAATTGCGCGATCAGCGCGGCCGCTTGGTCGAGCTGATCAGGCTTAAGTCGCGCGCGCGGCTCGGCACCGTGAAGCGACGACGCTTCGCCCTGGTGGAGCTTGGTATGCTCGTCGCGGAAGCGCGCGAAGTCACGCGCCAGCCCGCTTGTGCCGGCTTGTGGCCGGGTGCCGCGAAGCACAGCAAGTTCGAGCGTCTCGATCGCCTGTTTCCAGCCATTCGCAGCGCGGCCGAGCCGGCACAGCGGATGCTTGAGCAGCGCGAGCAGGGTCGGCGGCTCCAGGCCGCGCGCCGCGGCCTCCGCGGCGAGGCGCGCGAAGATGCCGGCGGGTGTTTCCAGCAGCGCATCACCGCCGGAGTCATCGAAGGTGAGATGCCAGCGCGTCAGCGCCGCCATCACGCGGCGCGCCAGCGCGCGGTCCGGCGTCACCAGTGCCGCCGACTTGCCGAGATGCCGTGCCTCGCGCATCGCGATCGCGATCGCCAGCGCCTCCATCTCCGGATTGGGCGCGGCGACAACGGACAGATTGTCCATCGCCTCGGCGATGTTGGCGGCGATGTCGAACTGGCGCAGCCGCTCGTGCCAGACGGCGGTCGCCTCCGACGGCCGCATCGCCTCTGAGATCAGCACCTCGCGGCCGCCGCGGCCGGGAGGTGCGAGCCGGATCACGTCGCGCCGCTCCAGGCCGAAGCGCGTGAGCAGCAGGTGCATCGCATATTGCGGATGATTCACCGCCGGTGGCGTGATCACGCGCCCGGCGCGATCCTTGGCGCCGCCGATCGAACTCCATGCGGCTTCGTCGAGGTCGGTGTCGAGCCCCGGCAGCACCACGGCGCCATGCGGCAGCTTGGCCACCGCGAGCAGGAACTTGGCCGTCGCCGGCATCGAGCCGGTCGAGCCCGCCGCAATCACCGGGCCATCGGGATGCGCCGAGAGCCGCGCGGCCTCGGCGGCGATCAAGAGGTCACGCCGTGCCGCCGGCTCGATGCGTTCGATCTCCTGCAGATAGGCCGGCCAGGCCGTGCGCGCGATGCGCAGGAATTCCAGCGAATACTGCCAATATTTGTCGAGCTGATCCGGCACCAGCGCGTCGAGCGCATCCCATGACACGCCGCGCGTCACCATGTCGTCGATCAGCCGCGCGAGGTCGCCGGCCAAGGCCAGCGTCGAGGCCGGGCCGCCGATCACCAGCGGCGCGGACACCGGCGTCTTGGCCCAGGCCGCGACCAGCCGCGCAAGCGTCAATCGGCGCTGCAGGTCGTCGAGCCGCTCCGGAAGCTCCAGCGGCGCAGGGCCGAGGAACGCGTCGCGATCCTCGGCAAAGGCCAGCTCGTCCTCGTCGATGTCGCCGAGCGCGACGAGGCGCGGCAGCACCGCGGCATCGGTCTTCAGCTCGTCGAGGAACATTTCGCGCGCAACGCGGAGCGAGCGGCGTGTCGGCAGATACAGCGTCGCAGTGGCCAGCCGCGCCGGATCGCTGCGGGCTTCGAAACCGTCGACCAGCCGGCCGTCCACCAGCGCCGCGATCACGCTGCGCAGGAACGGCGCCGAGATGGGAACGGTGAAGACGCGCATGGCCTGCGATTCGCGGGTTGTCTCACGCGTCTATATAGGGAGCGGGCGGTGGAAGGTCACATGTGGGATGTGGATGGGTGTTGATAGGTGTGAAGCCCGTCCGTGGCGCGGGTCGCACGCTGAGCGTAGGAGCCGCTGTCGGAGCCTCAATCTCCGTCGTCATCGCCCGGCTTGACCGGGCGATCCAGTACTCCGAGCCGGTTCGGCTTGAGTCGGGAGGCCGCGGCGTACTGGATCGCCGGCCGCGGGCGATGACAGCCGAGTGCGTGGAACTCGCTTTCGCTTCACCGCTATCGCGGGCGCACGCCGATCACGGAAGTGGGTCAAACGAACTGCTCACTTCACGTCATTGCGAGCGCAGCGAAGCAATCCAGGATCCCGCCCGCCACCCTGGATTGCGCTCGCAATGACGGAGACGGACGGCCTTGTGATGCCTTCGTGTCAACGCGGTTCTGATGGCGGCACAGCGGGCTACGCCGCGCTCTCCAGCAGCGCCTCTTCGGCTTCCGTCACGGCGGCCGGCGTGCCGACATGCATCCAGACGCCTTCGAGCCGCAGACCATATAGCCGGTCCTGCTCGTTGGCCTTGTCGAACATCCTGGTCAGCGAGAACTCGCCCGATGGCGCGCCGTCGAAGATCGCGGGCGAGATGATCGCAGCGCCCGCATAGACGAACGGCACGACCTGGTGCTCGCGGCGTTTGCGCAGGGTGCCGTCGGCGAGCATCGCGTAGTCGCCCTGGCCGGAATAGCCGATCGATGTCGCGGTCGGCGCCATCAACAGCATGATGTCCATGCGCGCGGGATCGAACGCGTCGGCAAGGCGGGAGAGGTTCTGGCGCACGCCCTCGATCCACATCGTGTCGGAGTTGACGTGGAAGAACGGCTCGTGGCCGAGCAGCGGCAGCGCCTTGACCACGCCGCCACCGGTACCGAGCACCTGGTCGCGCTCGTCGGAGATGATCACGCGAGGCGCGGTGCGCGTGGACGTATGCTCGATGATCTGGTCGGCGAGATAGTGGACGTTGACGACGGCCTCGGTGACGCCGGCCTCGGCGAGGCGATCCAGCACGTGGTCGAGCAGCGGCCGCCCGGCGACGCGCACCAGCGGCTTGGGCATCGTCTCCGTCAGCGGGCGCATGCGCAATCCGAGACCGGCGGCGAGGACCATGGCTTTGTGCGGCTTGACGGGCATCTCAGGGCATCTCGATCAAAGGTGGTACACGCGAATCATACCACGCAAAAACATCTATCGTCTCGACCGGTTGCGATAGCCCGGCGCCATGACGAATATGCGACGGCCGCCCGCCGCCGTCGCGGTGCACGATGCCGCAGAGGCTGTTCGCCCGGCCGTCAGGCCTCGGCGGTGGCGCGCTTGTTGGTTTTCTTCTTGCCCTGCTTCAGGAAGGTGACGCCGATCTGGTCGCCATTGACCCAGGCGAGTTCGCAGCGCCGGTAGGCCAGCCCGGTCGACGACAGCAGCAGGAAGAACTCCTTCAGGTGCAGCCCTTCCACGGAGCCCTCGACCGTCAGCTTGGCGCCGGTCTCGGAGACGTCCTCGATGGTGCAGTTGCGCCGCCAGGTGCCGTCGATGCCCATCATGAACGCCGGGATGCCGCGTTCGAAGACGACGCGCTCGCCCTTCATCCGCTCTGCCATCGCATCCTCCATTCCCGCACGGCGCAACCGGGCGCCATAGGGCGCAAGGTAAAGGGGGATGGCTAAGAACCGGTAAAGCTACGGAGGTGGACGGGTGACGCGGGGCGACAACGGGTCGGCCCGCGAGGTGGCGAGGTGGGCGCGGGCTCGCGCTGCACACTCCGCTGTCGTCCCGGCCTTGAGCCGGGACCCATAGCCACCGGCCGTCGTGGGGCGCTCAGCTGACAGTCCCGTCCCTCGATAGCGTCCGCGGTATGGGTCCCGGCGTTCGCCGGGACGACGGCGGTGGCTCAGGCGCGATCGTGCGCTGAACTGACGCCGGCTGGAGGTGGCACATTCGCGGCGTACCAGGCGCGCACCGGCTCGAGCGCCGCGTGCGCCAGTGACCGATGCAGGTAGTCCCAGATGCGGGGCTGGTGCTTGAGATAGTGCGGCTTGCCGTCGCGGCGGTTGAGGCGGGCGAAGGTGCCGAGCAGGCGGGTGTTGCGCTGCGCGGACATGATCGCGTAGTCGGCGCTGAACGCGTCGGCGTCGAAGTCGGGGGAGCTGGCCTTTCGCGCGGCGATGTAGCGGGCGACCAGCGCCTGCTCGATGTCGGCCGGCACGTCGATGCGCGCGTCCTGCGCCAGCGACACGACGTCGTAGGCCGGCGGTCCCATCACGGCATCCTGGAAGTCGATCACGCCGACTTTCGCGATGCCCTCGCGGGCCGGCAGCCACAGCAGGTTCGGCGAGTGATAGTCGCGGATCACCCAGGTCGGTTTCGCAGCGAGCGGCGCTTCGAGAAGGTCGCGCCACAGCTCCAGGAATTCGGCGCGTAGCACCTGGGAGGGCTCGACGCCGCGATCGGGCAGATACCATTCGAGCATCAGGCCGATCTCGATCAGCATCGCGTCGACGTCGAAGGTCGGCACTTTGTAGGTGACCTGCGGCGCCAGCGGCAGCACCGATGGCACGTCCTGGGCATGCAACGCGGCGAGCAGGTCGGTCGCGGCCTCGTAGCGCGCAACGATCGGGCGCGGCGGGTCGCTCTCGATCACGCCCTCGCGGCCCAGGTCCTCGGTGATGAGAAAGCCGTGGTCGAGATCGGCGTCGTTGATCTTCGGCGCGGAGATGCCGCGGCCGCGCAAGGCGCCGGCCATCGCGACGAAGGGGCGGACGTCCTCGGCGAGATGCACGGCGCCGCTATAGGGCTTGCCGTTGTAGATCGCCGGGCCATCGGGCCGCTTCGGCGAATTCATCAGGATGAAGACGCGCTCGCCTTTGTAAAGACGGGCGTAGGAGCGGGTCGAGGCATCGCCGGCCATGCGCTCGCGGCGCGATTTGGCGTGGCCGGCCTCAGTCAGGAATTCGCGCAGCGCCTTCAGCCGACCAACGATCGCAGCCGCCTTGCCGGTGCCGGTGATCTCGGCGCTGCGTGCGCTGTCGCCCTGCGATGCATCGTGGCGCAGCGCGATGTCGATACGGTCGGCCGGCAGCGCATCGCCGGCGCGCTCCGGCCATTCGATCAGCACGACCGTCGCTTCAGGCAATGGCGACAGGCCGATCTCCTCCAGCTCGGAGGCGTCGCTGATGCGGTAGAGATCGGCATGCACCAGCGGGAAGCTCGGCAGGTCGTAGCTCTGCGCCAAAGTGAAGGTCGGGCTGGGCACCTCCAGCTCGGCATCATCGGCGAGGTAGCGGATCATCGCCCGTGCCGCCGCCGTCTTGCCGGCGCCGAGGTCGCCCGTCAGCGTGATCAGCACGCCCGGGCCGATCAGCAGCGCAAGATCGGCCATGAGAGCGGCGGTGGCGGTCTCGTCCGCCAGGGCGGTCGTGTATGTCTGCCGGTCCGTCATTCCGCGGCGTTGCGTTGCGCGATGTGGTCGGTCGGGAAGTCGCAGGTGACGGTGGTGCCCTTGCCGACCACCGAATCCATCCGCACCTTGCCGCCATGCAGCTCGACGAAGGAGCGCACCAGCGACAGGCCGAGCCCGGCGCCGCGATGCCGCGAGCCCTGCGAGCGGCTGACGAACCAGTCGAACATCTGGTCCTTGATGTCGGCCGGAATGCCCGGGCCGGAATCCGTGACCGAGAAGGCGACGCTGTGGTCGGTGCGGCGGGCCGAGACGATGACGGTGGAATCCTGCGGCGAGAAGCCGACGGCATTGGCTAGCAGATTATACAGCACCTGCACGACGCGGCGCTCGTCGCCGACGAAGCTGCCGACATCGGGTGCGACCTCGACCTTGAGGCGGATGCGGTCGGTGGCGAGGCGGTCCTGCACCCCCTCGGCGGCGGCCTCGATCGCCTTGGCGGCATCGACCGGCCCGAGCTCGAGCTTCATCGCGCCGGCATCGATGGTGGCGAGATCGAGAATGTTGTTGGTCAGCGCCAGCAGCGCGTTGGTCGATTTGGTGACGTAGTCGAGATATTCGGCCTGCTTCGGCGTCAGCGGCCCCGTGGACGGGTCGGACAGGAAATGCGCGAAGCCGATGATCGTGGTCAGCGGTGCGCGCAGCTCGTAGGACACGTGGTGGACGAAGTCGATCTTCATCTGCCCGGCGGCTTCGAGCGCCTCGTTGCTCTCGCGCAGCGCACGCTCGACATTCTCGGTGTCGGTGATGTCCTGGAACGTCAGCATCGTCGCGCCGTCCGGCAGCGGCCGGCTCATGCAGTCGAGCACGCTGCCGTCCTTGCGCTCGAGCTTGAGCGCGACGTCGAGCCGGTTCTCGATCGAGGTGATGGCCTCGCGGATGGTGCGCCAGGCAACGCTGTCGTCGTAGATCGACCGGCACCAGGATTCGACGGTGTCGATGTGCGGATGCTCGCGCAACTGTTCCGGCGACAGCCGCCACATCTTGGCGAAGGCGGGGTTGAACAGCTCGACGCGGCCGTTCGAGCCGAACACGGCGACGCCCTCGGCGAGGCTGTCGAGCGTCTCGCGCTGGACGCGGATCAGGCCGTCGAAGCGGCGGGCGAGATCGAAGCTCTCGGTGACGTCGTCGAACAGATAGGTGACGCCGCCCTCGGGGTTGGGCGTGGTGACGACGGAGAGCGCGCGGCCGTCGGGCAGGAACCAGGTGTCCTTGGCGGCTTCGACCGCGCGATAGGCCTCGTGCAGCTTGGCCTTCCAGGCGCGGAAGTCGGCCTGTTCGGGCAGCTTGCGCGCGGCGCGCAGGCGGTCGAGCACCGAGGAATCGTCCGGCTGGCTGTCGAGGAACGCGGTGTCGAGATCCCACAGCCGGCGATAGCTGTCGTTGTAGAAGGCGAGCCGGCGCTGGCCGTCGAACACGGCGACGCCCGACGACAGCTGGTCGAGCGTGCGGCGGTGCGCCTCGTGCATCCGCACCAGCGCGTCGGTCAGCGCCGCGGCCTCGCTGGCGTCGATGGCGACGCCGGCGCTGCCGTCGCCGAGCGTGAACGCCCGCACGTCATGCATCCGGCGCTCGCCGCCCATCACGATCGGCAGCCGGCCTTCGAAACGTCCGCCGGCGCCGAGCGCGCGCTGCAGGTCGGTTCGATCGGCGGAATCGAGCAGCTCGAGATTGCGGCTGATCGCGTCGGGCACGTCGCGTGCGTCGGCTGCGCGGGCATAGGCGGGATTGACGTAAGCGAGCGCGCCGTTGGCCTGCCGCGCCCAGATCGGCCACGGCAGCGCGGAAGCGAGCGCGCGTAGCGACTCCGTCTCCTCGCCCAGCGCCTTGAAGCGCAGCTGCGTCTCGGCGAGCTCGCGGCGCAGTCCGGAGAGCTCGCGGATACGGACGATGGCCTGGCCGCCGATGGCGCGGCCCATCGCCTCGATGGCGTGGCCGTGCGAGGTGGTGAGGTTGAGCATGAAGCCTTCGCCGGCCTCGCGCAGCGCCTCGACCGCATGGTCGAGCTGCAAGGCCGGCTCCGGCGGCAGCCAGGTGCCGAAGGCGAGAATGCGCTGCGGCTGATCTTGCGGCACCAGCATCGAGGTGTCGCCGGAGATCTGCGGGCGATGACCGCCCGCGGGCCAGGCGATCAGGATCTGGGGTTCCGCGAACAGCAGCGCGCGATAGCGATCCGCCTGCAATTGCAGCTCGGCGACGTCGGCGCGCAGCCGCGCCTCCTTCCGCGCGGCGGCCAGCCGCGTGCGTACCAGCGCGATGGCGGCGACCACCGAGAAGCCGAGCAGCGCCAGCATCGCCGTGAGCTCGGCGATGTCGGATCGGCTCAGCTCGAACAGAGAAGAGATCGCATCCGCCGGCACGCCATCGCCCGCGAAGCCCTGACTTGCCGGCGCAAGCGCAGTCGCAGCGAGACCCATCAGGCCCTTGCGCGCGAGTGACGTGCATGACAGCAGCGTCTGACGCATCACCACGATCACGCCCGACATATTTGCCCCAAACCGCACGAAAGTTCCGCGAGGCGCCGATCGCATCGACCGCGCCGTTTCACGAATCAATCAACAATAACCGCTTCGGGACTCCACCGGTAAGAGTCCAGACCGTGAACGGTGGTTGCACGGGCTGAAAATGCGTTCATCGATGGGCATAGCCGAGTCGGAACGGTGGCGAGCCCCGTGGTTCAACGGCCCGTCGAGCCGAAGCCGCCGCTGCCGCGCACCGTCTCCGACAGCGTCGTGGCGATGTTGAGCTCGGCGCGCGCGACGGGTGCGATCACCAACTGCGCGATGCGCTCGCCGCGCTTGACCGTGAACGGGGCGTCGCCGTGATTGATCAGGAGCACGCAGATCTCGCCGCGATAGTCCGCGTCGACCGTGCCGGGAGAATTCAGCACGGTCACGCCGTGGCGCGCGGCGAGCCCGGAGCGCGGCCGCACCTGCGCCTCGTAGCCGTCGGGCAGCGCGATCGCCAATCCCGTCGGCACCATCGCGTGGCGGCCGGGGTCGAGCACGACAGGCGCATCGGGCGGAACGGCGGCGAGCAGGTCCATGCCGGCGGCATATGCGGTCTGATAGGCCGGCAAGGGCAGGCCCGCGCCATGCGGCAGAATGCGAACGTCGATCGCGATCGTCTGTGTCACGCTGATGGTCCTATCGTTCTGGCGATCTCGGCGACCAAGGCGGTTGCGACCTCGTCCTTGGTCATGATCGGCCACGACGCGACATGGACGCCGCCGGCGTCCTTCGTCAAGAGATGCACGGTGTTGCGGTCGCCGCCCATCACGCCGGTCGCGGGCGAGA
>NZ_CAFJ01000281.1 GCF_000239795.1 Bradyrhizobium sp. STM 3809 | reverse complement strand
TTCGATTTCGTTGAGATCGTCGAGGATGATACCATGGTAGCCTGCGGCGCCAAGCATCCCCGCCGCAAGATCAAGCCGTTGAATTATTTGATCTGAGGCGTTCTCGCGGAGGTCAAGCATACACCACGACCCCTCATCTTTCCGGGTCGCGAGGCGGGCGACTGTAGTCTTGCCGCAGCCCGTGCTGCCAGTCACAAAAGTCGTCCCGTTCCGGCGAGCTCGATCTAGCAGGTCAAGCGTGAGCTCGCTGCGCTCGGCGAGAAGCGGCGGAAGCGGAAGGTCACGCTCAGGCTCCAGAAACCGGGACCGTTCGACTGTCCCTAGGGCTGCACCCTGCTGGCCGCTCCCGATTACGCCTCTGAGGCTTCGCATCACTGCCTCAAGATCAGTCCTCGCCACCAGAATGCTTGAGGTGTCTGTCACGAGCGCGAGCAGTTCCCCGGCAGTGAGGCGCCGCCGACTGCCCTCGACGATTGTTGCAAAGACGCGCTGAACAACGGCCGCAGCGAGTTGCTCTCGGCGGGCGAAGGACTGAAACCGCTCTACATGGTAGCGAAGGAGGCCCTGCTCCAATTCGCGCTTTATGTCTCCAAGTTGTTGCGCCCCACAATCCCATTGGATGCGGCGCAAAAGCTCGTTCCGAAGCATAGTGTCGTCGCGCGCTTCGACAAAGCGACGAACCCGATCCGAGAGGTCGATCTTTACGAGCACCTCGCGGAGCGGCTGAATATCGGCGCCAGCAGCTGCTCGACGCCAGTATATTAGAGTTGGCTCTCCATTGGCCCGGTGCTCCCGCTTTTGCTCGCGTCCCACTGAACAGGTCGAGAGAAAGCGGAGATGAACCTCGCGCTCCGGGTTGCGCTCGACGAGATCGACGAACGCATCAACTGCATCGCGGATATCATCGGAGTTGATCGTGACGTTGGTGCCGGTGTTTTTCACCTGGACAGCGCGTAGCGCGTTCTGGGCTGCCACGGCGTAATCCTGTGCTACCTCAAGAAGCAGTTCTTGGTCTGGTCGAAGATCGAGCCACGCGAGGCTGCTGGCATAAAGCTGATAGGCGTATCCACGAAGTGATGCGATCGCCTGCCCCGCAGGATCCCCACTAGGGTCCTGTGTGAGACGGGGTCCGGAAGTAAACGGCTGCCGTGGAGGCATGGGAACAGCTTGCCATTTTCGCTAACATTGATTCGAGTATCAGAATGCTCCTTGAGGTGGAATTTTCAAAGTGCCGTGATTGACGCTCAGGCTAAGACATTGAGGTCCGCTCCCTCCAAACGGTCAGGACCAACTGGCGTAACATCTCGTGGCGAACTTACGAATTCAAGGGTCCAACCGAGCGGGTCTGTGGGATGATCGTGACCCGCAATGATCGCGCCAGTGCTAAGGTTGGCGGGCGACAGGCGATTTATTGTGGAGTGCGGTTCGGCTCTGCCCGCTTAACATGCGGCCGCAAGAGCGCCGGTTGGCGCGGCTTCGACCGCAGCTCCGAGACCGGTTAAAGGCGCACCCGCAGGAGGGTCAGCATAGCGGCCGCCGCGTCAGAGGCGGGGCCCGGGACCGAGTGCAGTCGCGAGACCGGTTAACAAGGCACCCGCGTTTGGGACAGCGTTAGCGGTGCCGCAGAGCGGCGGTCCTGAACGCGAGTGCCTCCGGCGAGCGACACCATAGAGCCCGTAATAAGCCGATCGCATGATTCTCTTTCTCAGCACTATGCCTGCCGATCTCAGCAAAACGGAGATGCCAGTGCGGATGGCGAGAGAGGCGGCTTCTCCTGCGACTCAATACTCAGATTTGAACAGCGATCATCGCACCAGCTGCTGGGTTCGCGCCAGGCATCCGACCGTTTGAAAAGCCGTTTTTGTTTTCGCTACTCAAACGGTGATTTTTAGCTAAGCACTTGATTTGAGTGGCGTGCCCGGAACGGATTCGAACGTCCACCCCTCAAGATCAGTAGTTTGATTTACCCAAGCTCATTCTATCACGACTCCCCGCAGACGGGAGTGCTCTGGCGTACAAATAGGCCATTGTTCTGACGGCTCGGACTCGACCAAAATGCCAAAGGAGTGCTGCGTACGCGCGAGCGGGGCAAGACGGGAGTCGTCGCCCCGCAGCAATTTCGGATAACACTTGGGAGTGAGGCGGTTTGAATGATCGGCGACCTCGACGAGCGCCTTTTGCGGCTTCGCGATGTAAAGCAAAAGACCGGCCTTGGCACGTCAACTATCTATCGACGTATCGCCGACGGCACTTTCCCCGTTCCTCGTAGCCTTGGACCCAACACCGTGCGTTGGCTGCAGTCCGATATCGAGGCCTGGATCAAATCACTGCCGCCATCTCGCGTCCCGGCTTCGGCGAACGCCGAAGACTGAGGATATCCTTGATCGGCATTTGGTCGACCATCAGCAGATCTGCCCAGGCCTGCGCAAGCTCGACGCGGCGGTCGAGGTGCTCGGCCCGATTATAGGCGCCCTCAACCGCATTTTTCGGCACGTGCGCCAGCATCAGATCGATGATGTGTCGATCGTGCTTGTACCTCTCGTTCATCACTGTCGAAAAAGTCGCCCGCCAGCCGTGCGGCACGTGGCGGTGATGATAGCCGGCACGGTTCAGCAAGTAACCGATCGCATTCTCGCTGGCCGGGCGATGGGCGTGACGCTGGTTGGGAAAGAGATAGGGTGTTCGCCCGGTGAGCGGGCGAAGGGCGCGGAGAACGTCGCGAGCCTGGGTCGAGAGCGGGACCAGGTGATCCCTGCTTTGATCATCCTTGTACTGGAGTCGGAGCTTCATCCGCTCGGCAGGCACGACCCAGATCGGAGAGCTCGCATCCAGATCATCGAACTCTACCCAGGGCGCTGCAATCAGAGTTCCCGGTCGCAACGCCGTCAA
>NZ_CAFJ01000282.1 GCF_000239795.1 Bradyrhizobium sp. STM 3809 | reverse complement strand
TCATGCGTGCAGGCGCCATGCTGTATCATCGCACGAAATTCGCGTTCCATTGAGCGGAAAACAGCAGCAGGCGACTGCTTTGTTAGGCGCTTGCCGCATGCGTGGGCGTGCGCCATGATGGCAACTATCAACGAGGCCGTCGCCACGTAGCGGCGTGCCCGGCAGGGAGGACATCGATGAGCGGATCCATTCGCGGCGCGGCGGCGTCACTGTTCATGCTGGCGTCGGCGCTGACGCTGTCGGCAAGCCTCGCGCACGCGCAGAGCAAGCCGCCGCTGAAGATCGGCGGCATCCTCGACATGTCGAGCCTCTACGCCGACATCACCGGTCCCGGCAGCGAGGCCGCGGCGAAGATGGCCGTGGAGGATTTCGGCGGCGAGGTGCTCGGCCGCAAGATCGAGGTGATCGCGGCCGACCACCTCAACAAGGCCGATCTCGCCGCCAACATCGCCCGCGACATGATCGACAACCAGGGCGTCGAGATGATCTGGGACGTCGCCGCCTCGGCCACCGCGCTGGCCGCCGGCGAGATTGCCAAGGCACGTAACAAGATCATCATCTTCAACGGCCCGGGCTCGGTGCGCCTGTCCAACGAAGCCTGCGGCCCCTACACCGTGCACTACGTGTTCGACACCTTCGCGCAGGCCAACGTCACCGGGTTGGCGGCCGTGAAGTCCGGCCTCGACAGCTGGTTCTTCCTCACCGCCGATTACGCGTTCGGCCAGGACCTCGAGAAGGACACCAGCGCGGTCGTGGTGAAGTCGGGCGGCAAGGTGCTCGGCAGCGTGCGCCACCCGCTCAACACCTCGGATTTCTCCTCTTTCCTGCTGCAGGCGCAGGCCTCCAAGGCCAAGGTGATCGGTCTCGCCAATGCCGGCGGCGACACCATCAACGCGATCAAGCAGGCGGCCGAGTTCGGCATCAGCAAGAGCGGCCAGAAGCTGTCGCCGCTGCTCGCCTTCGTCTCCGATATCGACAGTGTCGGGCTGGAGACGGCGCAGGGGCTCCTGGTGGCGGAAGCGTTCTACTGGGATCTGAACGACGACACCCGCGCCTTCACCAAGCGCTTCATGGAGCGCACCAAGCGCGTGCCGACCTCGGCGCAGGCCGGCGTGTACTCCTCGGTCACGCATTATCTCAAGGCGGTGAAGGCCGCGGGGACCACCGATCCCGACGCCGTCATGAAGCTGATGCGCGCGACCCCGATCAACGACATGTTCGCGAAGGGCGGGCGGATCCGCGAGGACGGCCGCATGGTGCACGACATGTACCTGTTCGAGGTCAAGAAGCCGTCGGAGTCCAAGGGCAAGTCCGACGACTACAAGCTGCTCGCGACCGTGCCGGGCAACGAGGCGTTCCAGTCGCTGGAAGCCTCGCGTTGCCCGCTGGTGAAGAAATGACCCTTGAACGGCCGTGGAGCGGGTCCGCCCACGACGTCCGTCGTTCCGGGGCAACGCGCAGCGTTGAACCCCGAACCTCGACTTGAGTCCATCATCTCGGGATTCCGGGTCCGACGCTGCCGCGTCGCCCCGGAATGACGGGTCCACAACTCGGATATCGGAGCATCGGCCATGACCAACAGCACCGTCCTGCAACACCTCGATTCCGGCCTGCTCACGATCACGATGAACCGGCCGGAGCGGCGCAATGCGCTCAACAGCGACATGACCAAGGGGCTGGTCGAGGCGGCGCAGCGTGCGGCCAATGATCCCGACGTGCGCGCGGTGCTGCTCAAGGGCGCCGGCGGCACGTTCTGCGTCGGCGGCGACGTCAAGGCGATGGCCGAGGCCAAGGGAAGCGCAAAGACCGCGCCGTCGTTCGAGACCAAGGTTACGACCTTGCGCGAACGGATGGAGGTGTCGCGGCTGCTGCACCTGATGCAGAAGCCGGTCGTCGCCCAGATCGACGGCGCCGCGGCCGGCGCCGGCCTGTCCATCGCGCTGGCCTGCGATCTCCGCGTCGCCGGCGAGTCCGCCAAGATCACCACCGCCTTCGCCAAGGTCGGACTGTCAGGTGATTTCGGCGGCACCTACTTCCTCACCCAGCTGCTCGGCAGCGCCAAGGCGCGCGAGCTCTATTTGACCTCGCCGATCCTCTCCGCGCGCGAAGCCCTGGCACTGGGCATGGTGACGAAGGTCGTGCCCGACGCCGAGGTCGAGGCCGCCGCGCGCGAGCTCGCGATGTCGCTGGCTCAAGGCCCGAGCGTCACCCTCGGCTACATCAAGCGCAACATCAACAATGCCGAGACGATGACCCTGGAAGCCTGCTTCGATGCCGAAGCCGTGCACCACTCGCGCTGCAGCGACACCGAGGATCACAAGGAGGCTGCGCGAGCCTTCGTCGAGAAGCGCGCGCCGGCGTTTCACGGACGGTAGACTCCATCGGCGTCATTGCGAGCGAAGCGAAGCAATCCAGAGCTCAGACAATAATCCTGGATTGCTTCGCTTCGCTCGCAATGACGACGGTAGGCCGTTGCTTGCGTCAATAGGTGATAGTTCAAGGAGGATCGCCATGCCTTACCTCCATTTGCGCCAGATCTGTCTCGTCGCCCCGACGCTCGAGCCGGTCGTCTCCGACATCGCCGCGATCATGGGCCTGGAGATCTGCTACCGCGATCCGCATGTCGGCAAATACGGCCTGGAGAATGCGCTGCTGCCGGTCGGGCCGATCCTGCTCGAGGTCGTCGCGCCGACGCGGGAGGGCACTGCGGCAGGACGTTTTCTCGACAAGACCGGCGGCCGCGGCGGCTACATGGCGATCTTCGCCTGCGACGATCCTGACGGCCGCGCAGCCATTGCGAATGCGATGGGCGTGCGCACCGCCAACATCATCGATCATCCGCCCTATCACGGCGTGCAGCTGCATCCGCGCGACTGCCGCGCGGCGTTCATCGAGCTCAACCACACCACGGGTAGCGACGACGTGCTCGGGCCGTATCCGCCGGCCGGTCCGGACTGGACGCGCGCGATCCGCCGCGATGTGACGACGGCGTTGACCGAGGTGGTGCTGCAGAGCCCCGAGCCGGCATCGCTTGCGGCGCATTGGGGACGGATCCTCGATGTGACGCCGTCGACCAACCAGGGTGTTCAGCTGCTGAAGCTGCCCAACGCCGAGATCCGCATCGAGACCGGCGAGCGCGAACTGATGTGCGGCTTGGCCTTTCGCGTGGTGGATGCTGAGCGTGTCACTGCCGTCGCACGGGCACGTGGATATGCGGTGTCGCGCGATGGCTTCGGGATCGCGGGTCTGACCTTCACGCTGACCAGGTGAGATTTGTGAGCTGGTTCAGCTCTCGCGCCCCGCATTGTTGTGCCTGTCCGACGAACCGCGATCTGGACTGCGCTTGTGCCATGACCCCCGCCCGGATTGCTGCGCAATCCGACCTCTCCCCGCAAAGGGCGGGGGAGAGGTCGCAGCGCCCGCGCCGACGGAGATTGCCGCAACGAATGCAGTGATTCCGATTCTTCAAGCGACGTGAGCCCTCGCCACGCGCACGCCGCGCTCCCTCTCCCCGTTCGTTACGGGGAGAGGGTCGGGGTGAGGTGCTGCCGCACGGGACGTGTTCGACGTATTATGGAAACGCCGGCACACTGATCTCGTCGTCAGGGGAGCGCTCACCGCCCCTTGAAGTTGGCGAAGCGGCGTTCCTCGGTGGCCTTGACGCCTTCCTTGAAATCCTCGGTCGCGCGCAGCCGGGTCTGTTCGGCGAGCTCGTGCTCGGTGGCGGCCATGACGCGGTCGGCGAGGCCGGCGCGCATCGTGGCGCGGGTGGAGAGCAGGCCGAGCGGCGAGCATTCGGCGATCTCGGCGGCGAGCTTCATCGCTGCGTTGCGCACCTGATCCTGCGGCACGCATTCATTGGCGAGGCCCATCTTCAACGCCTCTTCGCCGGTGACGCGGCGGCTGGTGTAGAACATCAGCTCGGCGTTGTTCTTGCCCACCAGCTCCGGCAGCGTCACCGTCAGTCCGAAGCCCGGATGGAAGCCGAGCTTGGTGAAATTGGCGGAGAATCGCGCCTCCGGGCAGGTGACGCGGAAATCGGCCGATACCGCGAGCCCGAGCCCGCCGCCGATGGCGGCGCCATGCACTGCGGCGACGACCGGCTTCTTGCAGCGAAAAATGCGCACCGCCTGCATGTAGAGATGATTGATCGGCCCGAGGCTGTCGGCGGGATCACCTTTGGCCTCCTGCGCCTGCCGCGCGGGATCGCCGAAGTTCGCGCCGGCGCAGAACGCCTTGCCTTGGGCGGCCAGCACCGACGCACGGATCTCGATGTCGCGATCGAAGCCTTCGAGCGCATCGGCGATCTGGTTGATCAGCGCAATGTCGAAGAAGTTGAGCGGCGGCCGGCGGATCTCGATCAGGCCGACATGGCCATGGATCTCGACGCCGATGTCAGGGAAGTGGGTCATGGTGTGGTCTCCAATTCTGCTTCTCCAGGCGTCATTGCGAGCGCAGCGAAGCAATCCAGACTGTTCGTGCGGCCCTGGATCGCTTCGCTGCGCTCGCGATGACGGAGCTACGTCTTCGTACGAGCCGCGGCGATGATCGCGGTCTCCGCGGCCGGCTACCGCAGCCCCAGGCCGCGCGCGATGATGCCGCGGAGCACCTCGGTCGTGCCGCCCTGGATGGTCAGCTTCGGCGCGGTGCGGATGGCGAAGGTCAGCTGGTTCTCCAGGGTCTCGCGATTGCCGGCGTCCTCCTCGACGAAGGCGGCGAGGTCGCGCACGCGATGCGGCAGCTGCTGCTCCCACACCGTGCCGACGTCCTTGACGATCGACGCCTCGACCACCGGCTCCTTGCCGGCCTGCAGCATGCCAGCGACCGACACCGACATCCGCCGCATCGCATGCAGCTGCGCCACCAGGCGGCCGATGCCCTCGGCGCTGCGCGTGTCGGGATCCGGGCCTGCGGCGCGCACCAGCTCGGTCAGCACGTAATAGGTTTCCAGGAAGCGCTCCGGCCCGGAGCGCTCATAGGCGAGTTCGGAGGTCGCCTGCTTCCAGGCGCCGTCGATCTCGCCGAGCTGGTGATCGTCCGGCACGAAGGCGTCGGTGAACACGACCTCGTTGAATTCCTTCTGGCCGGTGATCTGGCCAATCGGATTCACCTTGATGCCCGGCGACTTCATGTTGACCAGGAACTGCGTCAGGCCGTGCCTACGGTTCTCCTTGGTCGCCGGCGACGTCCGGAAGATCGCGATCATGTAGTCGGCCATGTGCGCCGACGTGGTCCAGATCTTGGTGCCGTTGATCAGCCAGCCGCCATCCGTCTTCGTCGCGCGCGTCTTGGCCGCGAACAGGTCGGAGCCGGAGTTCGGCTCGCTCATGCCGATCGCGAAGCACAGCTCGCCGCGGCAGATGCGCGGCAGGATGTCCGCCTTGATGTGTTCGGGCGCGTAGCGCAGTAGGATCGGCCCGCTCTGGCGGTCGGCGACGAAGAACCGCCGCACCGGCGCGTTGGCGACGCGCATCTCCTCGGTCACGACATAGCGCTCGAGGAACGTGCGCTCATGGCCGCCATATTTCTTCGGCCAGGTCATGCCGATCCAGCCGCGCTCGCCAACGCGCCTGGAGAATTCGCGCGCATCGGCATCCTCGCGCAGCGGCTGATAGGGATTGAACGTGCCGGCGGCGATCTCCTCGGCGAGGAACGCGCGTACCTCCTTGCGCAGCTCCTCGCACTCGGGCGGCAGGCGGATCGGATCGAAACGAAGTGCGGTCATGCGGCAATCCTCTCCCGTATCAGCGTGAGGCGACCAGGGGCCATAGCTCGTCGGCGCCGCGGGCGGCGACGCGTTGCCCGAGCGCGACGGCCCAATGGCTCTCCGAGCCGAAATCGTCCCGCCAGGCCAGCGCCCGCAGCGAGAAGCGGTGCAGGATGTGCTCGGTGGTGAAGGCGATCGCGCCATGCACCTGATGGGCGATCGCCGCGCCTTTCTCGGCGGCCTCGGCGCAGCGGATCTTGGCGGCGGCCGCTTCGAGGAAGATCGCGTCGTCCATCGCCTCGCCGCGCGCGATCGCATCGGCGGCGGAGGTCGCGGCGGCGCTCGCCGCGGCGACCTCGCCGGCGAGGCGGGCGAGATTGTGCTGCACCGCCTGGAATTTGCCGATCGGCTTCTCGAAGGCGACGCGCTCACCGGCATAGCGCACGCTGATCTCGAGCAGCCGGTCCAGCGCGCCCGCGATCTGCAGGCCGCGCACCACGCCGCCCATCAGCATCAGGCGGTCCTGATCGAAGCCGGCCGGCGCAGGCTTGATCGCCACCGGCGCGACGTGATCGAAGATGACGGTGTCGCTGGGATCGTTGGCGAGCGAGAGGCCCGGATCGATCCGCAGCCCGGCCGCGTCGACCAAGGCGATCGAGACGCCGTCGCGGCCATGCGCGACGACAGCGACGTGCTTGGCGTTCTTCGCAAATGGCACGCCGCGGGCGCGGCCCGACAGCGTGCCGTCGGCATCGAGCGTGATCCTGTCCTTTGGCCGCGCCGGGGCGATCGTCATGGCGCCTTCGGGTGAGGCGATGCCGCCCTGCTGCAGCAGCCAGCCGGCCAGCAGGGTCTCGGCGAGCGGTACCGCCAGCGCGAAGCGCCCGGCGGAATTGATCACCGCAAAGCCGTCGGCGAGGTCGGTGCCGGCGCCGCCGAACTGCTCGGCGACCCAGGCCAGCGGCAGGCCGGCCTCGCTCAGCGCCTGCCACAGCGGCGCCGCCCAGCGTCCGTCCTTGTCGTGATTGATGGTCTGCGGGTCGGCGAGATCGGCGAAGATCTTCTCCGCGGTCGCAACCACGATGTTCTCAGCGTCCGCCACGGCGTTCCTCGTGCTGATTGTTCTGCGTCGCGTCTGCGCCCGGCGCAGGCTGTGCTTTGCGGCGCATGATGAGCGCAAGCCTCACGGCTGACAAGCGTCGCGCATCGCAGGGCGCCGTCCGTTCCCCGCATGGAGCGGCGCGATTTCCGCGGCGCGGAGATTGCCCGGATTTTGCAGTCGCCGCGATCTTCGCTAAGACACGGTCAGCTGAGAACGAGAATCCGGTTAACAGGGAGAAGCGGAATGGCGGAAGGTCTGTGCGCGATCGTGACGGGTTCGGCCTCGGGCCTGGGCGCCGCGACGGCGCTGCTGCTGGCCAAGGCGGGCATGCGCATCGTCGTGAACTATTCGAACAGCAAGACGGAAGCCGAGCAGACCGCCGACCTCTGCCGCAAGGAAGGCGTCGAGGTGATCGTCGTGCAGGGCGACGTATCGCGCGACGAGGACTGCAAGACGATCGTTGCCGCCGCCGCGCCCTGGGGCCGGCTCGATGTGCTCGTCAACAATGCCGGCACCACCAAGCATGTGCCGCATGATCAGCTCGACGGCCTCTCGGCGGAAGATTTCCAGCGCATCTACGCGGTCAACACGATCGGCCCGTTCCAGATGATTCGCGCCGCGCGGCCGTTGCTCGAAGCCGCCGCGAAGCTGGCCGCGCGCGCCTCCGCCGTCGTCAACGTCTCCTCGGTGGCGGGCATCAGCGGCGTCGGCTCGTCGGTGGCCTACGCGGCGAGCAAGGGCGCGCTGAACACGATGACCCTGTCGCTGTCGCGCGCGCTGGCGCCGTCGATCCGCGTCAACACGGTGTGCCCCGGCTATATCGATACGCCCTGGTTCACCAAGGGCCGCGGCGAGGCCGGCGCCAAGCAGGTGCGTGATGCCGTGGTGGCGCGCGTGCCGCTGCGCACGGCGTCGTCGGCCGAGGACATCGCGCAACTCGTCGCCTTCCTGGCGAGCCCCGCTTCCGGGCAGATGACCGGCGAGGTCGTGCGCATGGATGCGGGCATGCATCTGCTGGGCTGAGGTCGTCGTCGCTGCGATCAGGCGCTGACGCGGTCTACACCTTTCGTGCGGCCCTGGATTGCTTCGCTGCGCTCGCAATGACGGGGTGGGTGCAGTGAAGGCCAATGGTCAGCCAGAGTGAGCAAGATTGCCAGGCGCAGCGATCCAGCGTGTCCGCAGCGACGGTGTGAGTAGCTCGGCGGTCTCCATCCGCGTCATTGCGAGCGCAGCGAAGCAATCCAGGGCCCAGCGAGGACTCTGGATTGCGCCGCTTCAATTGCATCGACGGAGTGCCGGCTGCTACCGATTGAAGTCGCGAATGGTGCCGCTGGCGACCAGCCTGTTCCAGATGAAGAGAACGACCACGGCGCCGAGCGTCGCGGTGACGTAGCCCGCGCCTTCGTCGGGACTGTAGTGCCCGATCGCCTGTCCGACCGCGGTCGCGAGGAACGCGCCGACCACCCCGAGCACGATCGTCAGGATGAAGCCCGAGGGATTGTTCGGTCCGGGTGATATCAATCGTGCGAGAAAGCCGGCGACCAGCCCGACGATGAGAATGTGCAACATGCGGTTCGTCCTTCCCGTCAACCTATCGCAGGCGCTCAGATCCGGCCGGCCAGCTCGTGCTCGGTCGGCAGCCGCCCGTCGGGCGTCAGCTGGTCGATCACCTTCGGCAGATACTGGCTCAGCCCGTTGAGCAGTTCATCCCGCGACAGGCCGCTCTGCGCGGTCAGCTGGTCGATATGATCGGCGCCCAGCGCGCTGGCGAGATCGCCCGGCGAGATCGGCTTGTTCTCACCGGGCCCGACCCACGAGTTGGCCGCGTCGCCATGGCCCTTGTCCTGGAACTGGCGCAGCAGATCGCCGAGCCCGCCCGACAGCACGCTGCCGGCCGCGCCGCCCGCGAGCAGCCCGCCGAGTCCGCCGGCGATGATGTTCCCCAAACCTCCACCCAGAGCGCCGCCCAGCGGCCCCCCTTGCGGAGCTGGCTGCGGCGGCGGCACCGGTGTCGGCGCTGCATGCGGCTGCTGGCCGTTCTGCGAAAAGTGCTTCACGGCCTTCCACGCCAGCAGTGCGAGGATCGCCATCGTCATCGGCGACATGCCGCCATTCTGCGGTGTGGTCGGATGGGACGGCCCGTGCGGGCCGTTCTGCATGCCGTTGAGGATATCGAGTAGACCCATGACGTGCCTCCTGCGCGCCCCGCGCGGATAAAGCTATGGCCTCGCAAGCGGCGTGACAAGCCGCGCGCCTGCGCGCCGCGCGTTGTGACACGGCGCCGATGACGCTCGGATGAATGGAGATCACGCGCCCGCTGACGTCGTGCGCGTCAGTTTGCTCCTCAGGCTCGGTTCTCTGGGTCAGGTCTCGAGATCAGTTCTTGGCGTCCGCCCGCTTCGGCGGCTTCACGACCGGCGTCGCCGTGGCGGTCTGGCTCGGACCGGTGAACAGGCGCTTCAGATCGTCGAGCTTTTCCGACAGCACCGGGAAATTGCACGAGAACGAATCCCGCCGGCTGCCGTCCTTGGCGCATTGCGCCGCCTTGATGCGCGCGCGGGCCTCGGCTGTCGCCCCTGGCACAGCGGTCGGCGCGGTCTGCTGGGCCGCAGCCGGCGGCTTGCTCGGCCGTGGCAGCGGGGGAGGAGGAGGCGCCGGCAATGCGGGCTTCGGCGGCTCGATCGCGGCGCGCGCCGTCATGTCCTTGATCGAGGCCGGCTGCAGGCCCTGCGGCTGCGTGCGCGGCATCATCGCTGCACTCATGTTGGCGTGACGCTGCCGCTCGAGATATTGCGTGTACTGCTGGTCGATGAACTTCTGCTCTTCGGGCGTCGGATTGGGGCCCGCGATGTCGAAGCTGCGATCCTGCATGAAGTCGTAATAGACGTAGCCGCCGCCCGGTTTCCGTCTGCCGGCAAATTTGGCGTTACACTGCGCCATCGCCGTGGTCTTCTCTTCCTTGGTCGCGGACTTCTCGGCGGCGTCGGCGCATTCCTCGAAATCGGCCGGCGCCCGGCTCCACCACTCCGCACGCGCGCGTTGTGGTTGCATCGCGGACAGGCAGCTGATTGCGGCAAAGACCAATATGGGCAGTTGGGGTCGGTACACGAACGGCAATCCTCAGCGTCTCCTCGCCTCAGATGACCTCAGATTGTCGCCATTTTGCGGCGATGTGTGACTCCTATGCTGCGCAATTTGCGACTTTCTAGAACGCTCGCCGCTTTTCCGTGATCCTGTTGCCACAGTTGAGCGCCGCTTGGTGCGGCCATCGCACCGGATGTGGCGCCCGAACGATACGCTCCGCCGCCAAAATGCGACGAAGCATGGGCCTCCGCTCTCATCCCGCCGTAGTTGACGAAACTAATCTTGACGTTGGAAAGATAATTGTTGACGCCGCACCGGAATGCCTCTACGGCTATCTTGACATTGGAAAGATAAGCGGCGCGATCGCGCGGTGGAGGCTGGTATGAAGGTATTCCTCATCGTCAAGCTGGCGCTGCTGCCGTTCGTCGTGTTCTGGGCGCTGCTGGGCTGGCAACAGCCGGCCTGGGCCGTGTGGTCGGCCCTGGCCTTGTCGCTCGTTGCCAATGTGTGGCGCGCCTCTCGCAGCGAAATCGCCGTCCTCGAACTCGGCAGCCTGGCGCTGTTCGTGCTGCTGGCGATCGCCAACGATGTCGCGCCGAACTGGACTGCCGGTAACGCGCTATGGCTGTCTTTCGCCGGCCTCGGCGTGATCAGCTTCGTTTCGCTCGTGGTGGGCCGCCCCTGGACCGCGGACTATTCCCGCGCGAGCTATGCCGACAGCGCCGCCACGCCGCAGTTCCAGCTGATCAACATGCTGATGACCGGGCTGTGGGGCGTGCTGTTCCTCGTGCTCGGCCTGTGCCGCTGGGCCGGCGTGTCGTCCTGGATCACGACCGCCATCGTCGCCGGCGGCGCACTGGTGTCGATCTTCGGACCGCGCTTCGCGATCCGGCAGGCCGTCCAGCGGATGCGGGCGGCGCGGGAGGATTTTCACTGGCCGGCGCCGGCCTTCTCCGCCACTGCCAGCGCCAGCGCCGATTGCGACGTCGCGGTGATCGGCGCCGGCATCGGCGGCCTCACGGCGGCGGCGCTGCTCGCCGACTCCGGACTCAAGGTGAAGGTGTTCGATCACCATGTCGTGCCCGGCGGCTTCTGCCACAGCTATCTGCGCAAGGCCCATCACGACAACAAGCCGGTGCTCTATCGCTTCGATGCCGGGCCGCATGATTTCTCCGGCGTCTGGCCGGGCGGTCCGGTCGACAGCGTGCTGCACAGGCTCGGCGTCGCCGATCGCATTGAATGGAAGCGCGTCACGCACTCCTACCGTCTGGCCGGGCGCCGCATCGACGTGCCCGAGGATTGGCGCGCCTATGTCCGCCAGCTCTGCGAGATGTTTCCCGCCAGCGCTGACGGCATCGTCAAACTGTTCGATACCATCCACGCGATCTTCGTGAGCATGTATGCGACCGGCGAGGGCCGCAGCGGCATTCCCGGCATGCCGGAAACGATCGAGGAGTTGCTGGCCTTTCCGCGCAAGCATCCGCAGGCGTTTCGCTGGATGAACCGGCCGTTCGACGACCTGGTCGCCGCCCACGTCTCCGATCCCGCGCTGATCGCCACGCTCAATGCGCTGGCGGGCTATCTTGGCGACCGCAGCGAGAAGCTGAGTTGCGGCCAGATGGTTCCGATCTTCGGCTATTATTTCAAGGGCGGCTTCTATCCCGTAGGCGGCTCCGGTCACCTCGCGGACGTGCTGACCGATGCGATCACGGCGCGGGGCGGCGAGGTGGTGTTGAAGTCGAAGGTCACGCGCGTCCTTGTCGAGCAGGGTCGCGCCGCCGGCCTCGAGCTCGGCAACGGCCGCCAGGTGCGGGCCCACGCAATCGTGTCCAATGCCGACCTCGGCCGGACGTTCACCGAGCTGTTGAAGCCCGAGGACCTGCCGGCCGCGTTCCGCGACCGCGCCGCGACGATCGTGCCGGCCACGTCGTGCTTTTCGGTGCATCTCGGGCTCGACATCGTGCCCGACATTTCGCCAGCCACGCATCTCGATGCGCCGATGGGGGTCGGCCTCGCCGTGATGTCCAAGCTCGATCCGTCGGCGGCGCCGGCGGGGCATGCGACGATGACGATCATCACCCTCGTTCCTCACGAACAGGCCAAAGGCTGGTTTCCGGAGGAGGGTGGTGACGATTGGAAGGCGTGGCGGCGATCGCCCGACTATGAAGTCCGCAAGCAGCAGCTCGGCGACGCCATGGTGGCCGCAGCGGAGACCGTCATTCCCGGCCTGTCGCAGCACATCGTCTACCGGACCGACGCGAGCCCCGTCACCTATGCGCGCTACGATCTCGCCAGCGCCGGCTCGATCTATGGCGTGGGACGATCGGGACGGCTGAAGGGTGCCAAGACGCCGCTGCGCAATCTGGTCATCGCCGGCGGTGGCAACGCCGGCGCTGGCGTCGAGGCCGTGGTGATTTCAGGCGCCGAGGCCGCGGAGGCGCTGGTGCCGGGCCTGCTCGCGTCGCGCAAGCCGGCCCGCGCCGAGCAGCCACAGCCCGAGCTGGCGCTGGCCTGAGCGCCGCGCCGATCAGGGCGTATAGAGATAGCGCAGCAGCGTGCGGCCGACCGCCTCCAGGCTCTGCGCCGAGCACTGCTCGATCGTGTCCTGCGTGGTGTTGAAATAGGGCTCGTAGTCGAAGTCGATCACCAGGAAGCTCGGGATGCCCGCCTGCTGCAGGGCGGTGTGGTCATCGCTGATCGGGTAGGACGTCGGTTCTGGCGAGAAGGCCTGCGGCGCGATCTGGCTGCCGATGCTCCAGAACTTCTTGACCTCCGGCAGCGCCGAATGCAGCGACGACGGCTCGGGCTGCAGCTTGAGGTCCTTGTCGCAGACCATGTCGAAATCGACCGCCTTCTCCGGCTTGCGCGTCGGGTAATAGGTCTTGAGATTGGCCGCGAAATAGGGCGATCCCAGCGCGCGCCAGGTCGGATCGCCGGCGCCGAGCGATTTCGGTCCCTCCTCGCCGTCGAAGAAGATGAAGTCGATGCCGACATCCGGCTTCGCCGACAGCGATAGCACGCGCGCGGTCTCCAGCAGCAGCGCCACGGCGGAGGCCGAGTTGTTGGCGCCGGGCATCGGCGCGTCGGGCGATTTGGGATCGCGATAGGCCTTGATGATGCTGTCGTAATGCGTGGCGACGATGATGCGGCGCGGGTTCTGCACCTGGAAGCGGGCGATGATGTTGGTGAGCGGGATCGCCTTGCCGTCGTCGCCCTTGGCGGTGAAGCTCTGCGTCAGCACGGCGTCCGCGGCGCTCTTGGCCATCGCCGCCTTGATGTAGTCGATCGCCTTCTGGTGTCCCGGCTCGCCCATCGAGCGTGGCGTGAACTTGAGGAGATCGGCGATGTGACCCAGCGCGCGCTGGCCGTCCCACAGCTCGATCTGGGCTTCCGCCGCGCGCGCGGGCAGCGACGTCAGCAGCAACGCGGCCATGGCCGCCGTGGCGGCGAGGCGGGGCCAGAACTGTCTCATCCGGAACTCTTCAATGCTTGATGTCAGGTCGTCTTCTTGCCGAACGGAATGAACAGGATGCCAGCGCAGACCGCCAGCGCCACGGCGAAATAATAGGTGATCGCGCGCGAGCCGATGGTCGGGATCAGCGTGAACGTCGTGACCAGCGTGCCGACCACGTTGCCGATGGTCGAGACGCCATAGACGAGGCCGGCGACGCGGCCCGCCTCGTCGGCCGAGCGCGTCAACAGGCTGACGGCGATCGGCGAGAACGTGCCGAGCAAGGTCAGCGGCACCAGCAGCAGCGCCGTCGAAGCCATCAATGTGGCGGCCGCGCCGTCGCCGATGGTGTCGAGGATGTCGGCCATGACCGCGTCGGCGGTCGCCGGCACCAGCGCCATGTAGCCGGCCGCGATCAGGATCATGGTGCCGATGGTGCGCGTGGTGGGCTGGCGGTCGACGATGGCGCTGCCGGCGAAATAGCCGATCGCGAGCGCGCACAGCACGGTCGAGATCAGGCTCGCCCAGGCGCCGATGCCGCTGCCGAAATACGGGTTGAGGTAGCGGCTGCCGAGCATCTCGAAGCCCATCAGCACGCAGCCGACCAGGAACGAGCAGACATAGATCGCCAGCACGCCGGCGCGCGACACGTGCTCGCTCATGGCAGCTTCTTGTTGTGGCGCTCGATGCTCTTCAGCGCCTCGACCGGCGCGAAGTCGTCGGTGAGCACCTTGGCCTTGGCGTCGATCACCTGGCCGTTGTCGATGTCGATGCGCTTGCGCTGCGCCAGCATGTCGGCGAGCTTGTAGCGGAAGCCGAACTCCTTGTCGCGCTCCTGCGCGACGCCGGCGAGATCCTCGGGCTTCCGCTCGTCGCCGGGGTAGGCGACCATCACGATGTTGCCGCCGGCCTCGTAGAAGTCGACCTGCGGGAACACGCTGTGGATGGTCTTGACAGCGGCATCGAACAGCATCGTCGACGGCTCGACGTTCTGCGCCACCACGCCGCCCTCGGCGAGATGATCCTTCACCAGCTGGTAGAATTCCTTGGTCAGCAGGTGGAACGGCACGAACGGTCCGCGATAGGCATCGATCAGGATGATGTCGTAGCGCTCTTTCGACTCCTGCACGAACAGCCGCCCGTCGCGGTTGGCGACGTGGAAGTTCGGCTCCTCCTTGATGCCGAAATACTTCTTGGCGAGCTCCAGCACGGTCGGGTCGAGCTCCACCGACGTCACCTGCACCTTGGGCAGGAAGCGGTGCAGGTACCAGGCGGTGCGGCCGCCGCCGAAGCCGATCTCCAGGATCGAGTTGACGGTCTTGGCGTACATCACGCTCGCGGTCATGAAGCGGGTATAGTCGACCGGCAGGTCGAGCTCGTCACGGGTGTTGTAGACGCTCTCGGTGTAGATGCGCCGGTTGTGACCAAAGGTCATGCTGCGGTAGGGCGCCTGCTCATAGACATAGATGTTGTTGTAGAGCGACTCCTTGGACTCCAAGAGATTGCGGGTGTCCTGCGCCTTCGCGGCAGCGAGCGAGAGGAGGCCTGCGAGTGCGCCTGAAATGACCGACCGGATAAGCATTGAACTGTCTGTTTCCCTCGGCTTGAAAAATGGAGCGGATGCGCCTTGCTCGGCGGCCCTGTGGCGCGGGACGGCCGTCCCTCGGTCACGACCCGCGCTCAGGCACGACCAATACGGCGATCCCGAGGCCGGTTCCGCATCGGCGCCGTTCTCTTAGACCATCGTCCGCCTGCCGGATAGTCAAACCGCCCCTGTCAACGGGGCTGTGATCGCCGGCCGCTGCCGGTCTTCTGTTCCCGCTGCGGGCATTCTATGGTCGACGAGGCGCGGCAATGGGGTGCCGCAGCGGTCCGAGGACACCATGATTGCGTTGAAGGGGATGCTGCTCGCCGGTCTGGCGCTGGTTGGCGCACTGGCCTGGGCTCAGAGCGAGACCGCGCCGAATCGGCGGCCGGTCGCGGTCGTCGCCGATGAGCGCCTCGCCGTCGGCGATCGCGGCGTTCTGCCGCTTTATGCCTCCCGTCCCTGGACGCAGCCGCAGCCCGACATCACGCGGGCGGTGCTGGTGCTGCACGGCAGGCTGCGCAACGCCGACGTCTATTACAAGACCGCGATCAAGGCCCGTGATGCCGCCGGTACGGCCGGGGCGACGACCCTGCTGATCGCGCCGCAATTCCTCGCCGAGATCGACGTCACGGAGCACAGGTTGCCGCCTGAGACCCTGCGCTGGACCCTCGAGGGCTGGCAGGGCGGCGACGCGGCCACCGCTCCCCAGCCCGTCAGCTCGTTCGAGGTCCTGGACGCGATCCTCGCCCGCCTCGCCGATCGCTCGCTCTTCCCGGCGTTGAGCGAGGTTGTGATCGCCGGCCATTCCGGCGGTGGCCAGGTGGTGCAGCGCTATGCGATCGCCGGCAAGGGCGAGGCGGCGCTGACGCAGCGCCAGGTCGCGGTGCGCTATGTCGTCGCCAATCCCTCGTCCTACGCCTATTTCACAGCCGACCGGCCGGACGCCGCGATCGCCGCGGCCTGTCCGGGCTACGACCGCTGGAAGTACGGCATGGCCGACCGTCCGGCCTATCTGGCCACGCCGACATCGGCCGAGCTCGAGCGCGCCTATGTCGCCCGCCGCGTGATCTACCTGCTCGGCACCCGCGACACCGATCCGAATCACCCCGCGCTGGACAGGAGCTGCATGGCCGAGGCGCAGGGGCCGACACGCTATGTGCGCGGCCATTCCTACGTCACGGCCATGGCCGCGCGCGACGGCGGCACCCCAAACCACAGCCTCTTTGACGTTGCCGGCGTCGGCCACAGCGGTGACAAGATGTTCACCTCGACCTGCGGGCTGCACGCGCTGTTCGACCTGCCGGGGTGCGCGGCGGAGCATTGACCGGCGGCCGAAGATCGTGACCGCGCGCACCGCGGACAAGTCCCGTGACGATCAGATGTGCATCTGGTTGGCGAAGTGAGCGCTGTTGAGTTCGGCCGCGGCGTGAAACGCGCTCGCTCCGAATTCGGCGTGAGCCGAGGCGCCGGAGACATCGTGAGCAAGGGCAGCGTCAGGAGCGACGGCGTGCTCGAAGCCGCCGGCGAGGTCGAACGAGGCGTGCGAAGCCGTCGTGTCCATGGCCGCGGCATGGCCTTCCGTCAGATGCCCAAGGCCGAGGCCACCGATGTCGGCGTTGGCAGCATGGCCGCCGGATGTGGCGCCGTGCACGGCCCCTTCGGCTTGGTCCCAGAAGCTGAGCTCCAGGCTGGCGCCGGCATGGGCGACCGAGCTGGTCGGCCCGCCCGAACCGCTGTCGTCCGGATTGGGACGCTCCTCGCCGGGATCATGGAGCGGACCCGTGCCGCTTCGACCATGGGATTCGCCGCCGAGATGACCGATGATGTCTCCTGACGGCCCGGCTTCGCCGGCTGCCCCGGCGCCACCGCCATGCGTGCCGGCCCCGCCACGACCGCCAGATTCGCCAGCTTCGCCGCCGCTGCCATCCGGATCAGGCGTGCCCTCGCCGCCGCCACTGCCGCCATCGGGATCGCCGCCGCCTCCGGAATCCCCGCCATTGCCGTTGCCGCTGTCGCCGCCACCGGCATCGCCGCCGCCCGCGCTACCGCCATCGCCTTCGTAGGGGCTCGGATGCAGGTCGCCGCCGCCTTCGTCGCCATACGGGTTGGGCGGCAGCTCCGGCGCGCCGTCGCTGCCGCCGGGTCCTTCGCCATAGGGATTGGCCGGCAACTCGTCGCCGCCGTCGCCGGGATCTCCATAGGGATTGGGATGCAGGTCGCCGGCGCCCGGGTCGGCCGGGCTGGCCGGGCCTTCGCCCCCGTCGCCGCCTTGACCATAGGGATTCGGGTGCAGATCGCCGCCGGCCAGCTGCTCGCCGGAGGCCGGCTCGGACAGGTTCACGGCGATCTCGGAGATTTGCACTCCGCCGCCGGAGGACGCCGCCTCGGCCCCGCTGCCCCCCGATCCTATCATGACGGGGCCGATCTCAACCGTTCCGTCCGGTGCGGGCCCGGGTTCACCAGCCTGGGGGGCATGGCTGTCGGTGATGTCGATGTCCTTCAGCACCACGGGCATGGCGCGCTCCTGAATGTCTGTCTGGCCATAGCGGCGGTCTGTGGATAGTCCCGCGAGGGTGCCGCGGATGTGATGCGGGTCACTCGGTCAAAGGCGCGCAGCCGCCATTTTCGGTCAGCCCACAGGCTTGGCGATTGCGCCGTCCCTCTGCTATGAGCAGTCGTGATGGCAGGGTCAGCTGTTTGCAGCGCCGGTCCCGTAGCTCAGCTGGATAGAGCGGCGGTTTCCTAAACCGTAGGTCGCATGTTCGAGTCATGCCGGGATCGCCATCTGCCGCCGCCCTGCGCGCGCGGATTTTTCCAGATCAGACGTTGATGCAGCCGGACCTCGCCCGATCGGAGATCGGGTGGAGCGTATCGCCGGGATCGGGGAACCATCCAGGAGCCGACAGCGGCCGTCCGCTGCTGCATCATCCTGGAGAGCTTCCCATGCACACCCCCATCGAGCCGGGCATCCTGTATTTCGGGACGCCCGTCGTGCTCATCAGCACCGTCAATGAGGGCGGCAGCTGCAATCTCGCGCCGATGTCGTCGGCGTTCTGGCTGGGCTGGCGCTGCATGCTCGGCCTCGCCGCCGGGTCGAAGACGCCGCAGAACATGGTCCGGACCGGCGAATGCGTGCTGAACCTGCCTTCGGTCGATCTCGTCGCCGCGGTCGACCGGCTGGCGTTGACGACCGGCTCTGATCCGGTGCCGGCGATGAAGCGGCACAAGGGCTATCGCCACGAGGCGGACAAGTTTGCCCTGGCCGGCCTGACCGCCATCGCGTCCGAAACCGTCGCCGCGCCACGTGTCGCCGAATGTCCAGTGCAGCTCGAAGCGCGCGTCGAGGCGGTGCATGGCATCGCCGATGAGGATGCGATTCTGAAAGGACACATCCAGTGCTTCGAGGTGCGCGTGCAGCGGGTCCATGTCGATCGTTCGATCCTGATGGACGGCGTGCGCGACCGCATCGATCCCGACAAATGGCGGCCGCTGATCATGAGCTTCCAGCAGTTCTATGGTCTCGGTCCGCGTGTTCACGATTCGCGGCTGCGCACCATTCCCGAAGCGGCCTATCGCACGCCGGACGTCGACCGCGCCCGCAAGGCGATGCGGCGAGAGGCCGCCGCCAGCTGACGGCGACGACATCACAGGAAAAAAGCCGCGTCCTCGCGGGACGCGGCTCGATCTGATGGTCGCCTGTCACCTCACCATTGATATTTGATCCGGCCGGTGCCGGCCCAGGACGACGAAGATCGCGCGAACTGGCCGTCGATCTGGCCCGACAGCGTCAGATGCGAGGTCAGCGCCACCTCCGCGACGCCGGACAGCAGCGCCGAATCCGCCGCGATCCGGGCGCCCGTTGTGACGAAGCTGGCGCCGGGCAGGGTCTGGAACGTCGCACTCACCGTGGCGTCACGATTGTAGTCGTGGGCCCAGGCGGCCCGGCCGCGCAGCAGGAACGTCTCCGACACACGGCGATCGGCCCACAGGCCGAGCTCGGTGCGCGGCAGGGTGGTGTCGCGCGCTGCGAAGGTCAGCGCCGAGCCATTGGCGCCGAGCGAGCTCGTCTCGGTGTAGGACGGGCTCCACACCTGCTGCAGCTGCAGCGCGGCGTAGGGCGTCACGCTGCTCGCGCCGAGATCGAAGCGGTAGCCGGCTTCGGCGCGGCCGGCGAGGGTCGGCGCCGTGTAGCTCGCGCGCAGCGTCTCGACCGCGGCGGTGGTGAGGTTGCGCGTCGTCGACATCCAATGCGCGCCGGCGGCCAGGCTGCCGGAGACATAGGCTGCGCCGAAGCGCCTGGTCGCATAGGCCGCCGCCTGGATGAAGTCCGAGCTGCCATAGCCGCCGCCCTGCGCGACGCTGAAGCTGGTCTGGCCGCCCGACAGCGCGAAGCCCAGCGTCGTGTCCGGCGCCAGCCGATAATCGGCACCGGCCGCGAGGCCATAGATCCGCGACGACACGTCCTGGCTGCCCGCCGCGGCATCGCCGCCGATATGGCCGCCGCCGCCGAACGCCGAGCCCCACACCGCCCAGCTCGGCTCCATCGGCATCGCCTTGGCGAAGATCTTGCCCGCCTTCGCCGCCGGGCTCGCCTCGGCATAGGCCATCATCGGCGAGCCGCCGGGAGTCGATCCGGCGCCGGAGCGGCCGCTGCCGCCGAAGTCGAGCACGGTGCTCATGAAGCCGGTCATGCTCTGGCCGACGCTCTGGGTGCCCGCCGGCGCGCTCTGGCTGGCGAGCTGGTTGAACGTCGCGCCGACGCCGGCTGCGTTCTGGAAGTAGACCGACTGCAGCGACACCGGCAGCGTGCCGCCCTTGTTCACCGCATTGGCGAGCACGTTGTAGATCTGCTGGCCGTTGCCGCTCACGCCCGATGTCGGCAGCGGCGGCAGCGCAGCCTGCTTCAGCGTGAGATAGGCGTTCTGGCCATCATAGCTCAAGGTCGGTGTGACGTTGGTGACGCCGCTGGCCGTAGAGCTCAAGCCGGAGAACTGCCCGCTCACGCCGCCGGCGGCCGAGACGATCGCGACCTTGCTGCCCGCGGCATAGACGCCGCCGGCGAAGGACGCCGTGACCTGGCCGTTCAGCGTCGCCGTGCCGGACACGCTGGTCGTGCTGAAGCTGCCGGGGGTGAACTGCAGCGCGTAAGTGGCGCCGCTGGTGAAGGCGAGGCTGCCGAGCACGGTGAGCTTGCCGGCCTGGCCGGTCAGGCCCGTCACCGCCTGATAGCCCGGCGCCAGCGTGCCGGCGATGTTGACGTCGCCGACGGTGCCGAGGCCGGAAAGGGTCGCGCCGGCGCCGACGCTGATCGGGCTCGTGACCGCGGCGCCCGCCGCGACCACCAGCGCGCCGCCGTTGATGGTGGTGCCGCCGCTGTAGCTGTTGTTGCCGGCGAGCACGAGCGTGCCGGTGCCGTTCTTGGTCAGCGAGCCCGTGCCGGAGATGTCGTTGCTCCAGATGTCGAACGCATTGTAGCCGCCCTGCGCCGCATCCATCGTCACCGCGACCGCGCTGTTGAACGCGCCATAGCCATAGGCCGCCTGGTAGAGATTGATGCGGCCCCAGCCGTCCCAGGTGTTGCCGTCGAGCAGCGCGTAGCCGGACGGCAGCGCGGTGGTCTTGAGGATCTCGGTGCGCTGCGCGTCGCTGAGATAGGGAAAGCGCGTCAGCAGCAGCACCTGGGCCTGCACCGGCACGTTCTCCGGCAGGGTCGTGCTGGCGCCGGCGAGCTGCAGGCCGTAGGTCATGCGATAGGTGTAGCTCGACGGATCGGTGCTCGAGAGATTGATGTCCTTCGAGGCCGCCGCGATCGTCGCCGCGCCGCCCTGCGCTTGCTGGATGCAGGCCTGGACGCTCACCGTTCCACAGGACGAGGCGAGATAGGACTGCGTCTGGGTGTAGGCCTGGTAGACGGCATAGGCATTGGTGTTGGCCGGGTTGGTCCAGTCGACCCGGTCGCCGTTGGAATCATACAGCGCATTGTAGATGTTGGTCGCCGCGATCGCGGTGGCGAACATCCGCCCGCCGATCACGTCGAGCGGCGAATGCATGCCGGCGAGGATGCGGTTGTTGCCGAGGTCGGCGGCGCGCGCCAGGATGCTCTGATATTGCTGCGGCACCAGGAAGGCCAGTCCCAGCGCCTGCGTATAGGCCGAGTTGGTGTGGCCGGAGATGAAGCCGCCATCGGCATAGGGGTTGGTGCTGTTGATGATCTGCAGCAGCGGCGTCGGCACGCTGACGTCGGTCGATAGCCGGTAAGGCCTGGCGGCCGCGCCGATGCCGGGTACGTAGTCGCCGACCACGAATTGTGTCGGCTGCAGCACGCCGTTCACGATCGTGCCGACATTCGGCACGGTGAGATAGCTCAGGCTGGTGCCGTTCGCGGTGTTCTGCGCATCGATCATCGCCTGGGTCACGGTGAGGCCGCGCACCCAGTTGGTGGCGTTGCCGTAGACCGCGGGGATCGTCAGGTTGCCGTAATAGGTGGGGACGACGATGTTGGCGGTGTCGGCGGTGGTCAGTCCGGTCTTGGTGGTGGCGTTGTAGTTGCCGAAGGCGGAGGCCAGCGGTCCTGTCGTGGTCTGGTTGACGGCGGCGCCATAGGCCGCGGGGTTGGTCACCGGTGCGGTCGAGCCCATGTAGCGCTCGAAGGTGCGCTTGGTCGGCTCGGTCGAGGAGTTGGCGCGCACGGTGTTGTTGACGAAGTTCACCGCCGCGGCGAGCGGCGTCGCGCTGCCGTTGCCGAAGGTGGTGGCGCCCCAGCTCGCGCCGTTGAGATAGTTGATGTTGGACTGGAAGTTCTGCAGCGTGTACGGCGCGTAGGTGGTGGGCGTCAGGCTGTTCGGCGTGGTGCCGCTGGCCGAGGCACCGGTGCCGGTCATGAAATATCCGGTGAGGACGCCGAGCCCGTTCAGCACGCTGTATTGCTGGTTGGTGCGATCGTCATGGATCGCCTCGAGCGTCTGTGCCGCCGTGCGCGCCTGCGTCATGCGGATGACGGTCGCGAGGTTCTGCTCCATGACGCCCGTGCCGTTGGTCAGCGCCGGATCGTTCAGCATCAGATTGGCATAGGAATCGACCACATTGACCATGGTCGAGCCGGTGGTCGCCGTGCTCGAATTGGTGAAGTTGACGGGCGGGGTGGTCGGGATGTCTCCGGCCCGGGCAGCGAGGGGGAGCAGGGCGGAGCCCAGCGCGGCATATTTCCAGAATTTCAGATACGCAGACGACGACATTCAACGGCCCCCAGACCAACAAATTTGAATCCGGGCGCTTCGCGTCCGGTAGGGGATCGGCCGCATGTCTGCGGCGTTTCGCCCCGCCGCCGTCACTATTTACCGTTTGTTTCAGATTCTTAACGGTTTGTTAGCGACGTCCATTCGTCCGTTGCTGTCGTCGCAAAGACACACAATCCAGAGTGATCGCGCCGGTCGGCGCCGCCTGCGACGCGAGTTTTACTAACAACCTGGTGTGCGCCCGGGCTTCCGCCGATTTGGGTTGTGCGTGCCGGAGCTCGCCCGATGAACGGCCGCGCGCGTCTGCGAAGTTGCGCTTCGCCGCCTGAAATCCGCACGGCTGTCGTTGAAGCTTGCATCCGAGAGCGGGAGACGGGGGCAATCATGGGCGCTGTGGCGGTCGAGCGGCTGCTGGGCGAGGCGGCTGATCACTACAATGCCGGACGGCCCGGCCCCGCGCTCGCCCTGTGCGGCGACATCCTCGCGCAGGTGCCGGATCACCCGCCGGCGCTGCATCTGTCGGCCATTCTCGCCTTCGCCGACGGCCGCATGGCGGAGGGCGCGGCGCTGCTCGCGCGCCTGTTTGCCTGCGATCCCAACCATGCGGCGGCCTATGTGACGCTGGGCGATGCGCTTGCCGTGAAGGGCGAGCAGGAGGCCGCCGCGGAGGCGTTCGCTCGCGCCGCGGCGCTGCGGCCGCGCGACGCCGCCGTTCACGACAAGCTCGGCACGGCATGGCTCGCGCTGTCGCGTTTCGCCGCGGCGGAGGCCGAGTATCGCCTGGCCCTGACGCTCGATCCGGCGCTGGCCGCGGCCCGCTGGAATCTCGCGCTGGTGCTGGTCCGGCAGGGCCGGCTCGGCGAGGCGGCGACGGTCTATCAGCAGGCGCTGGTGCAGCGTCCCGCCGATGCCGGACTGCATCTCGCCCTGGCCGATGTGCTCTACCAACAAGGCGTGTTCGACGAGGCGGCGATGCATTATCGCCGCGCCGCGAGCCTGGCGCCCGATGACGCCAAAGCGGCGCGGCAGCTCGGCCATGCGTTGTACGAGGCGGGGCGCTCGGCCGAGGCGATCGAGGCCTATCGCCGCGCGGCGCTGCTGGATCCGGCCAATGTCGTCGTGCTCAGCAATCTCGGCGCCTGCCTGTGCGGCGCCGGCCAGCTCGACGCCGCGCTGGCCGCCTGCCGCCACGCGCTGGCGCTGCGCCCGGACTACGCGCCGGCCCACACCAATCTCGGCATCGTCCATGAGCGGCGCGGGGAGTTCGATGCGGCCGTGGCCGCGCATCGCCGCGCCGTCGCCGCCGATCCCGGCTATGCGCGGGGGCATGCCAATCTCGCGGTGGCGCTGCGCCATGCCGGCGACATCGACGCGTCGCTCGCGGCCTCGCACCAGGCGGTCGCGCTGGCGCCCGATGATGCGCAGACGCGCTACAATCATGCCCATGCGCTGCTGCTGACGGGCGATCTCGCCGCCGGCTTCGCCGAGCACCGCTGGGGCCGGCATTGCCCCGAGCTGTCCGCGAGCATGCCGCGCTTCGATGTGCCGGACTGGAACGGCGAGCCGCTCGACGGCCGCACGCTGCTGCTGTTCGCCGAATACGGCATCGGCGATGCCTTGCAGTTCGTGCGCTACATTCCGCGCGTGCGCGCGATGGGCGGCAACATCGTGCTGCAGGTTCAGCCGGCGATCGCCTCGCTGCTGCGCGGTCTCGACGGTGTCGCCGTGGTGGCGCGCGGCGAGCCGCTGCCGCCGTTCGATCTGCAGCTGCCGCTGATGAACCTGCCGCACATCTTCGGCACCACGCTGGAGACGATCCCCGGCGATGTGCCCTATCTCGCCGCTGACCCGATCAAGGTCGCAGCCTGGCGCAACGTGCTCGGATGCCGGCCGGGGCTGAAGGTCGGCGTGGTCTGGGCCGGCAATCCCAGGCACAAGGGCGACCGCCAGCGCTCGCTCGCGGCCAGCGACGTGCTGGCGCGGCTGGTGAGGCCGGGCGTGCAGCTTTATTCGCTGCAGAAGGAGCCGCGTCCCGACGACGCGCCGGCGCTGCTCGATCTCGGCACGGAGGTCATCGACCTCGCGCCGCTGCTGGCCGACTTTGCGGAAACCGCTGCCGCCGTCACCGCGCTCGACCTCGTCATTTCCGTCGACACTTCTGTTGCCCATCTCGCCGGCGCGCTGGCGCGCCCCGTCTGGGTGCTGCTGCCCTATGCCCAGGACTGGCGCTGGCTGCGCGACCGCGCGGACACGCCGTGGTACCCGACCATGCGGCTGTTCCGGCAGGAGCGGCCGATGGCCTGGGAGGGGGTGCTGGCGCGGGCGTCGGACGAGCTGGCGCGCGTGGCGGCGGGGGAGCGCGGACGATTGGCGCCAGGCGTCTCGGAGTCGTAAGCGACCCTTTGTCCAAGCCCTCGATGTCGTCCCGGCCTTGAGCCGGGACCCATAACCACCGGCCGCTGTTTGGCGAAGAACGACACTCAGTGTGCCCCACAGAGAGATCACGCGGTATGGGTCCCGGCTCGAGGCCGGGACGACGGCGTGGGGGGCGCGACCTTCGGCTCACCAACGAGCCGTTCGGTCGCGTTGGTCAGGACACCGGCGCCGCTTCCTCCGCCAGCAACTCTCGCACCCGCGGCACCACCGCCTTGCCATACAGCTCGATGCTGCGCATCAGCCTGGCATGCGGCAGGGGGCCGGCCGAGTATTTCAGCTGAAACCGCGACAGGCCGAGCGCCTTGATCGTCGCGGCGATCTTCCGCGCCACCGTCTCGGGCGAGCCGACATAGAGCGAGCCGTGGTCGGCCTCCTGCACGAACTCGTCGCGACCCATCGGCGGCCAGCCGCGCTCGCGGCCGATGCGGTCGCGCATCGTCTTGTAGTCCGGCCACAGCTCCTCGCGGGCCTGTTCGTCGCTGTCGGCGACATAGCCCGGCGAATGCACGCCGATCGGGTTCATGGCGCGGCCGAACTGCGTGATGGCGCGGTGATAGAGATCGACATAGGGCGCGAACCGCCTGGGATCGCCGCCGATGATGGCGAGCATCAGCGGCAGCTCGTAATGCGCGGCGCGCACCACCGACTCCGGACTGCCGCCGACGCCGATCCAGGCCTTCAGACGGCCATGCTGAACAGGCGGAAACACCAGCTGCTCGCGCAACGGCGTCCGCAGCTGGCCCTGCCAGGTCAGCGGCTGCTGCGGCAGCAGGCTGACGAACAGATCCAGCTTCTCCTCGAACAGCGCCTCGTAGTCTTTGAGGTCGAAGCCGAACAGCGGAAAGGATTCGGTGAACGAGCCGCGGCCGAGGATCACCTCGGCGCGGCCGTTCGAGACGGCGTCGAGCGTCGAAAAGCGCTGGAACACGCGGATCGGATCGTCCGAGCTGAGCACCGTCACCGCGGAGCCGAGCCTGATCCTCGAGGTGCGCGCCGCAATCGCCGCCAGCGCCACCTCCGGCGCCGAGATCGCGAAGTCGCCGCGATGGTGCTCGCCGAGCCCGATGAAGTCGAGCCCGAGCTGGTCGGCCAGCACGGCTTCCTCGACCACGTCGCGGATCACCTGCGCATGCGCGGCCATCGCGCCGTCGGCCGCGCGGGTGACGTCGCCGAAGGTGTCCAGGCCGAATTCGATCTGTGTCGTCATGTCGCGTTCCATTCCGTCCGGCCGTCATACGGCGTCCCGCTGTCAGCTGGAAGGGGCGGAACCGGATTGCAAGCGGCCGGGGTGAAACACAGGGTTTCGGCAACCACTTCTCGGCTCCTTCGTCATTCCGAGGCAATCGTCAGCACGCAGGCGCGGAGCGCCTGTGTGGTGGCGATTGAACCCGGAATCTCGAGATGAGGGAAACCAGCTCGGGATTCCCGGTTCAAGGCCTGCGGCCTTGCCCCGGAATGACGGTGCCCCAGGTGGTGCAGGACACGACAGTCTCCGCCACCAAAATTCCTCTTTCGTTTTTCCGAAAATCATGCTCTACTCCACGCATCCCGCCTCATCGATGAGGGGCGTGCGCGCGGTCGTCACGAGACGCGAGGCGGGGATGCGGTGGCCGTGGCGGGTCGCAGCGTGGCTTTTGCCGCGCCGACGAACGATCCATCACGGACGGTCAAGCCGTGTGGTCCTGGTCTCCCGATGCTGAGACCAAGCCGGTGGTGTCTGATGACGTCACCTGCGACGGGGACAAGACAGCCGGTCCCCGGGGAGAGCACGGAGCAGCCGTG
>NZ_CAFJ01000283.1 GCF_000239795.1 Bradyrhizobium sp. STM 3809 | reverse complement strand
TAGAGCAATTCCCACAACACAAACGTGAGGAGAGGGGATGATTTTGCAAGAGTAGAGTCGAGCAAGGCATCGAATGTCTCTGTTGAGGCGAACAGTTGGACGTCGTCAGTAGAGGATAGCAATTCGGCTATCGAATCGCAGTTAGCTTGCGTGCCGGACAACATCCGTCTGCAACTTTCGGCGACAATGGCTGCAGTGAGAAATGTACGACTTTTGAGATCGTGTTCTTGGCTTAGGAAGGTCGTTTGCCAAGAGTCGAGCTCAGTAATCGCGTGCATTGCACATGAGGGCTCTTGAGCGATTCGGTTGGCGTTCGAGATGAGTATCGACGAGTTGTCGCTGTTTCTTGGGTTTCGGGTCTCTGGTCGTTCGGCGAAGAGGAGGCTATTCAGTTGGCATCGCCATTGAACGACAGAGGCAATATCGTCGAAAAAGAAGCTCGTACGGAAAATTTCTAGGTCTTGTGTGCCAGTGTCCCGCGTATTGTGGGCGCGTGCGAGCGGTATCTCTCCGGTTGAGAAGTGTTCGACGAGGGTGTTTTTCAGATTCGGAGATAGCGAAGAAAAGTGGCTCTGGATCGAGCTGTCAAGTGGGTGTGCAGCTTGCTTTCTCCACAAGAGAATCGTGAGGTCGAGCAGAGAGAGGGTGCTATAACGTAGTAGCGCACATGCGAGGCTCTGGTTATTCCCTGAGTATGTAAGTAGTTCATCCTGAATAATGCGGGCGTACCAGGGATGTTCGTCAATTCGATTATCAGCGAAGCGGAGCCATCGAAGCGTGGCTCGAGTGGGATCAAATGTCGGATCTATTAAGTCGTATGCATAGTGGGCTAGTAGTGCCCATGCCGTGTTTTGGGAGTTAACAGTGATTTGCTTGTATCGACGCGAGAGACCGGCGAGTCCGTCGCGATCTAGCGCGGCGAAGAGATCTTTCTTAAGCGTAATTAGAGAAAGGCCGTATAGATCCCGATGTTTGACAATCGCGTCTTCCGCTCGTCGAAAGCGTCCGCAGACCAAGTGATTGTTGATTTCGGCGAGGCTATTGAGGGCGCCAGTTAGCTTGTTCGAGTGATGGTTTAACCTGGTAACTTGCAGCGTGATTTCGTTAGATAGCTTTAGTGGTCTGAGCGCACCGAATGCTGGAT
>NZ_CAFJ01000284.1 GCF_000239795.1 Bradyrhizobium sp. STM 3809 | reverse complement strand
CCGTCCTTCAGCGCGGTCTTGCCGACGTAAGCCCCGAGGGTCGACTGGTGATCGATCTTGCGGAAGGTGATCTCACCGAATGGCGACGGCACGGAGAGGCCTTCGGCGGCGGCGATCAGCTTGTCGGTATCGGTCGAGCCGGCCTTGGCGAGGATGGCGGCGGCCGACTTGATGGTCTGGTAGCCGACGATGGAGCCGAGACGCGGATAATCATTGTACTTGGCCTGATACGCTTTCAGGAACGCGTCATGCTCGGGCGTCTTGATCGAGTACCAGGGATAGCCGGTGACGATCCAGCCCTCCGGCGTCTCCTCCTTGAGCGGATCGAGATATTCCGGCTCGCCGGTCAGGAAGCTGACGACCTTGCGATCCTTGAACAGGCCGCGGGTGTTACCCTCGCGAACCAGCTTGACGAGGTCGGCGCCGAAGGTGACGTTGAGGATCGCCTCGGGGTTGGCGGCGGCGACGGCCTGCACCACCGGGCCCGCATCGATCTTGCCCTGCGGCGGCCACTGTTCGTCGACCCACTGGATGTCGGGGCGCTTCTCCGACAACAGCTTCTTGAACACGGCGACAGCCGACTGGCCGTATTCGTAGTTCGGCGCGATCGTGGCCCAGCGCTTGGCCGGCAGCTTGGCGGCCTCCTCTACCAGCATCGCGGCCTGCATGTAGTTCGACGGGCGCAGGCGGAAGGTGTATTTGTTGCCCTTCGACCAGGTGATGGCGTCGGTCAGCGGCTCGGCCGCCAGGAAGAATACTTTCTTCTGATTGGCGAAGTCGCTGACGGCCAGGCCGATGTTCGACAGGAACGTGCCGGCGAGCATGGCGACGTTCTCGCTCGACACCAGCTCATTGGCGGCGGTCTGCGCATCGGCCGGCTTGCCGCTATCGTCCTTGGAGACGACGACGAGCTTCTTGCCGTTGATGCCGCCGGCCGCATTGACCTCCTCGACTGCGAGCTGCCAGCCCTTGCGGTAGGGCTCGGTGAACGCCGGCAGCAGCGAGTAGCTGTTGATCTCGCCGATCTTGATGACGTCCTCGGCGCGCGCCGTGCCCATCAGTCCGGCCACGGCAAGGCCCAGGCCTGCCGCAAGCATCGTTCTCCGTTGCATTCCCTTAGCCTCCAATGTGATTTGAACTATCGTAGACCGTCGTCGCCCTTGATCTCGGCGACCGTGAGCCCGCCGACCCTCGGCAAGGGACGCCCGCTGTCGGTGACGGCGAGCGCGACCATGATCTCGCCCGCGCGCGGCGCATCGTTGATCTGCACCTCCATGCCGTCGAAATGGCTGCGTACGAAGGCGGCGTCCTTATGCCCGAGCGGAATGTCGAGCGTACAGCCGACGCCGCCGCGCTTCTTCGACGACGGGATCAATGCCGCGCCCTTGCCGAGCACCTTGCGCACCGGTGCGCCCATCTTCGGATGCAGGATCGCTGCGGCATGCTCAAGCTCGCCGTCGCTGCCGACGGCCGCGGCCTTGCCGTAGCTGTGCGCCGCCGGCCCATCGATACCGAGCGCGGCGACCGCGCGCTTGGCCAGCATGTCGCCGAGCTCCTCGCCGATCGCGATCAGCGGCGCGAGGTCCTCGACATAGCGTCCGGCGAACGGATTCTCGATGACGGCGATCGCCGCGGCGCGCCGCGTCGGCGGCGAGACGGCCTTGCCCATCTCCTGATGAACTTCCTCGACCACGGTCACGATCTTGCGGATGACGGCGCTCATCGTCGGCAGTTCCTCATGTTCCAGCCCATCATGCATCAAACCTCACGCGGCGGCCGGCCGCAACAGCGGCGGACGGACGATCTCGATCGGGCGCGCGCCGAGCACGCGCAGGGACCCAGCGAGCTGCAGCACGGCGCCTTCGATCAGGCCAGCCGCCAGCAGGCCCTGCGCCGTTTGCTCACCTGCGGCGAGTGCGGCTGCAATGTCGGCATCGCTCAATTCGCCGACCTCGCGCGTGACCAGCCGATGCCCGAGATCGCTGTCGGGCTGCAGCTCACAGGCGGGGCGGCGGACCACGGCCGGATGACCGGGCAGATCGACCGCGTTGCCGATCACGGTCGCGGCCGCATCGGCCTGCGCGGCGCTGCGCGCGAGCACGGTCACGGCATCAGCGATGCCGAGCGAGAAGCTGCGGCCATGACGGCCGGAGGTGGCGACGCCGCCGATGCCGTCGCTTGCGCGCAGCGTCATCCGGCGCATCACGCCGGCGCGATCCGGCCGGTCCATCAGTCCGACGCTGAACGTCGCGGCGTCGCGCAGATGGAGCGCGATATCGCCGCCATTGTTGACATAGACGCGCGTCAACCGTGCCGTACGCGTCATCGCGGCGAGAATCTCCTCGGCCACGGCGCCGGCCACCGCCGCCATCGGCGTGATGAACATCTGTGCCGCGAACGGCGCCACGGCCGCATGCATCCGTTGGGCAACGACTTCGGTCAGCAAGCAGCGATCGGGGTCTGCCGCCTTGCGCAGCTCCGCCAGCTCGGCGCAGAGCGCATCGAGCAGCCCCGTGAAGCGCTCCGCAGCAGCACGATAGGCCGCGCGAATATCGGCCTCCGCGCCGTCGGCGCCGATGATCAGGTCGATCGGCCCGTCCTGCAGATGCAGCCGCCGGTCCGGCAACAGCGCGATCTGGGGCTGGCGGCTCATGCGCCCTGCCCCGGCCACGGCAGCTGGCGGATATCCTTGCTGACATCCTTGAGCGAGGCGAGCGGCTGAACATAGTCCATGTGGCCGCCCAGCGCCTCATAGTCGGAAAGCTTCATGGTGAACTCGATCGGCGCCACCAGTGCCGGCGTCGGCACATAACCGAAGGCACCGGCCGGCATCTGCGTCACGTCGACCATGTAGGTGATACCGCCGCCCGGCCAGACATAAACCGGCGCGCCGCCCGAGGTGACGCGGGTCAGCGCGTCCTTGACCGAGCGCGTCAGCCGCACCGGATTGTCGGTGACGCCGGCGCGCAGCGAGCCGCCGGCGCCCGCCATGAACAGCACGGTGCACAGCGCCGGCTCGCAATTCTCCTGGATGCGCTCGACCGAGAACTGCAGCTCCGGCGGCATGTCGCGCTGGACCGGCTTCAGGGCATCATCGAGCACGTAGTAACCGGCATGCTCGCCGGTCGTCGAGACCATCAGCAACGTCGTTCCCGGTTTCGCCGTCTTCGGGTCGAATGGCCCGAGGATCGCGAGCGGATCGGAGATGTCGGTGCCGCCCCAGCCGGTGCCGGGCTGTGCGACCTGGAAGTAGCGGCCGGGCGTCGAGCGGCGGCCCTTCATCTTGATTCCCGTGGCGGGGATGTCGAGCAGCTTGCCGGCCTGGTGCTCCGACAGCACACCGGTGATGTGGTCGTCGACCACGACGACCTCGTCGACCTTGCCCTGCCACTGCTTGGCGAACATGCCGATCGTCGCCGAGCCGCAGCCGACGCGCATGCGCTCTTCCTTCACGCCATTGACGATCGGAGGCTGCCCCGCCTGCACGATCACGCTGGCGCCGCCGTCTATGGTGAGCTCGACCGCCTTGCGGTTGCTGAGGTCCATCAGCGCGTCGCAGGTGACGCGCCCTTCCTTCTTCGAGCCGCCGGTGAGATGATGCACGCCACCGAGCGACAGCATCTGCGAGCCGTATTCGCTGGTGGTGACGTGGCCGACCGCCTCGCCATCGACGCGCACGGTCGCCGCCTCCGGCCCGAGATAGCGGTCGGTGTCGATCTTCACCTTGACGCCGCAATAGCTGAAGATGCCCTCGGTCACGACCGTGACCATGTCGACGCCCTCGACCTGCGACGACACGATGAACGGGGCCGGCTTGTAGTCGGGATAGGTGGTGCCCGCGCCGATCGCGGTGACGAACAGCTCCGGCTGATGCACGATCTTGCCGTCCCAGTCGCCGCTGGCCTGGAACGGCACCAGCTTGCCGCCATGCGACACCGTCCGCTCCAGCAGGATGTGCGGATCGACACGCACCAGCACACCGTCCTGATTGGCGTAGCGATCGCAGGCGCCGGCTGCGCCCGGCTTGATGTAGCACATCACCGGGCAGGCATCGCAGCGGATCTTGTCCCCCGCACCGTCGCTCGCCGTCTCAGTCACCATGCAGAGAAGCCCATCTTGAAGCGGAGGCACCGGCGGCGCGCCGGCGCGGACCGAATTCGTTCGTATACGAATGATGTCGCGCCCGTCCGCCGACTGTCAAGCGCCGCTGCGACCGAAAAGCGCCTTTGCCGGATAATCGATCAGTTTGCCCTGCACAATGACGACAAATCGTGCATACGCTGCAGCGCGAAACGCGGTACTTGCATGTTAGTACACAAACGATACGTTCGGGACGACCGTCGCATCCCCCGTTAACGATATCACACCAGGCACTGGAAAGGCATGACGCCAGCATCGATTCGGCTGACCGTGAACGGACGGACGCATGACGTCGCGGCGGCGCCGGACACGCCGCTGCTCCACGTGCTGCGCAACGACCTCGCCCTGAACGGCCCGAAATACGGTTGCGGCCTCGGCGAATGCGGCGCCTGCACCGTGCTGATCGACGGCCGCGCCGCCCGCGCCTGCGTCGTTCCGATCGAAGGTTGCGTCGGCCGCGCCGTCGTCACGCTCGAAGGACTCGGGTCGCGCGAGACGCCGGATCCGGTGCAGCAGGCCTTCATCACCGAGCAGGCCGCGCAATGCGGCTATTGCCTCAACGGCATGATCATGACGACCAAGGCGCTGCTGGCGATCAAGCCGGATCCGTCGCTCGACGAGATCAAGCAGGCGCTGCGCTACAATCTCTGCCGCTGCGGCGCCCATGTCGAGATCCTGCGGGCCGTGATGCGCGCGGCCGGACACACGCTCGAGGCGCTCGACTGATGACCGAGAGCGTCACGACGGCGGCTGATCATCTGCACGGCGTGCTGACCGTCGAGCGCAGCATGGCCGACGGTTCCTCGGACACGTTCATCAGAATCACTGCGTCCGGCGAGGTCGCCGCCTTCAACGGTCATGTCGATCTCGGCACTGGCATCCGCACCGCCCTGGGACAGATCGTCGCGGAAGAGCTCGACGTCTCCTTTGCCCGCGTCGTGGTGGTGCTCGGCGACACCGCCGTGGTTCCCAACCAGGGCGCAACCATCGCCAGCGAGACCATCCAGATCACCGCCGTGCCGCTGCGCAAGGCCGCGGCGCAAGCCCGCGCGTTCCTGCTCGCGCGCGCGGCGGCGCAGCTCGGTCTCTCCGAGAACGATCTGACGATCGAGGACGGGCTGGCCCGGGGTCCCGACAATCGCGTACTCAGCTATGGCGAGCTGATCGGCGACGACACGGTCCGCCTCGAGCTTGCCGAAGACATTGCCGTCAAGTCGGCGGACAACTATCAGCTCGTCGGCCGCTCGGTGCCGCGCGTCGACCTGCCGGCAAAGGCGACGGGCGAGCTGACCTACGTGCACGACGTGCGCGTTCCCGGCATGCTGCATGGCCGCGTCATCCGGCCGCCCTATGTCGGCGTCGATGCCGGGCCGTTCATCGGCACCAGCCTGATCGGGGTCGACAGCGACTCGGTGCGCGACGTGCCCGGCCTGATCGAGGTCGTCGTGATCGGCGACTTCATCGGCGTCGTCGCAGAGCGCGAGGAGCAGGCCATCCTCGCCGCCGAGCGGCTCCAGGTGAACTGGAAGCCGGTGCCGACCTTGCGCGATCTCGACGATATCGAGAATGCGCTGCGCGCCAATCCGTCCGAGGCGCGCCGGCTGCTGGACAAGGGCGATGTCGATGCGGCCATCGAAGGGGCCGCCAAGCCGATGCGGCGGACCTATGTCTGGCCTTATCAGATGCACGGCTCGATCGGGCCGTCCTGCGCGGTCGCCGATGTTTGCGACGGCCACATCCGCATCTATTCCGGCACGCAGAACCCGCACATCTTACGCGCCGATCTCGCCAGGCTGATCGACTGCCCCGAGCACAAAATCGAACTGATCCGGCTCGAGGCGGCCGGCTGCTACGGCCGCAACTGCGCCGACGACGTCACCGCCGATGCGCTCTTGCTGTCCCGCGCGGTCGGCCGTCCGGTGCGCGTGCAGCTGACGCGCGAACAGGAGCATGTATGGGAACCCAAGGGCACCGCGCAGCTGATGGACGTCAATGGCGGCCTCAATGCCGACGGCTCCGTCGCGGCCTATGAGTTCGCCACGCGCTATCCCTCGAACGGCGCGCCGACGCTGGCGCTGCTGCTGACCGGCCGCATCGCGCCGGAGCCAGCCGTGTTCGAGATGGGCGACCGCACCGCGATTCCGCCTTACGACTACGACCACATGCGCGTGACGGCGCATGACATGCCGCCGATCGTCCGCGCCTCCTGGATCCGCGGCGTGTCAGCGCTGCCAAACACCTTCGCGCACGAATCCTACATCGACGAGCTCGCTGCCGAGGCGGAAGTCGATCCCATCGAATACCGGCTGCGCTATCTCAAGGACGAGCGCGCGCGCGATCTCGTCAATGCGGTGGCCGAGCGCGCCGGCTGGACGCCGCGCCCGGTGCGGCAGGAGAAGACGCCGGAGAATGGCGTCGTGCATGGCCGAGGCTTTGCCTACGCACTGTATGTGCACAGCAAGTTTCCCGGCTATGGCGCGGCGTGGTCGGCTTGGATCGCCGATGTCGCCGTCAACACCACGACCGGCGACGTCAGCGTCACCCGCGTGATCGCGGGCCAGGACTCCGGACTGATGATCAATCCGGACGGCGTCCGCCACCAGATCGAAGGCAATGTCATCCAGTCGACCAGCCGGGCGCTGATGGAGGAGGTCCCGTTCGCCCGCGGCAAAGTCGCGGCGCGCGAATGGGGCGCCTACCCGATCATTGCTTTCCCTGACGTGCCAGAGATCGACGTGCTGATGCTGCCGCGTCCGGATCAGCCGCCGCTCGGCGTCGGTGAATCCGCCTCCGTACCGAGCGCAGCCGCGATCGCCAACGCGATCTACGACGCCACCGGCGTGCGCTTCCGCGAGCCGCCGTTCACACCGGAGCGCATCCTGCAGGGGCTGCGCGGCAACCAGGTCGAGCCCGCCAAGCCGCAGCGCCTTCCCGCACCGGACAAGCCCGCGGCGACGTGGCTCAAGCCCTTCGCCAAACGCGGCGGCCTCGTCGCGAGCGCCGTCGCGGCCTGCGCCGCCGCCATCGGCGTCGCAACCGCCGTGCTGCCGTGGCGCGCCATCGCGCCGATTACACGCCCCGATCCTTCCGTCTATTCAGCGGCGACGATTGCACGCGGCGAGGCGCTCGCAGCGCTCGGCAATTGCGCCGTGTGTCATACAGCGGACGGCGGCCTGATCAATGCCGGCGGCCGCGCGCTGGACACGCCGTTCGGCACGCTCTTCAGCACCAACATCACGCCCGACGTCGAAACCGGCATCGGCGCGTGGTCCTATCCCGCCTTCGAGCGCGCGATGCGCGAGGGCGTGCATCGCGACGGCCGCCAGCTCTACCCCGCCTTCCCCTACACGCATTTCGCGCGCAGCAGCGACGCCGACCTGCAGGCGCTGTACGCCTACCTGATGGCGCAGGCGCCGGTTCGGCAGCAGGCGCCCGACAACGCCCTGCGCTTCCCGTTCAACCTTCGGCCGCTGGTCGCCGGGTGGAATGCACTGTTCCACAGCACGCAGCCGTTCAAACCCGATCCGACCAAGTCGGAGCAATGGAATCGCGGCTTCTATCTCGTCGAAAGCCTCGGTCATTGCAGCGCCTGTCACTCGCCGCGAAATGCATTTGGCGCCGAGCAACGCGATGCCTACCTCGCCGGCGGATTTGCCGACGGCTGGGAGGCGCCCGCGTTGACCTCATTGTCGGCCGCGCCGATTCCGTGGAGCGAGGACGAACTCTATACGTATCTACGAACTGGCCAGTCGCGCTTCCACGGCGTGGCCGCCGGACCGATGGCGCCGATCGTCAAGGATCTCGCGACGCTCGCAGATGCGGATATTCGCGCGATGGCGACTTATCTCGCATCCTTCCAGGCGCCCTCGCCCGAACCGGCGAAGCTCGAGGCCCTGGCCTCCGACCTCGAAGCGCGCACCAGGGTCACGTCCGCGTCCTCTCCGGCCGCGCGGCTCTATCTCGGCGCCTGCGCCGTCTGCCACGAGGTCGGCGGACTGCCGCTGTTCGGCGCCCGGCCGTCGCTTGCGCTGAACAGCAACCTGCACAGCGCGACTCCCGACAATCTCATCCAGGTGATCCTGCACGGCATCATGAAGCCGGCCTCGTCCGACCTCGGCTACATGCCGGCCTTCAAGGATCATCTGAGCGACGCGCAGCTCGGTGAGCTCGTCAGCTATCTCCGCGGCCAGTTTGCGCCCGACAAACCGGCCTGGACCGGTGTCGAGGACGCAGTCGGCCGCATCCGATCGACGACGTCACGCTGAGCGCAACGATGCCCCCCTTACCTTTGGCACCAAGACCACCACCCTGACGCGCAAGCGGGCATCCTTCTGCCCCCAATTTCGCCTTGCGGCAGACGCCCTGTCGCTTCTAGAATTCGGGACTACGTTCCGCAGAATGGAACAAACGGTATCATCATGAGCGCCCTGACCAACGCCATCGACATCCTGCGCTGCTTTTCGACCTCGCGCCCCGACCTCTCCTTCGCCGACGTGCAGGTCCTGACCGGCAAGCCGAAGAGCTCGACCTCCCGCCTGCTCCGCTCGCTGCGCGACTGCGGCCTGCTCGAGCAGGACCCGCACAGCCGCCGCTACCGGCCCGGCCTGCTCACCTTCGAGCTCGGGCGCCTGCATCGCGCCCACGACGACCTGATCGCCACCGCCGAGCGCGAGCTGCGCGACGTCTGCGCGCGCACCGGCCACACCGGCTACATCGCCGTGCTCGACGGCTATCAGCAGGTCGTTCTGCGCATCGTGCCCGGCTCCAATCCGCTGCGCGTCGTCAATCCGCCGGGCCAGCGCACGCCCGCGATCATCACCTCCAATGGCCGCGCCATGCTGGCGCGCCTGTCCGACCAGGAGATCCGCGCACGGGTGCCGCTCGACTACCCGAAGGTCCCGGCCAACTCGCCGCAGAACTTCCCCGAGCTGATGGCGCGCCTGAACGAGATCCGCCGCACCGGCATCTCCGACGCGGCCGACGAAGCCATCGAAGGCGTGGGATCACAGGGCTTTGCGCTGGCGAGCGGCGAGAGCGGCGAGCTGATCGGCATCGCCGTCTCTTACTCCGTGCAGGCCACCACCGAGATCGAGCGCGCCAATGTCCGCCGCGAGCTCGGCGCGATGGCCGCGAAGCTGCGGCGCATGACCGGCGATCCGCTCGGCCAGACCATCGAGCAGCTGGCGGGCTTGGCCTCCTGATGGCAGCCGGCAGCGCGCCGCGCATCAACAGCCTCGCGCTGTTGATCCTGCCCAGCGCGCTGCTGTTCGCGCTGTTCTTCATCCTGCCGATCGGGCTGATGGCGGTGATGAGCGTGCTGACGGGAAATCCCGTGGTCATGCCGAACGTCGCGTTCACGACCAAGCACTACGCCCGCATGGGCAACGACAGCTACTATCTCGAGGTGATCTGGACCACGATCCGCATCGGCCTCTGGACCACGCTGGCGGCGCTTCTGATCGGCTATCCGCTGGCGCATTGGATGGCCCGCATCAAGAGCCGTACCGGTCACGCGCTGCTCTTGATGGCCGTGCTGGCGCCGATGTTGACCGGCATCGTGGTGCGCACCTTTGCCTGGATGACGCTGCTGTCGGACAAGGGCGTCATCAACCAGATCCTGACGTCGCTCGGACTGATCACCAGACCGCCGCAGCTGATGTACAACGAGACCGGCATCATCATCGGCCTCGTCCACATCTACGTGCCGTTCATGGTGCTAACCCTGACCGGCGTGATCGGCCGCATCGACGAACGGCTCGAGCAGGCCGCGGAAAATCTCGGCGCCAGCCCGTGGCGCGCCTTCATCGAAGTGACGCTGCCGCTGAGCCTGCCCGGCATCCTCGCCGGCTCGCTCCTGGTGTTCGCGCTGGCCATCAGCGCCTATGTCACGCCGATCCTGCTCGGCGGGTTCCAGATCATGACGCTGCCGATCCTGATCTATCAGCAGATCTCGGCGAACTTCAACGTCGGCTTCGCCGCGGCCCTCGGCATGGTGCTGCTCGTCATTTCGCTCTCGCTGGTCATCGCCTACAATCACGTGCTTGGCCTCGTGTCGGGGCAGCGCGAGCTGCGATGAGGATCGGGATGACGAGCCTTGCAAAGGGACCGCAGCTTCCACTGGCTGCCCCGATCGGGATCGCGGCGGCACCGGCGCCGGGTCGCAAGGCCGCCCCGGTCCGGTGGGGCCGCAGGTTCTACATCGCAGCGAACGTCGCCGTGCTCGTCTTCCTGCTGGCGCCGATTGCGATCGTGATCGTCTTTGCGCTCAACCCGACGCCGTTCATCCAGTTTCCGCCGGTCGGCGTCTCCCTGCGCTGGTTCGAGAAGTTCTTCGCCTCGCGCGACTTCATGCATGCGCTGTTGTTCAGCCTCGAGGTCGCGGCAATGACGACAGTCGCATCCACCGTGCTCGGCGCGTCGGCGGCGCTCGCCATCGCCCGCGGCAACCTGCCGGGCTCGCGGCTGATCGTGGCGACCATGCTGTCGCCCCTGATGCTGCCGGCGATCCTCACCGGCCTGGCGCTGTTCCAGTCCTACGTCCTGCTCGACGTCGGCCGGCCGTTGTGGGGGCTGGTGGCGGGTCACACGCTGGTGACGATCCCCTATGTCGTCCGTACCACGCTTGCCGTGCTGCACAACTTCGATGTCAGGCTGGAGGAAGCTGCCCAGAATCTCGGCGCGAGCCCGGCGCGGACGTTCTTTGAAGTCACCCTGCCCCTGGTGAAGCCGGGCGTGATGGCGGGCGCGATCTTCGCCTTCATCGTCTCGTTCGACCAGTTTCCGGTGTCGCTGTTCCTGGTCGCTCCGGGCAGCGAGACCCTGCCGATCACGCTGTTCAACTATCTCAAGTTCGATCTCGACGGCACCATCGGCGCCGCCTCCGTCATTTCGATCCTCCTCGCCTTCATCGTCGTCATCGCGCTCGACCGCACCGTTGGCCTGCGGTCCTACGTGAAATTGTAAGGGAGCTCCCGGACATGACCGCATCATCGCGTCGCTTCCCCCTCAGCCGTCGCCGCCTGTTGACCGCGGCTGCCTCGCTCGGCGCCGGCGTCATCGCGGCGCCCTATGTCGCGCGCGCCGAGGAGCCGGTGCTGAACGTCACCGGCTGGGGTGGCAAATGGGGCGAGGTGATGAAGGCCGAGATCGGCCCGGCCTTCGAGAGCGAGTTCAAGTGCAAGCTCAAGACCGACACTGCGCTGCCCTTCCTGCCGAAGCTGCAGGCGAGCTCGCGCTCCGCGCCGATCTACGACGTGCTGCACACCAACTCCAACGAGCAGTGGGCCGCCGTCGAGATGGGCCTCGTCGAGCCGAAGGTCGACCCGAAGCTGGTGCCGAATATCGCCGACGTCTACCCCTACGCGGTCAGCGACAAGATCGTCGGCGTCAGCATCTTCACCAGCGCCATCGGCCTGGGCATGCGCACCGACAAGGGCTATGGCAGCGTCACGTCGTGGAAGGACTATTGGGACGCGAAGTTCAACGGCGCCCGCGGCGGCTATGTCATCCCCGCGAACAGCCTGGGACAGGCGTTCGTGATGATGTGCGGCACGCTCTTCGGCAAGGGCCAGACCGATCTCGATGCCGCCTATGCGGCGTTGGAGAAGCTGAAGCCGATCAAGCTGGTCGATTTCACCGGCGCGATGGAGAAGCTGATCCTGTCGGGCGAGGCCGGCATCGGCATCCTCCACGATTCCGGCATCTATCGGTATGACGGGCAGAACCAGCCGATCGACTTCGTCACGCCGAGCGAGGGCGTGCTGTCGCTCGAGCAGGTGCTGAGCATCACGCCAGGCAGCAAGGTGAAGGAGCTTGGCAACGCCTACATCAACTACATGCTGCGCCCGGATGTTCAAAAGCGCCTCGCGGAAGCCGTGTGGTACTCGCCGGCCAACAAGAAAGTGAAGCTCGACGCCAAATATGACGCGAAGCTTCTGACCACGCCGGAGAAGGTCGGCAAGCTGATCCAGGTCGACTGGAAGTGGTACAACGCGCAGAAGGACGAGATCGACAGCCGGGTCAACCGGATCTTCCGTGCATGAGCGCTGCGATCGAGATCGCCGGGGTCAGCAAGATCTATGACGGCGGCGTGCGCGCCGTCGATGCGGTGGCGATGGACATCAGGCCCGGCGAATTCTTTTCGCTGCTCGGCCCGTCCGGCTGCGGCAAGACCACGACATTGCGCATGATCGCGGGCTTCGACAGCCCGAGCGCCGGCGAGATCCGCCTCGACGGCGCCGACATCACCCATGTGCCCGCGCACAAGCGCGACATGGCGATGGTGTTCCAGAACTACGCGCTGTTTCCGCACCGGACCGTCGCCGAGAACGTCGCCTTCGGCCTGCGCATGCGCAAGATCGACAAGGCCACGATCGCGGCCAAGGTGAAGGCGGCGCTGGCGATGGTCGAGCTGTCCGGCATGGAGGATCGCAAGCCGGCGCAGCTCTCCGGCGGCCAGCAGCAGCGCGTCGCGCTGGCGCGCGCCATCGTGATCTCGCCGCGCGTCCTGCTGTGCGACGAGCCGCTCGGCGCGCTCGACAAGAAGCTGCGCCAGCAGATGCAGTTCGAGCTCAAGCAGTTGCAGAAGAACCTCGGCTTGACGCTGGTGTTCGTCACCCACGACCAGGAAGAGGCGCTCGCGATGTCGGACCGCATCGCGGTCATGAATGCCGGCCGCGTCGAGCAGATCGGCACGCCGGTGGAAATCTACGACCAGCCGCGCACGCGCTTCGTCGCGGACTTCATCGGCGACACCAACATCTTCCGCGGCCAGCGGGTGGCGTTGGATCATGGCTCCGGCATTGCCGTCGGCCACGGTCTCGTGCTGGCGCTGCCGCGCATGGTCGCGACCGCCGATAGCGAGGCGATTTCGGTTGCCCTGCGGCCCGAAAAGATCACGGTGTCGGCGGGCGCAACGTCCGATGCCCGGAGCATCGGGATGTCGGCGAGCGGCAAGGTCGAGAGCACCAACTTTCTGGGCGGCGCCGTGCTCTATCGCATCGTGCTCGACGGCGGTCAGCGCCTGCTGGCGCAGCAGCCGAATTCCGGGGCCGGACCGCTCCATGCACCCGGCCAGGCGGTCACGCTGGGCTGGCGTCCGGCCGATCTCGTCATACTCGAGGATTGATGTTTTGAAGCTTGTTGTTTCCTTCTTGCAGCGACCTTGCGCGCAACTCACCGGTGGCGGAGAGCGACGGTGAGCACGGCCGACATGACGACGATCAGCCTTGACGACATCGAGGCGCTCGCGGTCGGCGCCTGGATCCTCGGCACCGGTGGCGGCGGCAGCCCCTATCTCGGCCTGCTCAACCTGCGGCGGCTGTATGCCGAGGGACATCGCGTGCAGATGATGTCGCCGCTCGACCTTGCCGACGACGACTGGGTGGCTGTCGTCTCGAACATGGGCGCGCCGCTGGTGGGCCAGGAGCGCCTTGCCGATAGCCGCAGCATCGCGCGCGCGGTGCGGATGCAGGAGGAGATCAACGGCATCACCTTCCGCGCGGTCATGTCGGTCGAGATCGGCGGCGGCAATGGCATGCAGGCGCTGATGGCGGCGGCGCATCTGAACATTCCCGTCGTCGATGCCGACTGCATGGGCCGCGCCTTTCCGGAGGCGCAGATGACGTCGGTCGCGATCGGCGACCTCAAGCCATATCCCTGCACGCTGTATGATCCGCGCGGCATCGAGGCCGTCGTCACCAAGGTCCCCTCGTGGAAGTGGATGGAGCGCGCGAGCCGCAAGATCTGCGTCGAGATGGGCTCGATCGCCTCGACCAGTAAGGCGCCGCGGACCGGGCGCGAGGTCAAGGACTGGGGCATCCATTTCACCACCACCAAGGCGATTGCGATCGGCCGTGCGGTTGAGGCCGCCAACAGGAGCCATCAGGACCCGATCGCCGCGATCCTCGCCTGCGAGGGCGGCCAGCGGCTGTTCACCGGCAAGATCGTCGACGTCGAACGCCGCACCACCGAGGGCTTCCTCCGCGGCAGCGCCGTCATCGAGGGCAGCGACGAGGACCGCGGCACGCAGCTCAAGCTGTCGTTCCAGAACGAGTGGATCGTGGCCTGGCGAGGCGACGCGGCGATCGCGATGTCGCCGGACCTGATCTGCGTGCTCGACAGCGTCAACGGCCATGGCATCGGCACCGAGACCGTGCGCTATGGCCAGCGCGTGACGGTGATCGCCCTGCCCGCCCCCGCCGTGCTGACCAGCCCGCGCGGCCTGGAGTTCGTGGGCCCCCGCGCCTTCGGGTACGACCTCGATTTCCGGTCGCTGTTTGCGACCTCCGGAGCAGAGTGAATGAAGCGGATTGGCATTGACGTCGGCGGCACCAACACCGACGCGGTCCTGATTGCCGACGACAAGGTCGTCCACTCGGTCAAGGCCGCCACCACCGCCGACGTCACCTCCGGCATCCTCGCCGCGCTGAAGGCGCTGCGCGACAATCCCGCGGCGGCTGTGCCGGTCGATGCGGTCGTCATCGGCACCACGCATTTCATCAATGCGGTGGTGCAGCGGCGGCATCTGCAAAGGATCGGCGCCGTCAGGATCGGCATGCCCGCCTCCGCCTCGCTGCCGCCGTTCTGCGACTGGCCGGCGGATCTGGCCGACCTCGTCAGCGGCGAGACGTTCATGCTGGAGGGCGGCCATGACTATGACGGTCGTCCCTTCATGCCGCTCGACACCGACGGGCTGAAGGCCGCCGCGCGCGCGATCAAGGCCAGGGGCCTGCGCGCGGTGGCGGTCGCCTCGTCGTTCTCGCCGCTCGATCCGAGCTGCGAGATCACCGCGCGGGAGATCTTCGCCGAGATCTGCCCTGACGTCGCCGTCACGCTGTCGCACGACCTCGGCCGCATCGGCCTGCTCGAGCGCGAGAACGCCGCGCTGCTGAACGCGGCGCTCCACGACCTCGCCGTCACCACCGTCGCCGCCTTCCGCAAGGCCATTGCCGACTCCGGTCTCGATGCGCCGCTGTTCCTGACGCAGAACGACGGCACCGTGATGCAGGCGGAGATCGCGACCGCGTTTCCGGTCATGAGCTTCGCCTCCGGCGCCACCAATTCGATGCGCGGCGCCGCGTATCTCTCCGGGCTCGACGACGCCATGGTCGTCGACGTCGGCGGCACCACCTCCGACATCGGCCAGCTTCGGCACGGCTTTCCGCGCGAGGCCAATGCCGTGGTCGAGGTCGGCGGTGTGCGGACGCTGTTCCGCATGCCCGACCTGCTGTCGATCGGCCTCGGCGGCGGCAGCCACGTCGCGCGCGAGCCGGTGCGCGTTGGGCCGGTCAGCGTCGGATATCGGCTGACATCCGAGGCGCTGGTGTTCGGCGGCGACCAGCTCACCGCGACCGACATCGCGGTCGCGGCCGGGCTGATCGATATCGGCGACCGCGCGCGCGTCGCGCAGCTGCCGAAAGCCCTGATCGAGGCCGCGCTCGTCGACGCCCATCGCCAGCTCGAGGGCGACATCGACCGCATGAAGACCGAGGCCGGCGACGTGCCGCTGCTCGCGGTCGGCGGCGGCGCCTTCCTGGTGCCGGAGCGGCTCGCCGGCATCTCCGAGATCGTCCGCGTCCCGCATGGCGACTGCGCCAATGCGGTCGGCGCGGCCATCGCCCAGGTCTCCGGCGAGGCCGACCAGGTGTTCCGCGACATGACCCGCGACGAGGCCATCGCGGCCGCCCGCGGCATCGCTGAGGAGCGCGCGGTGCAGGCCGGCGCCGAGCGCGGCACGCTCAAGACGGTCGACGTCGAGGACATGCCGATCGCCTATCTCCCCGGCAACGCGCTGCGCGTCCGCGTCCGTGTCGCCGGCGCCATTGCCGAGCCGGACATCGGCGCGGCGGCGTAGTCGCAACGAGACGTCGTTCGCAATCGCGGACGACGGCTCCCCATCTCACCTCACGCGAGCTCCGCGATGCGCTCGACGCCGGCCTCCGCGCCTTGCGCCTTCGCCGCGGCCATCGAGCCGCCGAGATCGATGCCGCGGCAGGCATTGTCGATCACGACAGCCGAAAAGCCGAGCCGGCGCGCATCCACGGCCGAATAGTGCACGCAGAAATCGGTCGCGAGCCCGACCAGGAACACCCGCTTCAGGCCGCGCTCGCGCAGGTAACCCGCAAGGCCCGTCGGCGTCGTCTTGTCGTTCTCGAAGAACGCCGAGTAGGAATCGATCGCCGGGCGAAACCCCTTGCGGATGATCAGCTGCGCCTTGCCGGTTGCGAGATCGGGATGCAGCGCCGCGCCGGGGGTGCCCTGGATGCAATGGTCCGGCCACAGCGTCTGCGGCCCGTAGGGCATCGTGACGCTCTCGAACGGCGCCTTGCCGGGATGGCTGGAGGCGAACGAGCTGTGGCCCGCCGGATGCCAGTCCTGGATCAGCACGACATGATCGAACAAGCCGCTCAGCCGGTTGATGACCGGCACGACGGCGTCGCCCTCGGCGACCGCCAGCGCGCCGCCG
>NZ_CAFJ01000285.1 GCF_000239795.1 Bradyrhizobium sp. STM 3809 | reverse complement strand
CGCTAGTCGCGGCAACGGAGGTGTCAAGCTGCTTCGGGCGTGTTGTTGCAAAAATTTGAAGTTTAAAATAATCTGGAAGCTGCGATCGTATGGCAAGAGATGAGGAGACGCGCGCATGTCCGGACTGCCTGCAGCAGCGCATGCGATGGTGACGGGCGGCGGCCGCGGTATCGGGCGTGAAATCGCGCGCGCCCTGAAGCTCGCCGGCGCAACCGTGACGATCGTCGGGCGTAATCGCGCAACGCTCGATGAGGCCATCGTCGACGGATGTGCCGACGCCGCCGCCGTGGCCGATGTCGCCGATCAGTCTGCGCTGAGCGCGGCGGTGGATGCTGCTGCCGCACGGCAGCCGATCACGATCCTGGTTGCCAACGCGGGAAGCGCGGAGTCTGCGCCGTTCCTGAAGTCCGACGCCGCGCTGTTCCGCCGCATGATGGACATCAACTTCATGGGCGTCGTGCACGCGGTGCAGGCCGTGTTGCCGGCGATGAGGGCGCAGCCTTCCGGCCGCATCGTTGCTGTGGCGTCTACCGCGGGCCTCAAGGGCTACCCTTATGTCAGTGCCTATACCGCGGCGAAGCACGCGGTGGTCGGCCTGACGCGCTCGCTGGCCCTGGAGTTGGCTGCGACCGGCGTGACGGTGAATGCCGTATGCCCCGGCTTTACGGACACCGATCTCGTCGCCGACAGCGTCGACAACATCATGAAGAAGACCGGCCGTAGCCGCGAGCAGGCGATCGCCGAGCTCGCCAGGCACAATCCGCAGGGGCGGCTCATCAGGCCGCAGGAGGTCGCCGACACCGTGCTGTGGCTGTGCGGCACCGGTGCGAGCGCGATCACCGGACAGGCGATCGCGGTGGCTGGCGGCGAAGTATAGGCCGCCGCATTCAGACAGAACAATCGAGTAAAGGGAGCTAACATGTCGAGACCCGCCAATCCCGTCACCGTGCCGCTGGCGGACTACAAGCCGAGCCATTTCCTGCTCACGGTCAAGGATCGCGTTGCGACGGTGACGCTCAACCGGCCTGAGCGCAAGAATCCGCTGACCTTCGAAAGCTATCGCGAGCTGACCGATTTCTTCCGCGCCTGCGCGTTCGACGACGACGTGAAGGCGGTGGTCGTGACCGGCGCAGGCGGCAATTTCTCCTCGGGCGGCGACGTGTTCGAGATCATCGGCCCGCTGGTGAAAATGGACACCAAGGGCCTCACTGCATTCACCCGCATGACCGGCGACCTGGTCAAGGCGATGCGCGCCTGTCCGCAGCCGATCGTGGCTGCCGTCGAGGGCATCTGCGCGGGTGCGGGAGCGATTGTTGCGATGGCGTCCGACATCCGGCTTGCTGCCACCGGCACCAAGGTCGCGTTCCTGTTCAACAAGGTCGGTCTTGCCGGCTGCGACATGGGCGCCTGTGCGATTCTGCCGCGAATCATCGGTCAATCCCGCGCTTCCGAGCTGCTCTACACCGGCCGCTTCATGACCGCCGACGAGGGCGAGCGCTGGGGCTTCTTCAGCCGCATCGTCGCGCCGTCCGACGTGTTGGCGCAGGCGGCAGCGCTGGCCACCGAGATCGCGAACGGCCCGACCTTTGCCAACACCATGACCAAGCGGATGCTGGCGATGGAATGGGCGATGTCGGTGGAAGAGGCGATCGAGGCGGAGGCAGTTGCCCAGGCCTTGTGCATGACGACGGAGGATTTCAACCGCGCTTTCGAAGCCTTCGCCGCCAAGGCGAAGCCGGTCTTCCAGGGCAATTGACGGGGCCATTGGGCATCCGCGGGAACTGAAGGGGCTTGCCAGGAAATATTTTAGGTCTAAAATAATTTCCATTGGCTCGGCTCTCCAGTGGAGGCGCTCATGAAGATCGCGATCATCGGCGGCGGACCTGCCGGTCTCTATGCGGCGATATTGCTCAAGAAGCAGCGGCCCAGGGCCGACATCGCGGTCTACGAGCGCAACCGCGCCGACGACACGTTCGGCTTCGGCGTGGTGTTCTCCGACGCCACGCTCGACAATTTCGAGAAGCACGACCTGCCGAGCTACCAGCGCATCACCCAGGAGTTCGCCTACTGGGACGATATCGCCGTGCACTTCCGCGGCACGGTGCACCGCGTCGGCGGCAACGGCTTCTGCGGCTGCTCGCGCCGTACGCTGCTGCGAATCCTGCAGGAGCGCGCACGCGAGCTCGGCGTCACCTTGCAGTTCGAGGTCGATCTCGAAGATGAGACGCAGTTTGCGGATGCCGATCTGCTGATCCTGTCGGACGGCATCAACAGCCGCTTCCGTCAGAAGTACGTCGATCATTTCCAACCAGAGGTGGACCTCCGCGCCAACAAGTTTGCGTGGATGGGCTCGACCAAGCCGCTCGACGCCTTCACCTTCATCTTCCAGGAGACGGAGTGGGGCCCGTTCATCGCGCACGCCTATCAGTACGAGGCGGGGCATTCGACCTGGATCTTCGAGACCGATCCGGTGACCTTCGAGAAGGCTGGCCTGACCGGGCTCGACGAACGGCAATCCGCCGATCGGATGAAGGAGATCTTCGGCTGGTTCCTCGGCGATCACCCGCTGCTGATCAACCGGTCGATGTGGCGCAATTTCCCGATGATCCGCAACAAGCGCTGGGTCAAGGACAACATGGTGCTGCTCGGCGACGCCAAGTCGACGGCGCATTTCTCGATCGGCTCGGGCACCAAGCTTGCGATGGAGGACGCGATCGCGCTGGCCGAGGCCATGCAGCGCGCGCCCAGCATTCCGGCTGCGCTCGATCTCTATGAGCACGGTCGCCGCGAGGAGGTCGAGAAGACCCAGCACGCCGCCGACGTGTCGCTGGTCTGGTTCGAGCATGTCGACCGCTTTTGGGACTTCGATCCCGTGCAGTTTGCGTTCGGCGTGATGACGCGCTCGAAGGCGATTACTTACGACAATCTCACGCTGCGCGCGCCGGACTTCGTCGCCGAGGTCGACAAGGCCTTTGCGCGTCAGGTGCGCTCCAACGGCTTCGATGTCGACGTCGACAAGCCGGTGGCGCCGATGTTCCAGCCGCTCAAGCTCCGCGAGATGACGCTCGCCAATCGCGCCGTGCTGTCGCCGATGTGCATGTACTCCGCGGAGGAGGGCGTCCCGGGCGATTTCCATCTCGTGCATTACGGCTCGCGCGCCATCGGCGGTGCTGGATTGCTGTTCACGGAGATGACCTGCGTCAGCCGCGACGCCCGCATCACGCCCGGCTGCGCCGGGTTGTGGAATGACGCGCAGGAAGCCGCCTGGAAGCGCATCGTCGATTTCGTTCACGCCAACTCGCAGGCGAAGTTCGCGCTGCAGCTCGGCCATGCCGGCCGCAAGGGCGCGACCAAGCTGATGTGGGACGGCATGGACCGTCCGCTGGAGCAGGGCGGCTGGGACGTCGTCTCGGCATCGCCGCTGCCGTATTTCCCCGACAGCCGGGTGCCGCGCGAACTCGACCGCGCCTCGATGGATACAATCAAGGCCGACTTCGTTGCGGCGGCCGAGCGCGGTCACCGTTGCGGCTTCGACATGCTCGAGCTGCATTGCGCCCACGGCTATCTGCTGGCGAGCTTCATCTCGCCGCTGACAAACAGGCGCACGGACGAGTACGGCGGCTCGCTGGAGAACCGACTGCGCTTTCCGCTCGAAGTCTTCGCGGCGATGCGCGCGGCGTGGCCGGCGCACAAGCCGATGTCGGTGCGCATTTCCGCGACCGACTGGGCCGAAGGCGGCATCACCGGCGACGATGCGGTGCTGATCGCCCGCGCGTTTGGCGAGGCGGGCGTCGATCTGGTCGATGTCTCCACTGGCCAGACCGTCCGCGAGGCCCGGCCGATCTACGGCCGCATGTTCCAGACGCCGTTCTCCGACCAGGTCCGCAATGAAGCCCATGTCGCCACGATGTGCGTCGGCAACATCACGACAGCGGATCAGGTCAACACCATCCTCGCCGCCGGCCGTGCCGATCTCGTCGCGCTCGGCCGCCCGCATCTGGTCGATCCCGCCTTCACCATGAGGGCTGCGGCCTGGTACGGCGCCGAGATGGTCTGCCCGCCGCAATATTTGCCGGGCAAGGAGCAGATCTTCCGCAACAGCATGCGGGAGCGGCAGGATTTCGAGGAGCTGAAGATTAAGGCTAAACCGAAAACGCGGGCGGAGCTGAAGGCCGAGGCTTCGAAGCCGCTTGCGGCGGAGTGAGGCTCCGTGCCACGCTGCCGCCCGGTACGTCCAATGTAGGTGGAGTAGGGGACGATGAAGGCGATCATCGTGGGCGGCGGTATCGGCGGATTGACCACGGCCCTGATGCTGCGGGCGCGCGGCATCGACTGCGAGCTGTTCGAGCAGGCGGATGCGATCCGCGAGCTCGGCGTCGGCATCAACACCCTGCCGCATGCGATCCGCGAACTCGCCCAGCTCGGGCTGCTCGACCGGCTCGATCAGGTCGCCATCCGCACCTACGAGCTGTTCTATCTGACCCGGCGCGGCCAGGAGGTCTGGCACGAGACCCGCGGCATCGATGCCGGCCATGACGTGCCGCAATTCTCGATCCATCGCGGCCGGCTGCAGAGCGTGATCCACCAGGCCGTGATGGAGCGCCTTGGCCCGGAAAAGGTCCACACTGGTTGCCGGCTCGGCTCCTTCACCCAGGACGAGGGCGGGGTCACCGCCTATTTCTTCGACCGCTCCGGCTCCCATGTCCACACCGTCCGCGGCGACGTGCTGATCGGCGCCGACGGCATCCATTCCAAGGTCCGGCAGACGCTGTTCCCGAACGAGGGCGCGCCGTGCTGGAACGGCCTGATGCTGTGGCGCGGCGCCACCGACTGGCCGGTGTTCCTGACCGGACGGTCGATGGTCATCGCCGGCGGCCTCAACGCCAAGGCGGTGATCTATCCGATCGCCGAGGGCTCCAGCCCGGCGACGAGGCTCACCAACTGGGCCGTGCTGGTGCGCATCGGCGATGCCAACACGGCGCCGCCGCGGCGCGAGGACTGGTCGCGGCTCGGCAAGGCCGACGAGCTGATGCCGCATGTCAACGGCTTCTCCATTCCCCAGGTCGACTTCGCGGCCATGGTGCGCGCGACGCCGGAGTTCTGGGAGTATCCCTGCTGCGACCGCGATCCGCTGCCATACTGGTCGAGTGGCCGCGTGACCCTGCTGGGCGATGCCGCGCATCCGATGTATCCGGTCGGCTCCAACGGCGCCTCGCAGGCGATCCTCGATGCCCGCGCGCTGGCCGATGCCTTGGCCCGCTCCGAGCATCCGCGCCAGGCACTGATGGCCTATGAGCAGAAGCGGCTGCCGATGACTGCGGAGATCGTCGCCGCGAACCGCCGTGGCGGGCCGGAGGGCGTCATCGATGCCGTCGAGCAGCTGGCGCCGCAGGGGTTCACCGACATCAACACGATCCTCAACTACGAGGCCCGCGAGGGCATCGTGCGGGGCTATGCGAGCCGGGCCGGCTTCGCGGCGCGGATGGTGACGCGGCAGGCGTCGTAGGAACATCTGAGACGACCCGGGCGGCTCNCCCCTCGACCCCACGCCCCTCTCCCCGTGAAGGACGAGGAGAGGGAGCGCACCATTTGCTGCGCGATAGCCTGCAAACAAGTTCGCAGTCGACTCATGCCCCCGGAGGGGGCGGCAGGAAGTGGATGTTGTGCTCGGCGGCGAGCTTCACGACGTCGTCGGGGTTCTGCTCGCGCATGTTGTGGATCGCCCAGAACAGCTCGTAGAGCCGCCGCGTCGGCGAGACCCAGAACAGGGTCTTCGCAGTCTGCTGCGACTTGTTGAAGATGCCGTGCGGCTTGCCCATCGGCAGCCGCACCGTGTCGCCCGCGGTGGCGTATTCCTCGGCGCCGTCGAGAAAGAAATCGAGCCGGCCTTCGAGGATGTAGAGGTATTCGTCCTGGTCGGGATGGATGTGCGGCGGCACGAAGGTGCCGACCGGGAAGGTCGCGTGCCAGGAGAAGCTGTGCTCGGTGCGATTCTTCGGCACGTAGATCTGGCCGAGGATGTTCCAGGAGATGCCCTGGATGCCCTCATTGGCCCGGGTGATGCCGGCAATTTCCGGATGGCTCATGATGGTTTCGCTCCCTGTGATTACTTGGCCGCGCAATCCTTGGCGTAGCGGTCGGCGTAGTTCTCGAACACCTTCTGTACGATCTCGGTCTGGAACTTGCCGTCCGGCCGCTTGGCGACCTTGGTCAGATAGAAGTCCTGGATCGGATAGCCGTTGGTGTTGAACTTGAAGTTGCCGCGCAGCGA
>NZ_CAFJ01000286.1 GCF_000239795.1 Bradyrhizobium sp. STM 3809 | reverse complement strand
AGCCAGACATCTGCGCGCTGCTCAGCGAGGCCGAGGAGCTGACGCGAGCCAACACCAAGCTGACGCTGGTCGTCGCATTCAACTACGGCTCGCGCCAGGAGATCGCGCGGGCTGCCCAGCATCTCGCGCGCGAGGTCGCCGAAGGCCGTCGCGATCCCGATTCGATCGATGCGGACGCCATCGGCTGTTATCTCGATGCGCCCGACATTCCCGATCCCGATCTCATCATCCGCACCAGCGGCGAGCAGCGTCTCTCCAACTTCCTGATGTGGCAGGCGGCCTATAGCGAGCTGGTGTTCGTGCCCCAGCATTGGCCCGACTTCGACAAGGCGGCGCTGGAAGGCGCCATCGCCGAGTTCGGCCGGCGTGAACGCCGCTTCGGCGGCCTCGTGGCGAAAACCGCCTCGTGAGCAAACCGGACACCGCAGCCGTGGGAGACGCCGTCAAGGCCGCGCCGGACCATGAGGCTGCGCGGCCTCCGAAAGCGGGGCCAAGCAATCTGGTGATGCGGATCGCGGCCGCACTCGTTCTGGTGCCGCTGGCGCTGGGATCGGCCTATGCCGGCGGCGCGCTCTGGACGGCCTTGGTCACGGTGGTCGCGGTCGGCCTGTATCTCGAATGGCTGATCGTGATCGGCGAGGTCCGCACCGTGAGCGTCGGCACGACGGGCGCCCTCGCCATTGCGATCGGGGGAGCTTGCTGCGCCTTCGGCCTGATCGACTTCGCCCTCGTGGTGCTGGCGGTCGGGTTGATCGCGGCGACGGTTCTTGCCGCCGGTCGCCGGGTGTGGGTCGCCGCTGGCTTCGTCTACGCCGCCGCGGCCGAGCTCGCCTCGGTGCTGGTGCGGTTCGATCAGCAGCAGGGCTGGTTCGCGCTGGTGCTGGTGTTCCTCGTCGTCTGGTGCAGCGACATCGGGGGCTACGTCGCCGGACGCAGCATCGGCGGGCCGAAGCTCGCGCCGCGGATCAGCCCCAATAAGACCTGGGCCGGCGCGATCGGCGGCTTCGCGGCGAGTCTCGCGGCGGCTGCGGCCTGGTCGCTGTCGGGCGCAGGCGGGTTGGTGGCGATGCTCGCGCTCGCGGCGGTGCTGTCGGTGGTGTCGCAGCTCGGCGACCTCGCGGAGTCCGCGGTCAAGCGGCACTTCGGCGTCAAGGACTCAAGTCACATCATTCCCGGCCATGGCGGCCTATTGGACCGCCTGGACGGCTATGTCGCCGCGATCGTGTTCGCGGCTCTCGTGGGTTTGCTGCGCGGCGGCCTCGACGGCGTCGGCCGCGGTCTTCTGGTTTGGTGACCGGCGCGCGTCGCCGGTCGAGATTTTTGGTGAGAACATGAGCGCAGTGCCATTGCGGAACAACAAGGCGATCGCGGCTGACGTGCGCAGCGTCACCGTGCTCGGCGCCACCGGCTCGATCGGCGATTCGACCATGGACCTCCTGCGCGGCGCGCCCGAGCGCTACCGGGTCGAGGCGCTGACCGGCAACAGCAACATCGCAGGGCTCGCCAAGCTCGCCCGCGAGTTCAATCCGCGCTTCGTGG
>NZ_CAFJ01000287.1 GCF_000239795.1 Bradyrhizobium sp. STM 3809 | reverse complement strand
AGGACGTCTCCGATCCGCAGTGGAAGGATGACGCCGGCATGAAGCAGTTCCTGGACTTCATGGCCAAGGACTTCCCCGAAGGCGACAAGCTCGACGGCGGTACCGTCGTCGGCTACGGCGTGGCCCAGACCCTGGTGCAGGTGCTGAAGCAGTGCGGCGACGACCTCAGCCGCGAGAACGTCATGAAGCAGGCGGCGAGCCTGCGCAACTTCCGCACCGAGATGCTGTTGCCCGGCATCAGCATCAATACGTCTGCGACCGATTTCGCGCCTGTCAGCCAGCTGCAGCTGATGCGTTTCAAGGGTGAGAAGTGGGAGCTGTTCGGCGACGTGATCTCCGCCGACGTCGGCGGCTGAGGCGCCCGCGGTCGGCGCAAGCACGGCCCCGCAGGCTCGACCTGCGGGGTTTGCCTTCGGCATCTTGGCCGGGCTAAGGAGACGAGACGCCTCCAGCCTTGCGGGAATTCGATGATCGACCGACGTCCACTCTTGCGTGCCATCTTCGACGCCGCCGTCGCCGCGGCCCATCCCGACGTGGTGCTGCCCGCGTTCCTGCCGGCGTCGCCCAAGGGACGGATCATCTGTCTCGCCGCGGGCAAGGGCGCGGCCGCCATGGCGGTCGCGGCGGAACGCCATTACCTCGACACGCTCGGGTTCGATCCTGCGAGGCTCGTCGGCATTGCAACCACCCGCCACGGCCACGGCGTGCCGACCCGGCGGGTGAAGGTGATCGAAGCGGGCCACCCGATGCCGGACGAGGCCGGGCTGAAGGCGGCGGACGATACCCTCCAGCTGGCTGCGAGGACCGGGGCCGACGACCTGATGCTGGTGCTGATCTCCGGCGGCGGCTCCGCCAACTGGGTCGCGCCGGCGCATGGCGTCAGCTTCGCACAGAAGCAGCAGCTGACCCGGGCGCTGCTGCGCTCGGGCGCGCCGATCGGCGAGATGAACACGGTGCGCAAGCATCTGTCGCGCATCAAGGGCGGCCGGCTGGCACGGGCGGGTCAGAAGGCCGAGATCGTGACACTCGCGATCTCCGACGTGCCGCACGACGATCCCTCGGCCATCGCCTCCGGACCGACGGTGCCGGATCCGACCACGCTGGCGGATGCCCGCGCGATCGTCGCGAAATACAGGCTCGAGGTCGACCCGGCGATCGCGCGGGCGCTCGAGGATGCCGCCAATGAGAGCTGCAAGCCAGGCGATCCCGCCTTCGCCCGGGCCTCGTTCGAGCTGATCGCGCGGCCGGCGAGCTCGCTCGCGGCGGCCGTCGCCAGCGCCAAGGCGGCCGGCTACGACGTGCTCGACCTCGGCGCCGATCTCGAGGGCGAGGCCCGCGAGGTGGCCGCCGATCACGCCAAGCTGGCGCGCGAGGCCCGTTCGCTCGGCCGCCGCATGGCGATCATCTCCGGCGGCGAGCTCACCGTGACCGTGCGTGGCCAGGGCCGCGGCGGGCCGAACCAGGAATATGCGCTCGCACTCGCCGACCTGCTCCAGGACATGGAGGGCGTGGCGGCGCTCGCCGGCGACACCGATGGCGCCGACGGCGGCGGCGGCAGCGCGTCCGATCCGGCCGGCGCGCTGGTCGACGCCGCGGTCATCGCGGCGATGCGGGCCCAGACTCTCGATCCGCAGGCCTATCTCGCCAACAACGACGCCACCGCCTTCTTCGCGGCGACCGGTGGCCTGCTGCAGACCGGTCCGACGCTGACCAACGTCAACGACGTCAGGGTCATCCTGGTCGATTGAGGGCGCGCCCCGGCGCGGTTTCAGAACTCCTCCGCGATCTTGGTGAGCATGCCAAGCAGCGCCTCGCGCCCGTCAGGGCCGAGCAGCTCGTTCAGCCGCGCCTCGTGCTTGGAGACGACCAGCTTCTTGGCGCGGGCGAGCACGCCCCGGCCCTTCTCGGTCAGCATCAGGATGTGAGAGCGTCGGTCGTTGGCCGAGCGGACCCGGGTGCAGAGGTCGCGGCTTTCCAGGCTGTCCAGCAGCGACACGAAATTGGGCCGGAGGATGCCGAGGGTGTTGGCGATCTCGGTCTGGTTGCGGCCGGGATTGGCGTCCAGCAGCAGCAGCACCGAGAACTGCGCCGGGGTCAGCTGCAGCGGCGCGACGCAGCGCAGGAAATCCTCGAACACCTTCAACTGCGCCCGTTTGAGCACATAGCCGAGCAGATCCGAGAGCTCGCCGAGCTGGACCGCTTGCGTCTCCTCGACGGCTACGGCAGCTTCCCTGCGGCCCTCCCGCTTGCTGACGGGCTTGGCGCTATCGGACATCGCGATCCGCCAAATTCATCTTTGCTTCCATCCCTGGTCTCGAATGCCGCAGCCGGAACAGCGGCCTTGAGATTATAATCGATAATTGTTATCCACTATACCAAACACGGGCAGCCATTCAACTGCTCCGACCCGCCGCGGGCGCAAGGCTCGGGGCGAGCGGTCGCCACAGAGGGGGAGCGTCCTGTCTTGAACACAACGATCTTGCTGTTCCTGTTGCAGGACGGCATTACCAACGGCGCGATCTACGCCCTGCTCGGGCTGGCGCTGGTGCTGGTCTTTGCCGTCACCCGGGTGATCCTGATCCCGCAGGGCGAATTCGTCACCTATGGCGCGCTGACCTACGCCTCGCTGGCCGCCGGCCGCATGCCGGGCACCGCCAAGCTTGCGGTCGTGATCGGCCTCGTCGCCTTCGCCTTCGACCTCTATGCGATGCGCAAGACGCTGCACGCGCCGAAGATCGCGCGCGCCTTCGCCCTTCACGTCGCCTTCCCTGTCGTCGTGCTGCTCGCCAGCATGTGGGCGGCAGACCAGCGCATGCCGGCCGGCGTGAGCCTCGTGCTGTCGCTGCTGATCGTGGCGAGCATCGGCCTGTCGCTGTATCGCATCGTGTTCCAGCCGCTCGCCCACACCTCGGTGCTGGTGCTGCTGATCGCCTCGGTCGGCGTGCACCTGGCGCTGCAGGGCCTTGGCCTGCTGTTCTTCGGCGCCGAAGGCCAGCGCGGTCCGACGCTCCTGACCGCCAGCGCGACGCTCGGCTCGCTCCGCTTCACCGGCCAGGGCATGGCGGTCTACGGCATCACCGTTGCGTTCATCATCGGCCTCTGGCTGTTCTTCGGCCTGACGCTGTACGGCAAGGCGCTGCGCGCCACCGCGGTCAATCGTCTGGGCGCCCGCCTGGTCGGCATCCGCACCACGCTGTCCGGCCAGATCGCCTTCCTGCTGGCCTCCACCATCGGCGCGCTCTCCGGCATCCTGATCGTCCCGATCACCACGCTCTATTACGACACCGGCTTCCTGATCGGCCTCAAGGGCTTCATCGCCGCGATCATCGGCGGCCTCATCAGCTATCCGCTGACGGCCGTGGCCGCGATCGTCGTCGGCATCGTCGAGGCGTTCTCCTCGTTCTACGCCTCGAACTTCAAGGAAGTCATCGTCTTCACGCTGCTGATCCCGGTCCTGCTGCTGCGTTCGCTCGCCGCGCCCGCGGTCGAAGAAGAGAAGGATTGAGCCGTGCGCGAGCGTTGGCCTCTCGTCATCTTTGCCGTCATCGTCGCGGCTGTTCCGTTCATTCCGGGCATGCCGCCGTTCTGGATCGTGCTGCTCGACAATATCGGCCTGTCCGCGCTGGTGGCGATGGGTCTGGTGCTGCTGACCGGCGTCGGCGGTCTCACCTCGTTCGGCCAGGCCGCCTTCGTCGGCTTCGGCGCCTACACGACCGCGGTGCTGTCGGCGCAATACGGCGTCTCGCCCTGGCTGACCCTGCCGCTGTCGCTGCTGGTGTCGGGTCTCGCCGCCGTGCTGCTCGGCCTCGTCACGGTCAGGCTGTCGGGGCATTACCTGCCGCTCGGCACGCTCGCCTGGGGCCTCGGTCTCTACTACCTCTTCAGCAAGCTCGCGTTCCTCGGCCGCAATGACGGTGTCTCCGGCATCCCGCCGCTGTCGATCGGCAGCCTCAAGATGCTCGATCCCGGCACGATCTATTTCGCGATCTGGGCGGCCGTGCTGATCTCCGCCCTGCTGACGATGAACCTGCTGGACTCCCGCACCGGCCGCGCCATCCGCGCGCTGCGCCGCGGCCACATCGCCGCCGAAGCGTTCGGCGTGTATTCGCCGCGCGCCAAGCTCCTGGTGTTCATCTACGCGGCCGTGCTCGCCGGCCTGTCGGGCTGGCTCTATGCGCACTTCACCCGCGCCGTGAACCCGACGCCGTTCGGCGCCCAGGCCGGCATTGAATATCTGTTCGTCGCGGTCGTCGGCGGCGCCGGCTATGTATGGGGCGGCGTGCTGGGTGCTGCGATCGTCGTGGTGCTGAAGGAGGTGCTGCAAAGCTATCTCCCGCTGCTGCTGCATGGCGAGGGCCAGCTCGAGACCATCGTGTTCGGCATCCTGCTCGTCACGCTGCTCCAGCTCGCACCGACCGGCCTGTGGCCGTGGCTGACGGCGCGACTGCCGTTCAAGCCTGCCGCCAAGACGCCGGACACCTCGATCAAGCTGCCGGCGCGCGAGCGCTCCGCAGGCACGCCGAACGTGCTGCTGCAGGTCGACAATGCGCGGAAACAGTTCGGCGGCGTGGTCGCGGTCAACAACGTCTCGTTCGACGTCCAGGCCCGCGAGATCGTCGCGCTGATCGGCCCCAACGGCGCCGGCAAGAGCACCACCTTCAACCTGATCACCGGCGTGCTGCCGCCGACCTCCGGCAACATCTCGGTGCTCGGCAAGGCCGTCGGCAACGCGCCGCCGCAGGACGTCGTCAAGCTTGGCATTTCCAGAACCTTCCAGCACGTCAAGCTGGTGCCGGACATGACCGTGCTGGAGAACGTCGCGATCGGCGCGCATCTGCGCGGCCATTCCGGCGCGCTCTCCAGCATGTTCAGGCTCGACCGCGCCGACGAGGCCAAGCTGCTCGCGGAGGCCGCGCGCCAGATCGAGCGCGTCGGGCTCGGCGACCAGATGCACCAGCTCGCCGGTTCTCTCTCGCTCGGCCAGCAGCGCATCGTCGAGATCGCCCGCGCGCTGTGCGTCGATCCGATGCTGCTGCTGCTCGACGAGCCGGCCGCCGGCCTGCGCCACATGGAGAAGCAGCGCCTCGGCGCGCTGCTGCGCGACTTGCGCGCCGGCGGCATGTCGGTGCTGCTGGTCGAGCACGACATGGGCTTCGTCATGGATCTCGCCGACCGCATCGTGGTGCTCGACTTCGGCACCAAGATCGCCGAGGGAACACCAGCCGCGATCAAGACCAATCCCGAGGTGATCAAGGCGTATCTCGGAGCCACCGCATGAGCACCCTGCTGGAAGTCACCGACGCCCATGTCTCCTACGGCAAGGTCGAGGCGGTCCGCTCGGTCTCGCTCACCGTGGCCGAGAACGAGATCGTCACCATCATCGGCGCCAACGGCGCCGGCAAGACTACCTTGCTCAGCGCCATCATGGGCGTGTTCCCGCTCAAGGGCCGCGTGGCATTCCTCGGCGAGGACCTCGCGCGCTACGAGATCGAGGACCGCGTCGCCCGCGGGCTTTGCCTCGTGCCGGAACATCGCGAGCTGTTCGCCACAATGAATGTCGAGGACAATCTGCAGCTCGGCGCTTTCAGAATGAGCAAGGCGCATGCGGCGCGCGGCTTCGAGCATGTCTATACGCTGTTCCCGAAGCTGAAGGAGCGGCGCAAGCAGCTCGCCGGCACATTGTCGGGCGGCGAGCAGCAGATGCTGGCGATGGGCCGCGCGCTGATGGGCTCGCCGAAGATGCTGATGCTCGACGAGCCGAGCCTCGGTCTCGCCCCGATCATCGTCGCCGGCATCTTCGAGATCGTCGCCAAGCTGCGCGAGGAAGGCGTCTCGGTGCTGCTGGTCGAGCAGAACGCCAAGGCCGCGCTGCAGGTCGCCGACCGCGCCTATGTCATGGAGCTCGGCGAGTTCGTGCTGAGCGGCAAGGCCTCGGAGATCGCCACCGACCAGCGCGTCGCGGCGAGCTATCTCGGCTTTGCCGACGCGGCCGCGAGCTGAGCCGGGCCTACCTACAGGGGGACGCTGTCTCAGGATGGCGCCTCCTTCGACAAGAGAAAGTCGACCATGACGCGCTCGAGCGCCCGGTACATGTCGATGCCGGTCGCCGTCAGGCAGCCGCGCTCGCGCGCGGCGGCGATGAACGGCGAGGTCTCCGGCTTGGTGATGACGCAGCCGCAATAGGCTGACGGGCTGACGGTTGCCATGTCGACCGGCAGGGGATCACCGGACTGCATGCCCGCCGGGCTCGCATTCGCGACCATGTCGAATCCGCTGGCATCGGTGCTGCCGACGACGGCGCGGCCCTTGCCGCGCTCATTGAGGCGCGCGATCAGCGCATCGCGGCGGCCCGGATCGCTGTCGTGAATGGCGAGCTCGCGGACACCCGCATCGATCAGGGCCAGCGCGATCGCCGAGCCGGCACCGCCGGCCCCGATCTGCAAGGCGCGCACGCCGGCGGGGTCGAAGCCGGCCGCCGTCGCCGCGCCGACGAAGCCCAGACCGTCGACCATGTCGCCATGCCACCGGCCGTTCGCGCCACGCCGCATCAGGTTCACGGCGCCGATGAAGTGCGCGCGCTCGGTCGCCGTCGCGCAGGCGCGATAGCAGGCGAATTTGTGCGGGATGGTCGCGACGATGCCGTCGAGGTTCTTTACCCGCGTCATGGTCGCCAGGAAGTCAGCGAGGTCGGCCGACGCGACCTGGACCGCGACGAGGATCGCATCGCTCTCGCGATCCGCGAAGGCTTCGCTGACACCGGCCGGGGCGCGCACCTGCGCGATCGGATCGCCGATGATGACGTGGAGCCGGGTGGCGCCGGTGGGGGCGAAGATCATCGCTGGCCTCCAGAAAACTTGAAAACTCTTCGTCCAAATGGCCGAAAGGCCGGCTCACCGAGCCGGCCTTTCTCAATCGTGGATATGGTATGTCCGTTCACTTCGCCGGGACGTATTTGCCGTCCTTCACGGTGAGAATGATGCGGGCGCGGTCGTCGAGGCCCGAGCGGTCCTTTTCGGTGAAATTGTAGACCCCCTGCGAGGCCGCCATGTCCTTCTCGGTGAGCAGCGCCTGGCGGATCGCCTCGCGGAACTCCGGCGTGCCGGGCTTGGCGGTCTTCAGCGCCACCGGGATGACGCGCTTGAGGATCTCGAAGGCATCGAACGAGTGGCCGGCGAACTGGCTGCGGCTGTTCGGGCCGTACTTGGCCTCATAGGCCTTGTTCAGCTCGAGGCCGGGCGCCTTGGTCAGCGCGCTGTCGTCCTGCGTCTCCGGCGACATCACCGGGCCGGAGGCCATGATCACGCCTTCCGCCGCCTTGCCGGCGATACGGATGAAGTCCATGCTCGCAGCACCATGGGTCTGATAGATGAGACCCGTATAGCCACGCTCGCGCAGCTCGGTCTGCGGCAGCGCCGCCGCAGTGCCGGAGGCGCCGACCAGGATGGCATCCGGATTGGCGGCGACCAGCTTCAGCACCTGGCCGGTCACCGACGTGTCGGGACGCGCGAAGCGCTCCTCGTCGGCGATCGTGATGCCCATCGGCACGGCCTGGGTCTTCAGATCGTTGAACCAGAGGTCACCGTAGGAGTCGGAGTAGCCGATATAGCCGACGGTCTTGATGTTGTGCGCCTTCATGTGCTCGTAGAGCACCTTGCCCATGATCGGCACCGGCTGCGGCATCACCACCGACCACTTGGCGCGCTCCGGGGTCACCGGGAAGGGCGCCAGGCCAAAATGCGGAATGCCGGCCTCGGCGGCGACGTTCGCCACCGCGATGGTCGGCGGCGTGATCGCCGAGCCCATGATGATGTCGGCCTTGGACTCCGTCACGAAACGGCGCGCATTGGTCGTCGCCGTGGTCGGATCGCCGCCGTCGTCGAGCACGATCACCTTCAGCGGCACGCCGCCGATCTCCTTCGGCACGAACTCCAGCGCATTGCGCTCGGGAATGCCGAGCGCGGCGCCCGGACCCGTCGTGGTCGTGGTGATGCCGATGGTGATCTCGCTGGTCTGCGCCAGCGCCGGCGCGGACGCGAGCATCGCAATGACGCCAGCCGCCGCCAGATAGGCCTTCCTCATCAAATCCTCCCTCAGTCTTTTCGGTTCAGCTCGTGATCCGCCGATCCTGCTTGCAGTTCCACCCCTGTCCGGGGTGCCTTCCAACACGGCCGGCCGATGTGTGTCCCAACGTGATCATAGCATTGAACACGAGAAGATCACGCCTCACCAGTCGACCAAAGCACGACAGCTGAACATCCTTAAGACCGCCGCGTGTCGCACCCATTCCTGCGCCTCATTGTCCGAGGAATTTCGCCTTCATGTCCTCGGGAAAAGGCGCCGATTTTAATTTGTCCGGATCGGCCGGATCGCGCCCGACAAGCACCCGGGTCTCGAACCCTTCGATCGCCAGCGCCTCGCCCTTGAACACCTTGTGGGTCACCTCGAAGG
>NZ_CAFJ01000288.1 GCF_000239795.1 Bradyrhizobium sp. STM 3809 | reverse complement strand
CAACAACGCCAATCTGTTCGATCCCACCCAGACATCGGCCGACCTCATCACCAAGCTGTCGAAGCTCCCGCTCGCGGCCCAGCCGGGCACGACGTGGGACTACAGCATGTCGACGGATGTGCTCGGCCGCATCGTCGAGGTGGTCTCCGGCCAGCGGCTCGATCAGTTCATCGCCGAGCGCATCAGCAAGCCGCTGGCGCTCACCGACACCGGCTTCACCGTCGGCGAGGCCAAGGCCGCGCGCATCGCCGAACCGCAGGTCGATCCCGCAACCGGCAAGCGGCCGCCGATGGCCGACGTGACCAAGCAGCCGAACTGGATGTCCGGGGGCGGCGGCATGGTGTCGACGGCCGCCGACTATGCGGAGTTCGCGCAGATGCTGCTCAACCATGGCGAATGGAGCGGCAAGCACCTGCTGGCGTCGAAGACCGTCGCGTTCATGACGTCGGATCATCTGCCGCCCGGCATCGCCTTCAGCCCGGTCACGCTGCTGGGCTTCCATCCGCAGGCCACCGCGCCCACGCCCGAGGATGGCCAGAGCTTCGGCTTGGGCTTCGCGGTTCGAACCCAGTCCGGGCGCAATCCTCTGCCGGGATCGGTCGGCGAGTTCTATTGGGTCGGTCTCTACGGCACCGCGTTCTGGGTGGACCCGGAGGAGAAGCTCGTCGCCGTGCTGATGATGCAAGTGCCGCCGCCGCAGGCGCCGCGCTATCGCTCGCTGCTGCGCAACCTCGTCTACCAGGCGCTGATCGAGTAGGAGCGGCCTGTGGACCGCGAGCTCGATGATCGACGGGAGGACGTTCGCCGGACTCTCCATCAGCAACATGCTTACAGTCGATGTGCAGCCTCGACCTCCGCGCTTAACCCTCATGGTGAGGAGCGCCGCTCGCGGCGCGTCTCGAACCATGAGGCCCCGATACGGGCCTCGCCCTTCGAGACGCCCGCCTGCGGCGGGCTCCTCAGGGTGAGGAGTGACGATCTTTCCGTCTGCTGAAGTCCCTGACTGATTGCTATGACTGACAGACTCAGAGAGCGCCTTTCGGAAACAACCTCATGGCTGTTCTGGCCGCTCTAATCCTTGAGAGCGTCCAGCAGCCGTTCCCCGACGAGATCGGCAATCTCCTGTTCGTGGCCCGGGTGTGCGCCGAACACATATTGTTGTCCGAGGAGCTGGGTTTGCTTCTCGACGTTCCAGATCCATAGCGTGACTTTGTGACGGCCGTCGCTGAGGACCGTGGCATTGCCGACCAGCACGATATCCAGGCGCCGATCGCGCAGCTGACCGAAGGCCGGCAGGAGAATATCCGGCCGATCCGGGCTCGCCATCGGGACCGGCTCTTCGACGACGCGGAGGGACGGGAGGGCCTGGAAGCGCGCACGTAGCGCGATCGGCAGACGGGTCGCGTCCTCCTTTGCCTCGGGGGTCAGCGCGCGCAGCTCGGGCACCGCGATCACACGTTCGCCGTCGGCGCAGGCAGGTCGCGCCATGATCGTGAGCAGAGCCGCGACGGAAAATGCGACAATGTCAAAGACGCGACGAAGATGTCGAAGCTTACTGGTCTGCATGGCGACTTGATTCCTCATCGTAATCTACGCCCGAGCAATCGGCCGCTTTTGCGACGTGCGCGCTGCCCATCACACAATCTTTGATGGATTGCGGTCTTCCGATACCATATCCTGAATGTCGCTCATCGGAGACATTCGACATGGCGCGTCTCAAGACTGGCCTCTGGTTGTTCTCGGCGCTGCTGGTAGCCCGGCTGTTCACCGGCGCAGCCTTCGCCGAGGACACGGGCCTCGCCGGCTTCCCCCAACCCGATTGGGCGACCGCCACGCCTGAAGAAGAAGGCATGGATTCCGCCGCGCTGGCGAAGCTCGTCGCGATGGGCAAGGCGATGCGGTTCGACAGCCTGCTGATCACGCGTCATGGCCGGATCGTGCTCGATGCCTCCTACGCGCCCTACAGCGCTGATCAACTGCACATCGTCAACTCCTCGACCAAGGCGGTGGTCGCGACGTTGATCGCGATGCTGCTCAAGGACGGGACGCTCGACAGCCTCGATCATCCGGTGCTGGACCTCTTCAAGGATCGCAAGATCGACAATGTCGACGCGCGCAAGCAGGCGCTCACCGTGCAGCACCTGCTCAACATGACCGCCGGCTTCGACTGGGACGAGGGTTACAATGGCGGCGCCGAGACATCCCTCTACGAGATGGGACGCAGCCCGGACTGGGTGCAGTACATCCTCGACCGGCCGATGGCGCATGCGCCGGGCGAGACGTTCTACTACAACAGCGGCAACTCGCATCTGCTCTCCGCGATCGTCACCAAGCTCACCGGCAAGAGCGCCGATGACTTCGCGAAGGAGAGATTGTTCGGGCCGCTGGGCATCACCGAGCACGCCTGGTTCAAGGACGCACAAGGCATTTCCAGCGGCGGCTTCGGGCTGGCGCTGAAGCCGCGCGACATGGCGAAGATCGGCTACCTCTATCTGCGGGGCGGCCGCTGGGGCGCGCAGCCATTGCTGCCGCCCGACTGGATCGAGGCCGTCAACCACGCCACCGTCAGCATGAACGCGACGTTCGATCCCGGCCTGCGCTACGCCGACCAGTTCTGGGCGCTGCCGGACGCCAACGTCTTCATGGCGGTCGGCTATCATTGCCAGGTGATCATGGTGCAACCCGGCCGCGACATCGTGGCTGTGATGACCGCGCGCGACTTCTGTCCGTTCCGCAAGGTCGCCAACGCCATTGCCGGCACCGTCACATCCGACAGCGGTCTGCCGGCGGCGCCGGATGCGGCGGCCGCGCTCGCCGAGGCCGTCCGCGCGGCGGCGACGGAAGCGCGAGGCCCGGTCGGGGCCGTGCCGGACATCGCGGCGGCGATCTCGGGCAGGACCTACAGCTTTCCGCCCGGTCCGCTCGGCATCAACACGATCAAGCTCGACCTGATTGGAGCCGACCCGCAGGTCACCTGGGACATCCCGTCGCGAGACCGCTCCGGCGGCACGGTGCATCTGCAGAGTCCGATCGGCCTCGACGGCCTCTATCGCAAGACCGCGCCGCCCAACCCGTGGCAACCCTTCGTCTACCGCGCGATGAAGGGCAGCTGGGTCGACGCCACGACCTTCGCCATCGACGTGCAGTTCATCGGCCAGGGCGAGGAGCGCAACTGGCGGCTCAGCTTCGACGGCGACAAGGTGACGTTCCGGACCAAGGGCCGCTACGGCAAGGACGTCGCGGTCGAGGGCCGGGCTGAGACCTCAGTCCAATTAGGTTTCAGGCGCTGACAGCGTGCGTCATGGCATGTTCCGCGGCATGATCAATCCATGTTGTCGTGAGAACCCCGCCGCGGGGCTCGCGTTGGTCTCTCGTAAGCAAGCCGGTCTGCGACCGGCTGGAAACGCGAGGAACCGATCATGTCCACCTCGACCCAGACCAGGGGCGGCCCTCTCCAGAAAAGGGGCAGCCGATGAGCAATAAGCATCCGAAGATGCCGCGCCCGAGCAATGTCGATCTCGTGCGCAATCCGCTGATCGGCGGCTCCAAGGGCGTCACGATGGCGCAGGCGAGCCTCGATGACCTCGCGGAGATCGAAGGCGCCAACACCATCGAAGGCGACGTCGAGAACGACACCAATGCGCAGGGCGGCATCGACAAGGCCGAGGTGATGGATCGCCGGCGCGGGCCGCCGCAACATGATCGCGACCAGCCGCCGCGGCACAAGGAGCTGCAGGGCCGCAAGACGCATGAGCAGCAGCTGCGCATGCTCGAACGCAAGCCGGACCATCCGGATGCCGATCAGCTCGCGCGCGAGATCGAGCGCGATCAGGCTCGCAGCCGCGTGGCCGATGCCAGGCCGAGCAACGCCGAAGGCGCGTCCGCGGCGCGCATCAAGGCCAAGGGCGACGGCGGCGGCGCGATGACCGACCTGCAGGAGGATCTGGTCGGCGACAACATGGTGCTGTCGAACCGCGACAAGACCGGAAGCTCGCGCGAGCGCGGCCAGGACGGCCGCTGGATCGAGACCGAGCAGTATCAGGATCACAATGACAACAAGGGCCGCGGCTGAGCGCCGCGGCCGGACGGCGTAGGGGGGGCAAAGGCGCGCCGTGATGCGAGTCTTGTGCGCCGCTGTCGCGCGCGGCGTGCCCACCATCATGAGGCCGACTCGATCCGCAATGGTGGGCACGGCGCGCGTGACAGCGCGGACTGATCAGCGGCACCGAGGCGCGCCTTTGCCCACCCTACATATCTTTGTCGGCGTCCTACGCCTTGGCCGGCGCTGCGCCGCGGGCGCGGCGGATGGCGCTGGCGGCGATGATGATGTGCAACAGCAGCGACAGGCCGAAGCCGAGCGCATGCTGGGCCGCCGTGGCCGGGATGGTGAGCGCCGTGGCGAGGCCGAGCGGAATGAACAGGACGATGCCGGTGACGAGGCCAGGATTGTAGCCGCGGAAGCGCAGCGCCGGGCCGATGTGGCCGGCCGCGTTGACCAGCATCAGATAGGGCGCGACCAGCGCCCAGCCGGGTCCGGCGATCCAGGCGACGTAGAGCGCGGCAAGGTCGATGCCCCACACCGCGCCGCAATTGACCCAGAGCACGTCGCCGGTCGTCAGCGCTTCGCGGCCGCCGAACATCACGCGGTTGACGAAGCTGCGGAAGCGGTCGCCGGTGTGCTCCTCGACCTGGTGGATCATGTAGCCCGGCGAATGCAGGAAGATCAGCAGCAGGGCGAGCGGCCAGTCGGCCGCCAACAACGGCGCCAGCGCCAGCAGCGCCGCCGCCATGAACACGGCGCCGGCCACCCAGTGTCGGGCAAGGAGATCGATCATGGCCCCTTGATGCGCGAATCGAGCGGCGTTGCCAAGCCGGGTTCCCCCGGTGAGACGGATGCGCCCTGGCGTCGCGCATCTCCGATCGCGCGATGGAACTCGGGACGCGCGTGCTGGTGCCGTTGCAGCCGCAGACGCGGTCCTTCGGACTAATGAGCCTTCCGCTCGTTCTCGGCCAGCCGCCGCGCGAGCTTCTCGAGGCTCTCATCGGTCGGCGGCAGCGCCTGAAACTCGCGGATCGCCTGTGACAGCTCCTGATCGGACATCGGGTGCGCGGGCTGGCGCAGCCGCCCCTCCGCCAGTGCGGCCGCGATGGTCTCAAGATGGGCGTCCGAGCCGCCGAGCCATCGGCGGAGCCGGGAGAGGAACGCGATGTGGGGCACGGCTGTTCTCCCGATGCGGCGACCGGCACTTCTGCATCCGCATCCTCTGACACCGACTTTAGTCGGACGCGCGGGCTCCGTCGTCTCATTTGATACGAGCTGAGCAGCAGCGGGCGCGATTTGCATGGATGCCGACAAGATCGTCATCAACAAGCTCAAGGAACATTCGCGGCTGTCGGCCGACGACGTCGCCGAGATCAGGGGCTTCGCCTTCGCGCCGCGCGAGCTGACCGACCAGGAGGACCTGATCCGCCAGGGCGACGAGCCGGACAAATCGGTGGTCGTGATGTCGGGCTGGGTCGCGCGCTATCATCTGCTGCCGGGCGGCGGACGCCAGTATCTGTCGTTCCACATGGCCGGCGACTGGCCGGATGCGCAGGCGCTGTTCCTCGACCGCATGGACCACGCCGTCTGCGCGATCGGCCCGGCGCTGGTGGCGGGCGTCGCCCACAAGGAGCTGACGCGCGCGATCAGCCGGCGCCCGATGCTCGGATTTGCGATCTGGCGCGAGACCCTGATCGATGCGTCGATCTTCCGCGAGGCGATCACCAACAACAGCGCGCGGGCCAAGCCGGCGCGGATGGCGCATCTGTTCTGCGAGCTGTTCTATCGCGCCCGTGCGCTTGGGCATGTCGACGGCGATGAGCTGCTGCTGCCGGTCAGTCTGGTGCAGCTCGGCGAGACCCTGGGCATGGCGATCGCGACGGTGAACCGCACCCTGGTCGAGCTGCGCGCCAGCCGCGCGGTCGATTTCCGCAGCGGCACGCTGTCGGTGCACAATTGGCAGCGGCTGTGCGCGATCGGCGAGTTCGATCCAGGCTATCTGCACCTGAAGCGGCAGCCGCGCTGAAGCGCGCTGCTCAGATGCACAGGTTGATCAGCTTGATGTTGAGGTGGCAGTCCTTGCCGGCGGAAGGCTTGGCGCCCCAGCGCGTCTGCGACGTCGCCTCGGTCCTGCCGTCGGCCTTGACGTCCGTCTTGATATCCGTCTTGCCGCCGCTCTTCTGCGCCACGACCGCCTTGCCCTTGCTCTTCGGAGCGGGCTTCGGCTTGTCGGCCTCGTAGTCGCCGGCGATCACCATCGCCCAATAGGTGCGCTTGCCGCTGGCGGTCTTCGCGCTGGCGATGCCGACCCTGGTGGCCTTGGGCAGCAGCAGGTTCTTGCGATGGCCGGCCGAGTTGATCCATTGGCCGAGCGTCTTGTCGAAGCTGTCGTAGCCATAGGCGATGTTCTCGGCGGCGCGGCCGGCCTGCGACGGCGCGACACGGCGCGTGAACGGCCCCAGCACCTCATGGCTGAGATCGTCCTTCTCGGCCATCGCCCGCGCCTGCTCCATGGCGATGCGGTCGAGCGTGGCGTCGCGGGTCACGCGGCCCTCGCCGTTCTTGAGGCGGAACGCCGAGATCTGCCCCGCCGGCGAGGAGTCCTGCGCCAGCGCCGGAGCCGACAGCGCCATCAGGGCCGCGGCCAGCGCCGCGCCGATGAAACGAAGCGCCTTCATCTACTCGACCACCACGAGCGGATGGACGTCGATCGCCGGCTCCTCGTAAGGGTGAGCGGCGCGGATCGCCGTCAGCACCGGCTTCAGCCGGTCCTCGGCGCAGACGGTCTCGATGCGGTCCTCCGCGACCGCCTCCAGGCGGCCCCCCGCACCAATGGCCGGATTGGCGCCGGCGAGCGGACGGAAGCGGCCGGTGCCGGTCATGGTAAACGAGCAGTGATAATAGTTGCCGATCCGCCCGGCGCCGGCCTCGCCCATCGCGTTGCGAACCGCCTCGGCATCGGCCGTGGGGACATAGACGACGATCTTGTAGGTCTGCATGCGCCTGTGCACCTGCTGGATGATCACACGCGCGTTACCATCGCGCTGCAACTGGCGCAATTTTCACCGGCTCACACCCGGTCACAATCGCGCCAGCGCGGGCGCATCCGGCCGATGACCAGCCATTCCGAAACGCGTCTTGTGCATCGCAGCAACTCCGATACAGATCGCGGTCAGGACCCGCCCCCTGCATCACGGAAGATCAGCGCCTTGACCGACACCAGTGCCGACAGCCTCGAGATCGTCCGCCACAAGCCGATGGCCTTCGCCGAGTTCGTCATCGTGATCGCGGCGATCATGGCGCTGAACCCGCTGGCCATGGACATGATGCTGCCGGCGCTGCCGGACATTGGCTCGGCGTTCCATATCGGCACCGCCAACCGGGTGCAGATGGTGCTGTCGGCCTTCGTGATCGGCTTCGGCGTCGGCCAGTTCGCGATCGGCCCGCTGTCGGACAGCTTCGGCCGCCGGCCCGTGCTGCTCGGCGGCATGGTGCTCTACGTCATCGCCAGCCTGCTGGCGCTCGCCGCACCGTCGTTCGAGACGCTGCTGCTGGCGCGCGTGCTCGAGGGTCTCGGCACTGCCGCGACGCGCGTAATCGCGACCTCGATCGTGCGCGACTGCTATGCCGGCCGCCGCATGGCGAGCGTGGTGTCGCTGGCGATGATGGTGTTCATCGCCGTCCCCGTGGTCGCGCCGGCCTTCGGCCAGGCGGTGATGCTGCTGACGCAGTGGCGCGGCATCTTCGTCGTGCTGACCGTCTATGGCGTCATCGCGCTGCTGTGGACCGTGTTCCGCCTGCCGGAGACGCTGCCGGAGAACGAGCGCAAGCCGTTCAACGTGACGGCGATCAGCGCCGCGTTCCGCGCCACGCTGACCAACCGTCAGACGCTCGGCTACGCGCTCGCCGCCAGCGGCATGTTCGGCGCGGTGCTGGCCTATGTGCTGTCGTCGCAGCAGCTGTTCACCGGCGTCTATCATCTCGGCCACTACTTCCCGCTGGCCTTCGCGGCGATCTCCGCCACCATCGCGGTTGCCGGCTTCCTCAATGCCCGGCTGGTCGGCCGGCTCGGCATGCGCAAGATCTCGCACAGCGCGCTGGTCGGCTGCGTCGCCGTCGCGCTCGCCTGCTTCACGGCGGCGTCGCTCGGCGCGCTGCCGCTGTGGCTGTTCATGGTGCTGTCGGCGGCGATGATGTTCTCGTTCGGCCTGATGTTCGCGAACTTCACCGCGCTCGCGATGGAGCCGCAGCGCGCCAATGCCGGCACGGCGTCGTCGCTCTACGGCTCGATCACCACGCTGCTCGGCATGGCCGCCGGCGCCGTGGTCGGCCAGGCCTTCGACGGCACGCCGCTGCCGTTCGCCACCGGCTTCCTCGCCTGCACCGCGACCGCGCTGGTGCTCGTGCTGGTCACCGAGAAGGGCCGGCTGTTCCACGGCCATGGCAAGCCGGTCTGATCGATCGCTCGGAGCATGATCCTTTCGGACAACAGGTTCCCGGCTTTCCGGATCATGCTCTAGATGCACGGCCCCTGCCCGCGCTGCGGGCACAGCTTGAGCACGCTCGACAGCGACAGCAAGAGCCGCGCGCCGCGGGTGGAATTGTCGGGCGCGCGATAGCCGAGCGGGACGGCGACGCCGAGATCGGCGCGCCAGTCGTTCGGGAAGGTGAAGCGCACGCCGCCGCCGACCGAGGTCAGCGCCACGCCGTCGGACGGCCGGAAGCCATAGTTCCAGGCGAGCCCGGCATCGAAGAAGCTGTAGAGCTGATAGCTCTTGAGATAGGCCCAGTCCGGCTTCTGCTCGAAGCGCACCTCGACCGTGCCGGCGACGCCGTTGTCGCCGCTGATCTCGGCGCTGCCATAGCCGCGGCCATAGGACAGGCCGCCGAGATAGAACTGCTGTGAATTGTACAGCGGACCCGAGGCGAGCTGGCCGGCGGCGGCGAGCTTCAGCGACCACGCATCCGACAGCGTTTGGTAGCGCGCGAACCAGCCATTGACGACGGAGAAGCTCGGCGAGGCGCCGTCCCGCGAGGAGATGGAGTCGCTGGCCGGCGTGGCGCCGAGCGCGTTGAGGCCCTGGCGATAGGCCAAGGTCAGATAGTTGTCGCCGCCGACATCGTCCTTCCAGCGATAGTCTCCGGTGAAGGTCAAGGTCCGGATGCGGTCGCGATACCAGATGCCGAACAGGTCGCGCTCGGTCACGTCGCTGAAGCCGGCCGCGATCGTCAGGTTGAGCGAGCTGCGCTGCGATTGGATCGGCGCGAAGCCGCCGCGCAGCTCGACCGTCTCGGTCACCGTGTTGTCGTTGACCAGGCGCCTGGCGTCGCCCGGCCGCACCTCGCTGTACAGCGCCGAGGCGCCGACATGAAAGCCGTCGGTGCCGATCGGCACGTCGTAGGACAGCCGCCCGAAGGCGAGCTGGCGCGGGTCGCCGGGCGTCGTCGACAGGTTGGCGGTCAGCGTATCGCCCGGCAGCAGATAGGAGTTGAACGCGGCGGTGGCGTAGCTCTGCCACGGGCCGACGGTGGACGAGCCGAAATTGTCGACGCCGGCAAAACCGTAGACGTGCCAGGTCTTGAGCTCGAGCACGAGGCGAAAGCGGCCGGTGGTGCCACCGATCTCCTCCAGCGTGGAATCGACGAGGCGCACGCCCCCGCGGCTGTTGACCAGCATCAGCTGCCGTTCGAGCGTGGCCAGCCGGGACGGCTGCTCGGCGAGCACCGGACCGAACAGCGGGCGGATGCCGAACTCCTCCGCGCCATCGCCCTTGAGGCTCACCTCGGTGATGCTGCCCTCGATGACCTGGATCCGCACCCGGCCGTCGCCGATGTCCTGGGCCGGAACGATCGCGCGGCTGAGATGAAAACCCGCGGCGCGATACTGATCACCGATCGCGGTGGCGATGGCGGCGAGATCGGCCTGCGAGACCGGCTTTCCGATATAGGGTTGATAGACCGTTGCGAGCTGATCGGCGGGCAGCGCGGCGGCGCCAGTCAGCGTGACGCCGCGCAGGATGAACAAAGTCTTACGATCGCCGCCGCCACGCTGGGTCTCGAATTGCGGCGCGCGCGGCCGCGGCGGGGCCGGCTGGCCGAGCCGAGACTGCTCGTCGAAAAATCTCTCGGTCTGACGCGGATCGAAGCTCGGCTGGCTGACCTGCTGCGCGTGGGCGGCGCTTGCCAGCGAGATCACGGCGAGGCAAACGGAGGTGGCGGACGCGGTTCCCAGATAAGCGCGCGGCGCCGGCCGGGCCGCCACCCTGGCGCGCCGACCCGCAGTACTCTCAGTTCCGTGGACACAACCAGCACGCATGCCTCGTTTTTAGTTTGTTAAGGTCAACGAAGCGTAAATGCGTGCGCGAAACACCGCTGCAACTCCTAAGGGTCTCTTGAAACATTTGGATTAGTTTCGAACGTCGCCAACGACGCGAGTTCATGCCATGTCATCCAAGCGTTTCCTGATTCTGGGACTGATCGCGTGCCTCCTGGGCGCAGCGTCCGCCTCTTACGCAGCCGACGGAGAGCCGTGGCTGGTGAGCAAATCCTCCGGCGAGGTCTGGGTCACGAGCCAGGGAGCCGCGCAGGTGTCGCTCGGTCGCGAGGAGGCGCTGAAGCCCGGCGACACGATCCGCACCGGTCCCAATGGACGCGTGCGGCTGACGCGCGGCGCCGAGACGATGGTGATCGCGCCGAACTCCGAGGTCGGCCTGCCCACCGCCGCCAGGGACGGCATGGCGACGACCATCCTGCAGCGCGCGGGCTCGATCCTGCTCGACGTCGAGAAGCGCAACGTGCAGCATTTCGAGGTCGAGACGCCCTATCTCGCCGCCGTGGTGAAGGGCACGCAGTTCAGCGTCACCATCACCGGCCGCAACACCAAGGTCGAGGTCAGCCGCGGCCAGGTCCAGGTCTCCGACTTCAAGACCGGACAGATCGCCCAGGTCATGCCCGGGCAGGCCGCGACCACGTTCAACACCGGCCGCTCCGGCCTCAAACTGACCGGCTCCGGCAGCTTCAGCCCGATCGAGCAGGGCCGCCCGCGCACGCCGACCATCGACCGCGTGCCGGTGCCGCGCGACGGCCTGCATGCGCCGCGCGAGGCCAAGGGCAGCGTGATCCACGCGCTCAACACCGCCGCCGGGCCGGTTCGCGCGGGCGCAGCCGCCCACTCGCCGCAGCGATCGGCTGCCACGTCCCTGCCGGGCCGGCCGATCGTGGTGCGGATCTCCAGCTCGATCGGCGAGGTCAATCTCAACATTCACAAGGCGACGCACGGTCTCGCGCACGGCACGAACGCAACGGCCGGCGGTGCCGGACGAAGCACCGCATGGACCGACACGCGGGGATCCAGCGGCAATACGACGGCCAGCAACGCATCCGGTGCATCGTCGGTCTCTGCCGCGGTGACCGCCGCAGTTGGTTCGCCCTCGGCGTCGGCCAGCAGTTCCGGCTCGAACGGCACGACCGTGAGCGCTGCGGTCTCGAACGGCAACGGCAACAACGGAAACGGCAACGGCAACAGCGGCAACAGCGGCAAGGGCAACAGCGACAACGACAATGGCAGCGGCCACGGTCGGGGTCATGCCTACGGCCACAACAAGGATTGAAGCGAGGCGTCCCGACTAGGGACGCCATCGTGAAGATTTGAAAGGAGCTGCGAGGGCGACGCAATACCCTGCAGTCGGGGACACGATGATGGATCAGGGAGCGCGGACAGGGGACCAGAAGCCGGTCCGCGAAGGTTCGGGAGGGGGCATGGTCAGGCGGTTCATGCCGCATGTACTGGTCGTGGTGGCGCTGCTCACCGTCGGCCTGTCGGGCTGCTACGAGCTGCTCGGCAATGCGCTCGTCGACCTGCGCTTCCGGCTGGACAAGCGTTTGGCCAGCGGCGACGTCGCGGTCGTGACGATCGATCCGCGCTCGATCGAGACCCTCGGCGTCTGGCCGTGGCCGCGCTCCGCCCATGCCCGCCTCTTGGACCAGTTGCAGCGCGCCGGCGTTCGCGACGTCGCCTTCGACGTGGACTTCAGCTCGCCGTCCGAACCCGCGGCAGACCGGGCCTTCCAGGACGCGCTGCGGAATGCGAAGAGCTCGGTCGTTCTGCCGGCGTTCAGGCAGCTCAATGCGACGCAGCACGGAACCGCCATTCACATCAACCGGCCGCTGCCGCAGTTCGAACAGCAGGCCTGGTCCGGCCTCGTGAACATTGAAGTGGCGCACGACGGCCGCGTCCGGCGCTACAGCTTCGGCGAATACTGCGAGTACGGTCATGACAAGACGTTCGTGCAGTCGTTCGGAGCCTTCCTGGCCGGCACCGACGCCGTCCGGGACGATCCCTTCCTGATCGACTACGGCATCGATCCGTCGTCATTGCCGAAAGTGTCGTATGTCGACGTCCTGAACGGCAACGCGACCGCTCTGGCCGCGCTCAAGGACAAGCGGGTGATCATCGGTGCGACGGCCATCGAACTGGGCGACTATTACAGCGTGCCGAACAGCCGTGTCCTGCCGGGCGTCGTGCTGCAGGCGATCGCGGCCGAATCGATCATCCAGCACCGCACGCTGCTCAAGACATCGACCGCTGCCACCCTGGGCGCCCTGTTGCTGATCATCGTGGCGATGCTGGCGAGCTGGCGGCGTTTCTCCGCGGCCCGCCGCGGCGTGCTGATCGTGCTGATCGGGATCGGCATTGAGGCGCTCGCGCTGGTGCTGCACGACCGCTACGCCCTGGTGCTCGACACGTCGCTGCTGCAGATCGCCCTTCTCACCTATCTCATTGCAACCGCGCTCGACGAGATCGACTTCCGCGGCCTGCTGCGCAATGTTGCCGAGAGCCGCTTCGAGCGGATCGCGATGTCGATCGGCGACGGCCTGGTCTGCACCGATCATGCGAAGCGGATCACGGTGTGGAATCCCGGCGCCGTCGCGATCTTCGGCTACAGCGCCGAAGAGATCATCGGCCAGCCTTTCGCGCGCCTGCGCGCCGAAGTCGACGGCGCGGCCCACGACTTGTTTCCGCAGGAGGAGGCGGCGCTGCCCGCAACCCTGCTGCCCGGCGGGGCCACGGTCGAATTCGACGGCCGCCGCAAGGACGGCGAGGTGTTTCCGGTCGAGGCGAGCGTCTCGGCCTGGCACGGTGCCGACGGCCTGCAATATGGCGTGATCCTGCGCGACATCTCGGTACGCAAGCGCGAGGCGGCGCGCATTCGTTATCTGGCCGAACACGACACATTGACCGGGCTGATCAACCGCAACACGCTGCAGACGGACCTCGCTTCGATGATCGAGGGGGCCGATGCCGCGTCGGACCAGATCGTGCTGCTGGTGATCGGCCTCGATGCGTTCCAGCACATCAACGACATGCTCGGCCACGCCTATGGCGACAGCGTCCTGCGCGCGGCGGCCGAGCGGCTCCGCGCCGAGATCGGAAAGATGGGCCGCGTGGCCCGGCTCAGCGGTGACGAGTTCGCCGTTGCGATTCCCTCCTCGGCCATCGGCGGCACCGTGGCTGAACTCGCCGAGCATCTCGCCCGGCTGTTCGACGCGCCGCTGGAGGCCGGCGGACGCCAGCAGCGCGTCAAGGTAAGCCTCGGCATCGCGGTTCACCCTGACAGCGGCCAGACGGCGGATGAGCTGCTCAGCAATGCGCATCTTGCGCTCTGTCGCGCCAAGACCGACGAGCGCGGCAGCCATGTCATCTTCGAGGCCGCGATCCGCTGCGAGCTCGAGCGGCGGCTCACGCTCGAGGCGGAGCTTGCACTCGCCGTCGAACGCCGCGAGTTCGAGCTGTTCTACCAGCCCCAGGTCGACCTCCTGAGCGGCCGCGTGATCGGCGCCGAGGCGCTGATCCGCTGGCGTCATCCGACGCGCGGCCTGGTGCCTCCTGGCGATTTCATTCCAGTCGTCAACACCTCGCCGCTGTCCGAGGCGGTCGCGACCTGGGTGATGGCGACGGCCTGCCGGCAGGCGAGGCAATGGCAGCTTGCCGGCCATGAGATCCGCATGGGCGTGAACCTGTCGCCGTCGCAATTCCAGGCGGGCGATCTCGCGGCCTTCGTCAGCAAGCTGCTCACCGTGACGGAGCTGTCGCCGGCGCTGCTCGAACTCGAAGTCACCGAGGACATTCTGCTGCACGACGAGCCCGGCGTGCTCCACACCTTCAACCGCCTGCAGGCACTGGGTGTCAGCCTCGTGTTCGACGATTTCGGCACCGGCTATGCGAGCCTCAGCTATCTCAAGAAGTTCCCGCTCGACGGCCTGAAGATCGATCGCTCTTTCGTCAGGGACGTCCTGACGCGCACCGATGACGCCGCCATCGTCGGCTCGACGGTGAGCCTCAGCAGGCAACTCGGCCTCTCGGTGATCGCCGAAGGCATCGAGAACCAGGCTACGGCCGAATTCCTGCTCCGGCTCGGCTGCGAGCAGGGCCAGGGCTATCATTTCGGCAAGCCGATGCCGGCCGCGGATTTCGAGCGGCGATTCCTGCAGGTGGGCGAGGAGACACGCCAGGCCGGCGCGGCGTGAGGCTCAGATCTCTTGCTGAAAGCTAATGGACGTCACCGG
>NZ_CAFJ01000289.1 GCF_000239795.1 Bradyrhizobium sp. STM 3809 | reverse complement strand
CGATCTTCGTCGTGACCGAGACCTGGCTGGTGCCGGTCGAGGCCTGGTTCGTCGACAAATACGGCCCGCGAGTCGTGATCATGTTCGGCGGCGTGATGATCGCGCTCGCCTGGGTGCTGAACTCCTACGCCGACTCGCTCACTCTGCTCTACGCGGGCGCCGTGATCGGCGGCATCGGCGCCGGTGCGGTCTACGGCACCTGCGTCGGCAATGCGCTGAAATGGTTTCCTGACCGCCGCGGTCTCGCCGCGGGCGCCACCGCCGCCGGCTTCGGCGCGGGCGCCGCGCTGACCGTCGTGCCGATCGCCAGCATGATCGCCTCGAGCGGCTACCAGAGCGCCTTCTTCACCTTCGGCATCGGCCAGGGTGTCGTCGTCTTCATCCTCGCACTCTTCCTGCGGCCGCCGACCAAGGCGGCCCCCGCCCGCAAGAAGCAGCTCAACCTGCCGCAGAGCAAGGTCGACTACACCCCGCCGCAGGTGCTGCGCACGCCGATCTTCTGGATCATGTACCTCGTGTTCGTGATGGTGGCCTCCGGCGGCCTGATGACCGCGGCCCAGATCGCCCCGATCGCGCACGACTTCAAGATCGCCAACGAGCCGGTGACGCTGGCCGGCTTCCAGATGGCGGCGCTGACCTTCGCGATCTCGCTCGACCGCATCTTCGACGGCTTCGGCCGGCCGCTGTTCGGCTGGATCTCGGACACGATCGGCCGCGAGCACACGATGTTCATCGCCTTCGGCACCGCGGCTCTGATGCTGCTGACCCTGTCGAACTACGGCCAGAACCCGATCGTGTTCGTGCTCGCCACCGCCGTCTATTTCGGCGTCTTCGGCGAGATCTACAGCCTGTTCCCGGCAACCTCCGGGGATACGTTCGGCAGCAAATACGCGGCCACCAACAACGGCATGCTCTACACCGCGAAGGGCACCGCTTCGCTGCTGGTGCCGCTCGCGAGCCTGGTCTCCGCCAAATATGGCTGGCAGGCCGTGTTCGTGATCGGCGTGGCGCTGAACGCCACGGCGGCGCTGATGGCGCTGTTCGTGATCAAGCCGCTGCGGCGCGCCTTCATCCTCGGCAAGGAGCCGGCGGTCACCCAGCCTGCCGCGCAGGACGTCCGCACCACGGCCTGATTGCCCGCTTCTTCCCGCGACTGCAGGAGGCGCATCCCCATGCGCCTCCTTTCTTTTTCGGACTCCTGGAATGCCAGATGCCAAAATCGGCGAACATCAGACAGCTTGCCTGACGTTATTTCCCAGAAATTCGCCCTGAAAACTTCGAAATCTGAATTGACTTCTGGCATAACGTATACCAGACTCCCTCTCGTTCGAGACAACAAACGGGAGGGTGCGATGAAGGTCGGAGACATCCTGCGCAACAAGACGGCGCGCGTGATCACGGTGCGAATGAACGAGACCGTCGGCGTCGCGGCGCAGCTGATGCGCGCCAGCAATGTCAGCGCCCTCGTCGTCAAGGACGTCGTGCGCACGGAGGGCAACACGGCCGCCGGCATGTTCACCGAGCGCGACGTGGTGCGCGCGATCGCCGAGCACGGCGCCGCCGGCGTCACCATGAAGGTCTCGCAGCTGATCTCGCCGCAGCGGCTGATCTCCTGCAGCACCGAGGATACGCTCGAGCACGTCCGTCATCTGATGAACGTGCACCACATCCGTCACCTCCCCGTCATCGTCGATTTCGCGCTCGCCGGCGTCATCAGCATGCGCGATGTCTCCACCGCCTTCGACGAGGCGGAGGCGTCTGCCGCGGCCTGATCGAAAGCCCGGGCGCGGCGGCGAGGTTCCGCCGCCGATCGAGTCTTGTCGGGGTGTCGTGTCGCCTGCTAGGCGGCACGGATGGAGGGCGGCGGCACCAGGCCGTCGCCCCGTCTCACCCGACAGGATCCTTCGCGATGAAAGCCTATGTCTATGGCGCCCAGGGCGCCGCGATTACCGACGTCGCCAAGCCCACGCCGAAAGGCACGCAGGTTCTGATCCGCGTGCGCGCCTGCGGCCTCAACCGCGCCGACCTCGGCATGACCAAGGGCCATGCGCATGGCGCCGCCGGCGGCGTCGGCACCGTGCTCGGCATGGAATGGGCCGGCGAAGTCGCCGAGCTCGGTCCCGAGGCCAAGGGCGTGAAGGTCGGCGACCGCGTGATGGGCTCGGGCGCAGCTGCGTTCGCCGAATACACCCTCGCCGACCATGGCCGGCTGTTCCACGCGCCGTCGAACATGAATTTCGACGAGGCGGCCACGCTGCCGATCGCACTCTCGACGATGCATAACGCGGTCGTGACCAACGGCGCGCTGCAGCCGGGCCAGACCGTGCTGGTGCAGGGCGCGAGCTCCGGCGTCGGCCTGATGGCGATGCAGATCGCCAAGCTCAAGGGCGCTTCGCTGGTGGTCGGCTCCTCGACCGACGCCACGCGCCGCGGGCGGCTCAAGGAGTTCGGCGCGGACCTCGCGGTCGATTCCAACGATCCCGCCTGGGTCGATCAGGTGCTGCAGGCCACGGGCGGCCAGGGCGTGGACCTCATCATCGACCAGGTGTCGGGCGCGGTCGCGAGCCAGAATCTCGCCGCGACCAAGGTGCTCGGCCGCATCGTCAATGTCGGCCGCCTCGGCGGCACCCATGCCGATTTCAACTTCGATCTCCACGCCGCGCGCCGCATCACCTATGTCGGCGTCACCTTCCGCACCCGCTCGCTTCAGGAGATCCGCGCCATCTTCGACGAGGTGAGGACGGACATCTGGGGCGCCGTCAAGCAGCGGACCCTGCGTCTGCCGATCGACCGAATCTTTGGCTTCGACGACATCGGCGCCGCCTTCGCGCACATGGAAGCGAACAGACATCTCGGCAAGATCGTGGTGACGTTGTGAAGGCAATCTCCTGAGACTTAGAAGCAATCGAAACGGCGCGCGATCCATGCAGCAAGACATGCAGCTCGTCAGGCAGCTTGTTATGCACCTGGGCCGCGCGATCCCGGCTTTCACCGCAGAGCCTCGGCTGCTACATCCGCGGCTATGAGCGACGCCATCTCCCCCGTCGATTCCGGGAAAGCCCGTGTCGCCGCGATCTCGATCGCGGCGAGCGCGAGCATGGCCGCGGCGAAGTTCATCGTCGGCGTGCTGATCGGCAGCCTTGCGCTGGTCTCGGAGGCGCTGCACAGCGCCGTCGACGTCGTCGCCACCATCATCACCTGGATGGTGGTTCGTGTATCGGACCGGCCGGCCGATGACGAACATCATTACGGCCACGGCAAGCTGGAGAGCCTGTCGGCGCTCGGCGTCATCGCCCTGCTCTACGTGCTGGCCGGCGGCGTGCTGGTGGAGTCGGTGAGCCGGCTGCGCGAGGCGGCCCCGCCCCCATCGCTGTCGATCATTCCGTTCGTGGTGCTGCTGGTCGACATCGCCGTCAATTTCTGGCGCGCCCGCGCGCTGCATCGCGCCGCGCACGAGACCCACAGCCAGGCGCTCGCCGCCGACGCGCTGCATTTCGCCTCCGACGTGCTCGGCTCGGTCGCGGTCATCGCCGGCCTCGCCCTCACGGCACTCGGCTTCTGGTGGGGCGACTCCGCCGCGGCGGTCGCGGTTGCCATCATGATCTCGGTGCTCGGCCTCAGGCTCGCGCGCTCCACCGTGGAAACACTGCTCGACCGTGCGCCGGACGGCGCCGCCGAGAAGGCCGACGCCGCGATCCGTTCGGTCGCCGGCGTCGTCGACGTCGAGCGGCTGCGGGTGCGGCTCGTCGGCGCCACCCATTTCGTCGACGCCACCGTGCAGGTGCCGCGCACCTACCCGATCGACCGCGTCGACGAGATCAAGCGCCAGGCGCAGGCCGCGGTCGGCAAGAGCCTGTCGGAGGCCGACGTCACCTTCACCACGGTACCGGTGGCGCTCAGCAATGAGAGCGTGCGCGAGCGCATCATGGTGATCGCGCGCAACTCCGGCCTCGCGATCCATCACGTCACCGTCCACGACGTCGGCGGCCGGCTGATCGTGGCCATCGATCTCGAGGTCGACGGCGACATGAGCCTGGTCGCGGCGCATGCCATCGCCCACGAGTTGGAGCGCTCGGTCCGCGAGGAGTTCGGCGCCGACGTCGAGGTCGACACCCACATCGAGCCGCTCGAGCCCGAGCTGCCGTTCGGCATCGACGCGCCCGATCAGCGCGTCGCGCTGATCGCCGAGGCGCTGCAGCGCTTCGCCGCCGAGACCGACATGTACGACGTCCACAACGTCCGCGTCCGCAACACCGAGGCCGGCGAGATCGTCAACTTCCACTGCCGTGCCGCGCCCTCGATGAGCGTGCTCAAGGTGCACGACAATGTCGACCACATCGAGCGCGGGCTGCGCCGCGCCTTCCCGACCGTGAAGCGCGTCATCAGTCACGCCGAGCCGCCGCACGGCTGAGGCCCGGCGTCACGCCGCGTTCTCGCTTCGGACTCATCTCGCCGGCTTTTCGCCATGGCAAATCCGCATTGGATAAGATTTATTAGCTTTTGCCAAATCGTTGACTCTCGACAGCCCGACAAATCTGGATTCAAATCGACTTGATTCGGAAGCGGCTGGGGCTCTTTCGAAATTCGGGTATCCAAGGAAAGTTTCGGGGGTCTACAGCATGGCGCGTGCGCATGCCGCGAACGCGTGCGTCCAATCTTCTGATTCCATCAAGGGGTTGGCGCAATCGATCGCGAAACCGGCCTATCAAAGGCTGCTGACTGCTGAGCCGGTATTGCGTCGTGCTGTCCCCACTTTGATCATCGCCTTTCTCGTCACCATCTGCCTCGGCGCCTTCGTCCAGGTGCTCGACCACAGCCGGCAGAAGCGCGGTGCGACCAAGCGCGACCTCGCGGCGATCTCGGATCTGCTCGCCGACCGCATCGGCCATCTCGCCATGCGCCCCGATCGCATCGCCCATATCGAGCATCTGCAGGCGCTGCTGCCGGACCTGATCCCGGCCTGGGGCGCGGCGCCCGGCCGGCACGTCATCGTGACCGGCGCCGACCACCGCATCCTCGCCCGCGTCCCGGTCGATACCGGGCTCGGCGAGAACGACCGCATCCTCGATCTGATCTCGACCGCACAGCTGCTCGCCACGCCCGGCCTGCAGGGCGCGGTCACCGAGATCACCTTGCCGAACGGCCGGCCCGCCTTCGCCGTGTCGCAGCTGATCAAGGCGCTGCCCGGCCGCGTCGTCGTGATCCAGGAGAAGCTCGAGCCGATCTGGGGCTCGGATGCGGCGCTGTCGATCACGCTGTCGGCGACGACGGGCTTCGTCGTCCTGATCCTCGGCTTCGCCTTCCACTGGCAGTCGACCCGGGCTCGCGAGGGCGACCTGATCAACGACGCCGTGCGCGGCCGCATCGACACCGCGCTGAACCGCGGCCGCTGCGGCCTGTGGGACTGGGACCTGTCGCGCGGCCGGATCTTCTGGTCGAACTCGATGTTCGCGATGCTCGGCCTCGACAACCGCACCGACCTGCTCACCTTCGGCGAGGTCAACGCGCTGGTGAACTCGGACGACATCGACCTGTTCGCGATCGCCGACCAGCTCGTCGCCGGCGAGCTGCGCCACATCGACCAGAGCTTCCGCATGCGCCACACCGAGGGCCACTGGATCTGGCTCAGGGTGCGCTGCGAGCTGTCCCAGGGCACCACCGATTCCGGCCTGCACCTGATCGGCATCGCCGTCGACGTCACCGAGCAGAAGAGCCTGGTCGAGAAGACCGTCGAAGCCGATCTGCGCCTGCGCGACGCGATCGAGACGATCTCGGAAGCCTTCGTGCTGTGGGACTCCAACAACCGCCTGGTGCTGTGCAACTCGCACTTCCAGAAGCTGCACAAGCTGCCGGACTCCGCCGTCGCGCCCGGCACCTCCTATGAGACCGTGATCGAGGTCGGCAAGATGCCGGAGATCCGCACCCGGCTGCACGACAGCAGCCAGCAGGCGCAGGGCGGCCGCACCTTCGAGGCGCAGCTCGACGATGGCAGCTGGCTGCACATCTCCGAGCGCCGCACCAAGGACGGCGGCTACGTCTCGGTCGGCACCGACATCACCCGGATCAAGGAACACGAGCAGAAGCTCGTCGACAACGACCTGCGGCTGCGCGCCACCGTCATCGACCTGCAGCGCTCGCAGACCGCGCTGGAGCGCCAGGCGATCGAGCTCGCCGACCTCGCCGAGAAGTACTCGCAGGAAAAGACACGGGCCGAGGAAGCCAACCAGACCAAGTCGAAATTCCTCGCCAATATGAGCCACGAGCTGCGCACGCCGCTCAACGCCATCATCGGCTTCTCCGAGATCATGGGCTCGGGCATGTTCGGCTCGCTGGGTTCGGAAAAGTACCAGGAATATTGCCACGACATCCTGACATCAGGTCAGTACCTGCTGGAGGTGATCAACGACATCCTCGACATGTCGAAGATCGAGGCCGGCCGCATGAAGCTCGACATGGAGCCGCTGGACCTCGCCAAGACGCTGGCGGAGTCGCTGCGCGTCGTCTCCGGCCGCGCCCAGGACAAGAGCCTGGTGCTCGACGCCGACATCGAGGGCAGCATCCCCGTTGTCGCCGACCGCCGCGCCACCAAGCAGATCATGGTCAACCTGCTGTCCAACGCGGTGAAGTTCACCCCCGAGGGCGGCCGCGTCACGATGCGCAGCCGGGTGTTCGAGGACAAGGTGGTGCTGATCATCGCCGACACCGGCATCGGCATCCCCGCGCAGTCGCTCGCCCGGCTCGGCCGCCCCTTCGAGCAGGTCGAGAGCCAGATGACCAAGACCTATCACGGCTCCGGCCTTGGCCTCGCCATCGCCCGCTCGCTGGCACAGCTGCACGGCGGCTCGATGCGCCTGCGCTCCCGCCTCGAACACGGCACCGTCGTCCGCGTCACCCTCCCCCGCGACGCCTACAAGGCCACGGCGAGCATCTCGGTCGCGGCGTGAGCGGCGCGCGCTGACGGAGCTCCAAGCGCGCCTCCGTAGGGTGGGCAAAGGCGCGCCCACGTTTTGCGACGAGCCGGGCTCTCGCCCGCGCCGTGCCCACCGCGCCTTGCGCGGCGGACTAATCATTTGCAGCTAGCGCAGTGCCTGTGACTGCGCCCTCTCCCCCAAGCGAAGCAGAGCCTCGCCAGGGTGGGAGAGGGCATCTAGGACGGTGCAGCAAGCGAGGTTGGGTAAGGGTCTCTCCACGAGCGCACCTCGCTGAGAGATACCCCTCACCCGACCGAGCACGTGGATGGGCCGTGCATGCCCTCTCCCGCAAGGGGAGAGGTTATCAAGCAGCCGGCGATAGCCGGCACTTCCGGTTCTGCGCCCTAGGTTCCGTCGCGGCGTCCTTTTCTCAGGCGCCGCGAGAGATCCGCCTCCCATCGCCGAACTCACAGCGGGCTCTCCCCGAAGCGCTGCCACAGTTTCGGATAGCGAGCGGCCAGATGCGCCTCGTCCTCTTCGAGCGGGTCGCCGGTGGGTTCTGGTCCGCCGAGCCCCGCCTCCGGCTCGGAATGGTCGCGCACGTCACCCTCCCCGCCGCTCTCACGAAACACCCGGTTGGCGACGTAATAGATCTCTTCGAAATCCCAGGCGCCGCCAGGCCCGGCGGCGCCGTTGAACTGCGCCAGACTGTCCGGATCGGCCATGGCGGCCTCATAGACATCCTGGCCGCGCGTTACGAGCCAACGGCGAAAATACTCGAAGCTGTCGTCGGAGCAGCCGCCATGAATGACGTAGGCGGCGCCCCAGAGGTCCCAGCTATAGGCCTGATTGAGATAGCGGCGGAAGGCGACCTCGAAGCCGATAATCTGACCCAGCGACAGCTCACGCAGCGCCGCAGCGAGCGCCTCGCACTGCGCGGCAGGATCGCCGCCCGATGCGGCCCCTGCCCGTCCGATGATCGACCAGAACTGATCGGCTGGCATGGCTGGCGCAGTCATGGCATCTCCCCTCTTGGCAAACCAAACACGATCGTGCCGTTTGCCGTTCTAAGGCAGCAAGTTTGGAATTCCAAGAAAGCGACCCGCTCAGCGCAGAGGCCACGATCGCGAACAGCAATTTTCGCCAAGCGCACGTTGCGGACGCATGCGATGACCGGGGCCGTCATTGGCGGAGAACAAACATGCTCAAACGGATCTGGCGCGGCTGGACCACGCCTGCGAATGCCGACGCCTACGAGGCGCTGCTGCGCTCGACGATCTTTCCGGGCATCGAGGATCGGGCCATCCCGGGCTTCATCGGCATCGAGCTGCTGCGCCGGCCGCTGGCGGCGGAGGTGGAGTTCATGACCATCATGACGTTCACCAATGAAGATGCCGTCGTCCGCTTCGCAGGAGCGTCGCGTGATCAGGCCGTCGTGCCACCGGCGGCGCACGTGCTGCTCGGGCGTTACGAGGCGCAGTCGGCGCTCTACGATGTCCGCGTCCCCTCTGCTCGCGATGGCGCGCCACAACCGTAGGGTGGGCAAAGCGACGCCGAAGGCGGCGCATGCCCACCGTCGTTCGGCAGAGCGGCGGACGCCGGTGGTGGGCACGGCGCGGGCGAGAGTTCGAGGATATGGCTAGCCGCTGGGCGCGCCTTTGCCCACCCTACTCGGAGAACGCCGTCGCGCCCCTCACGCCTGCAGGCTCGGCGCCACCTCGCGGGCGATTTGCACCAGCGATGCGATCAGCGGCGTCATCGGGTCGCGCTGCGGGATGACCAGGCCGATCTGATAGTTGATCACGGGATCGGTGATCGGGATCGAGCGCACCTTGTCGGCAAGCCCCAGCGTCTCGGCGAGCTTGGCCGGCATGACGCTCGCCCAGCGGCCGGTCTTCACATGGGTGTAGAGCACCAGCAGCGAGTTCGAGGTCAGGGTCGGCGTCACCTCGTTGCCCGCGGCCTTCAGCGCGCGGTCGATGATGCGGCGGTTCTGCATGTCCGGCGTCAGCAGGCACAGCGGCACCTGCCCGACCTCCTGCCAGGTCACCTGGTCGCGATCGCCGAACATCGCGTCGGGCGCGGTCAGGAGCCGGTAGCTCTCGTTGTAGAGCGGGATGGTGCGGACGCGGCCGATCGGTTCGTTCTCGATGTAGGTCAGGCCGGCATCGACCTCGAGGTTCTCCAGCAGGCCGAGCACATCGGCCGACGTGCACGACATGATGCGGAACCGGACCTCGGGATGCTTGGCGCGGAACGGCGTCGTCAGCGACGCCACCATGCCGAGCACGGTCGGCACCGCGGCGATCCGGATCTCGCCGGACAGCTTGTCCTTGAGGCCGTTGATCTCCTGGCGCATCGCGCGGAAGTCGCCGACGATGCGGCGCGCCCAGTCGAGCGTCCGCTCGCCCTCCGGCGTAAAGCCCTGGAACCTGGACCCGCGCTGCACCAGCATGACGCCGAGGATTTCCTCGAGCTGCTTGATGCTGGTCGACATCGTCGGCTGAGTGACGCCGCAGGCCTCGGCCGCGCGGCCGAAATGACGCTCCTTGGCCAGCGCCAGCAGCAGTTCGAGCTTGTCGATCAAGAGGTCGGCCTTCCCGGGTTGAAAGACCCGGTTCCGCACGTTTTGAGCGCCTCCGGGCAGGCAGAAACCCTATCACGGCGAGGTGTCCCGGGACATGGTAAAACGCGGCCGCAAGCGGGCCGCGGGAACGCCGGTTTTTCGTCAACTTGTAGCTATCTCACGATTGCGTTTCGCTATCGCAGCACGGGACTGCTTTATTGATATCTTGAGCAATTCCAATTTGGATGTGCGAAACGCTTGCAACGCAGAATCGGGATTAGGACGACGCCCAGGATGACGCCGATGTACGAAAGTTGGGACGCGGCGCGCGGCGCCGAGATCATCGCCGAACATAGCCAGATGGAGGGAGCAACCCTGCCCATCCTCCACGCGTTGCAGGAGGCGTTCGGCTACGTGCCCGAGGATGCCATTCCGATGATCGCATCCACCCTGAACCTGTCACGCGCCGAGGTTTACGGCGTGTTCACCTTCTACCACGATTTCCGCGCCAAGAAGGCCGGCCGTCACGTGCTCAAGCTGTGCCGCGCCGAGGCCTGCCAGGCGGCCGGCGGCGATGCGCTGGCCGCTCGTGCCGAGGCCAAGCTCGGGATTGCGCTCGGCAACACCACGGCCGACGAGCGCGTCACGCTCGAGCCGATCTACTGCCTCGGCCTGTGCGCCACCGCCCCCTCGGCGATGATCGACGGCCGGCTGGTCGGCCGGCTGGATGAGGCCCGGATCGATGCCCTCGTCTCGGAGGCCCAGCGATGAGCGTGCGTCTCTTTGTCCCGTGTGATGCCGGCGCACTCGCCGTCGGCGCCGATGAGGTCGCCCACGCGCTGCACAAGGCGGCGCTGGAGCGCAAGCTCGATCTTGAAATCGTCCGCAACGGCTCGCGTGGGTTGTACTGGCTGGAGCCGCTGGTCGAGCTGGAGACGGCCCAGGGCCGCTTCGGCTTCGGTCCCGTGACCGCCGATGACGTGCCGTCGCTGCTCGACGCCATCATCGCCGACAAGTCGCACAAGCTCTCGCTCGGCCTGACCGAGGAGATCCCGTGGCTGAAGCGGCAGACCCGCCTCACCTTCGCCCGCTGCGGCATCATCGATCCGCTCTCGCTCGAGGACTACCGCGCTCATGGCGGCTACAAGGGCCTCACGCGGGCGCTGACCTTGTCGCCGGATGCCGTCATCGCCGAGGTCACCACGTCGGGCCTGCGCGGCCGCGGCGGCGCGGGATTCCCGACCGGCATCAAGTGGAAGACGGTGTCGCAGACCGCGGCCGACCGCAAATACGTCATCTGCAACGCCGACGAGGGCGACAGCGGCACCTTCGCCGACCGCATGCTGATGGAAGGCGATCCCTTCGTGCTGATCGAGGGCATGACCATCTGCGGCATGGCGGTGGGCGCTACCAAGGGTTACATCTACACGCGCTCCGAATATCCGCACGCGATCGCCACCATGACCAAGGCGATCGACATCGCCAAGAAGGCCGGCCTGCTCGGCGACAAGATCGCGGGCTCCAACTACACGTTCGATCTGGAAGTGCGCACCGGCGCCGGCGCCTATGTCTGCGGCGAAGAGACCGCGCTGATGGAGAGCCTCGAAGGCAAGCGCGGCATCGTCCGCGCCAAGCCGCCGCTGCCCGCCCATCACGGCCTGTTCGGCAAGCCGACCGTCGTCAACAATCTGCTGTCGTTCGCGGCGATCCCGTTCATCCTCGATGAGGGCGCCAAGGCCTATGCCGATTTCGGCATGGGGCGCTCGCGCGGCACGATGCCGATCCAGATCGCCGGGAACGTCAAGTTCGGCGGCCTGTTCGAGACCGCGTTCGGCATCACGCTCGGCGAGCTCGTCGACGACATCGGCGGCGGCACCTTCACCGGCCGTCCCGTCCGC
>NZ_CAFJ01000290.1 GCF_000239795.1 Bradyrhizobium sp. STM 3809 | reverse complement strand
CGTGCGGCTGAAGGGCAAGACCGTGCTGTGCGATGCCGGCGGTGGCGGCCAGGTGCAGGGCTACAATTCCGACTCGATCTTCATTTCGGGCCGGATGCCGGACAATCTCAAGGCGGCGGGCCTGCGTCTGCAGGACATCGACACCATCCTGATCTCGCATTTCCATCCCGATCACATCTTCGGGCTGTTGCGCGGCGACACCGATACGCCGGCCTTTCCCAATGCCGAGATCATCGTCGCCGCGGCCGAGTACAAGTTCTGGACCGACCCATCGCAAACCAGCCGCCTGCCGCCGTGGCGGCAGGGACTCGCCCGCCGCATCCAGAGCTTGCTCCCGGGCTGGAAGAACGTGCTGCCGGTCGAGGGCGAGGACGAGGTGGTGCCCGGCATCCGCTTCGTCAGCGTTCCCGGCCATACGCCGGGTCACACCGCCTTTCATCTCAGCTCCGGTCAGGAGCAGCTGATGATCTCTGGCGACACCGCCTATGTGCCGGCGTTCTGCCTGCGCCATCCCGAATGGCACGGCGCCTATGACCAGGACGGGCCGGCTGCGGAGGTCAGCCGGCGCAAATTGCTCGATCGGATTGTCGCAGACCAGATGTTGATCTGCGGTTCGCATTTTCCATGGGCCGGATTTGGCCGGCTCGTTCGCGATGGCGCCCATTATGCGCTCGACATGCTTCCGGCATGATCACGAACGGCGCTCCAGGGGAGGAGTCGGGGCCGCCTTATGAAGACGCATTACCAGGTGCTCGGGGTTTCGCCGCGCGCTGATCTCGAGACCATCAAGCGGGCGTTCCGGCAGGCCGCGAAGGCCCATCATCCCGATCTCCGGGGCGGTGGCGACGCGGCGGCGGAGCATCAGCTCAAGCTGATCATCGCCGCCTACAACGTGCTGCGCGATCCCGATCGGCGCGCCGAGTATGACGAGCGATTGGCGTTCGAGCGCCGCCGCATCCGGCGGGATCGCTGGGACGCCGCGCTGCAGTTCACGGCCGCCACCGCCGTGCTCAGTGCGATCCTGATCGGGCTCGAGCTCCTGCTGCTGCCGTCGGTCGGCGACCGCCTGGGCAAGCCGGAGGCGACGCGCTCGGTCGCGCAGCGGCCGGTGACGCAATCGCGGCCCGAACCGCCGGGCGCGCCGCCGGCGCCGGCCGTCCCGGAATCGACCAGCGCCGTGCCGCCGGCCTCGCCACCGCCCTTGCCACCCCCTTTGGCTGCGGCGCAAGCGCCGGCCCAGGAGGCCATGGCCGACGGCGTGGTCCGGGAGACGCCGACGTCGGCGGCGGGCTTCGTGAAACGGGGGCTGGAGCGCAGTCAGCAGGGCGATCTCGACGGCGCGATCGCCGATTTCGACGAGGCGGTCCGGCTCGCGCCGCGCAATGCCGATCTGTATCGCTATCGCGCCCGCGACCTCGGCCGCAGGGGACGCTGGGACCGCGCGGTGGCCGACTACGAGCGCGCGATCCGGCTCGATCCGAACAACCCGACGCTGTTTCGCGAGCGCGGCCTCGCGCTTCAGCAGAAGGGCGAGCTCGACGAGGCGCTGCTCGATCTCGATCGCGCCGTGCGCATGAGCTTCACGGATCCCGATCTCTATAACGATCGCGGAGCCGTCTGGCTGGCCAAGGGGCGCTACGACCGGGCGCTCGCCGATTTCAACCAGGCGCTCAAGCTGAACCCGGGACTCGCGGCCGCCACCGCCCGCCGCGAGGAGGCGCTCGCGCGCAAACGCGAGCAGCAGATCGCCGATGATTCCCGCGCCCGCCCCGAAGCTTCCGAGACGACCGGCACGCTGCCATCCGAGGGAATGCCCAAGCGCTGAACCGCGTGGCCGGGTGCGCCATCCCTCATCCACGACGGCCCGAGCAGCGTTGTGATGATATCGCGCTGCGCCTTCGACCATGCGCCGTCGCGGACTGCGATCCCAGGAGCGTGCGATGAGTGTTTACGTCTCTGTCACCGGCTTCCGGCCGCATCCCGGCGTCCTGCGCCTGGCGCGGTTCTGGTGGCGCACGATGCAGGCCGCCCGCCAGGCGCGCGCGGCGCCCGGCAATGTTCGCGTCGTCATGCGCTCCGTCGGCGGCTTCTATCACACGCTGACGGTCTGGACCGACGAGGCCAGCATGCGCGCCTATGTCAGGAGCGGCGCCCATCGCCGCGCGATGATCGGCTTCCGCGACCTCGGCGGCGGCCGCACGCTCGGCTTTGCCGCCGACACCGCGCCGGACTGGGCCACGGCCTACGCGCGCTGGCAGCGCGAGGCACGCGAGGTGTGAGTTGTTAGTCTCCAGACACATCGCAACACGGCCCCGTCATTCCGGGGCCAGGCGGCAGGCCTTTAACCGGGAATCCGAGGTTATCTCGCGATCTTTTCCAACAAGCTCGAGATTCCGGGTTCAATCGCCATGCGCTGTCAGCGCATGACGATTGCCCCGGAATGACGGTGCCGAGCAGTCAGCGGCTGCTAGCTCACCCGCCACTCCGGCACGCCATCGGCGGCCATGGTGATCGTGCCGAGCGCGCCGACCGGCGTCCGGTCGAGATCCATCAGCCGCGCCAGCGTGGCCTCGTCCTGTGCGGGCACGCGTGCGAGCGTGCGCGTGTCCTGCGCGGTGCGCAGCATCACCACGCCGTGCTCGACGGCGCCGTTGCGGTCGTACAGGGCGGTGGCGCTCTCGACCTTGCCGCTGCCGCTCGCTTCGCTGACGAAGTCAGGCGCCGCGCCGCGATGGCGGTCCGCCTCCGCCTGCACGCTGACATCCTGCGACAGCATTGACGGCGGCTCGCGAGAGATCACCAGCGCATGATGCTTGGTGACGAAGCCGCCCTGGCCGTAGAGCAGACCGCGCTTGGCACCGCCGCCGCGCAGCCGCCGCACCATCGCGCAGGCGGCATGCGTCATGTAGGTGTTGAGCGGCGCCCCGAAGAAGGTGAGCCCGCCGGTGACCGTCGGCTCGACGTCGGCGCCGAGTCCGAGCGTCCGCCGCGCCATCTTCGGCACGCAGGGAAAGCAGCTGTACAGCTCGATCACGTCGAACGCCGTGCCCTTGCCGCCGACGAGGTTCATCGCCGCCTGCAGCACGGCGTTCTGCGGATGGCTCTCGGCGAACTGATCGCGCGTGAGATAATCGCGCGGGTCCTCGGCCGAGGCGCCGCCGAGCGGATAGATCAGGCGGTTGTCGGCGATGCCCGCGGCGCGCGCCTTCGCGAGGCTGGTGAGGATCAGCGCCGCGCCCATGTTGACCATGGGATTGGCGACCATCAGCTTGGTGTAGGGCCAGGCGATCGGCCGGTTGTCGGGAGAGGCCGTGGTGATCTCCTCCGGCGCGAAGTGCCGTTTCAGCCAGGCGTTCGGATTGTAGGCGGCGACCGCCGAGAAGCGCGACCACAGCTCGCCGGATTCGGCGAGCGCCTGCCGCGGCGTCTGGCCCCATTTGGCTGAACTCGCGACCTCATAGAACGGATAGACCGAGACCGGGCGGAAGACGCCGAGCTTCACCGCGAGCGGCTTCTGGAACGCCGCGCCGCGCTTCGGCTCCTCGACGTCGTGCGCGAATGGCGTCCATGGCAGGGTCACGCCGGCGCGCTCGGCCTTGGTCGCGGTCGACTGCGCCTCCGCGCCGCAGACGATCGCGACCTCGCATTCGCCGCGCGCGATCCGCAACGCAGCCTCATGCAGATAGCGGATCGGGCTCTCGCCGCCGACCGGCCCGTAAGTGCAGTGCGCCGGTTTCACGCCGAGCCGCTGCGCGAGCAACTGCTGGGGATCGCGATAGCGCCAGCTCAGGAAGTTGACCACGTCGAGCGAGCCGGTGTCCTGCACGAGCTTGGCGCCCGCGTCATTTTCCGCGCGGCGGATCGCCTGCTCGAGCAGCGCCAGCGGCTCCAGTCCGTCCGCGATGTCCTTCGGCCGGTCGACGATCTCGCCGACGCCGACGATGACGGGAATACGTTCCGGAGGCAGGGCAGAGACAGTCATCGGCGTTTCCAATGGGGAGCGGCCCGCGACGGGCCGTCATTGTTGTATTGTCTCGGTTCTGTCATCGCCGGTTCGCTCCTGCAATGCAGAAAATGTGGATGGCGCCCGCGCGCGGCGCGGCTTCCGCTTCGCGGCATATGCGCCTACAACGTCCGCTCCCTTGCCGCTCACGCCGGAGTCTCTCGTGTCCGAACAGAACAGCTATGTGCCGCCCAAGGTCTGGACCTGGAACAAGGCCAGCGGCGGCCGCTTCGCCAGCATCAACCGTCCGATCGCGGGACCGACGCATGAGAAGGAATTGCCTGTCGGCCGTCATCCCTTGCAACTCTATTCGCTGGGCACGCCGAACGGCGTCAAGGTCACGGTGATGCTCGAGGAGCTGCTGGCGCTGGGGCACACCGGCGCCGAGTACGACGCCTGGCTGATCCGCATCGGCGAGGGCGACCAGTTCGGCTCCGGCTTCGTCGCGATCAATCCGAACTCGAAGATCCCGGCGCTGCTCGACCGCAGCGGTCCCGAGCCCATCCGCGTGTTCGAGTCCGGCGCGATCCTGGTCTATCTCGCCGAGAAGTTCGGCGCCTTCCTGCCGACCGAGCCCGCGAAGCGCGCCGAATGCCTGTCCTGGCTGTTCTGGCAGATGGGCGCCGCGCCCTATCTCGGCGGCGGCTTCGGCCACTTCTACGCCTATGCCCCGACCAAGATCGAATACGCCATCGACCGCTTCGCCATGGAGGTGAAGCGCCAGCTCGACGTGCTCGACCGGCGCCTGTCCGAGAGCGAATACCTCGCCGGCGCCGACTACACCATCGCCGACATCGCGGTGTGGCCGTGGTACGGATCGCTCGCCAAGGGTCTGCTTTATGAGGGCGGCGAGTTCCTGTCGGTGCAGGACTACAGACACGTCCAGCGCTGGACCGACCAGATCGCCCAGCGCGCCCCGGTGAAGCGCGGCCGCATGGTCAACCGCGTGACCGGCGATCCCAAGAGCCAGCTGCACGAACGCCACGACGCCAGCGATTTCGACACGAAGACGCAGGACAAGATCGGGCAGGGCACTTAGGGCTGCGCTCCCGCCTTTTTCTCCGGTGTCGTAGGGTGGGCAAAGGCGCGCCGAGCTCGCGTTTGTCATGCACAGGTGTTCGATCGCGCCGTGCCCACCGTCGTCCCTTGTATCCACCGCCGGTGGGCACGCGCCGCCTGACGGCGTCGCTTTGCCCACCCTACGGAGTCTACGAGCGGTTTCGTAGCCCGGATGAGCGCAGCGATATCCGGGTTCGCCGATGCCGCGCGTGTGACCCCGGATGTCGCTGCGCTCATCCGGGCTACATGTCTGCGATGCGTCTCGCCGCACTGCAGCGGATCGTGACGGTTCGACCTCCGGCGCTCGCCTCTTTTCTCGGCACGAGAGAATCGTGCAACTATCATCTCGAGCGGTAAGGCCGCGCGCGGATGACACATCGTCCTGGGGGTGATGACCCCCGGGCGAGAACGACCACTCCGGAGGGAGACCCATGATCGACCGACGTGATCTGCTCAAGGGAGCCGGCATGGCCGCCTTGCTGGGCGGCCTCGGCGCGACCCGCGCGCTGGCCGAGGACAGCGTGACGCTGCCCTTCGCCAATGGCGAGCGCCCGCTGGTGAAGGTTCCGCAGAAGCGGCCGATGATCGGCCTGACCAGCCGGCCGCCGCAGCTCGAGACGCCGTTCGGGGTGTTCAATGACGGCGTGATCACGCCGAACAACGCCTTCTTCGTCCGCTATCATCTGGCGAACCTTCCCTACGATCTCGATCCGGACAAGTTCACCCTCGAGATCAAGGGCAAGGTGGACAAGCCGCTGAGGCTGTCGCTGAAGGACATCCGCAAGATGAAGGCGACCGAGATCGTCGCCGTCAACCAATGCTCCGGCAACAGCCGCGGCTTCTTCGAGCCGCGCGTTGCCGGCGGCCAGCTCGGCAACGGCGCCATGGGCAATGCGCGCTGGCGCGGCGTGCCGCTCAAGGCCGTGCTCGAGATGGCGGGGGTCCAGGCCGGCGCCAGGCAGGTGACCTTCAACGGCATGGACGGACCGGTGATCGACAAGACGCCGGACTTCGTGAAGGCGCTCGATCTCGATCACGCCATGAACGGCGAGGTCATGCTCGCCTATGGCATGAACGGTGAGGACCTGCCGTTCCTCAACGGCTTTCCGCTGCGCCTGATCGTGCCGGGCTACTACGGCACCTATTGGGTCAAGCACCTCAACGAGATCACCGTCATCGACAGCGTCTTCGACGGCTTCTGGATGAAGTCGGCCTATCGGATTCCGGACACGCCGAACAATGCGGTCGAGCCCGGGACCGCGCCGAAGGCGACGATCCCGATCAATCGCTTTACGGTCCGCTCCTTCATCACCAGCGTGAGCGAGGGCGCGAAGCTGAAGGCGGGCACGGTGACGCTGCGCGGCATCGCCTTCGACGGCGGGAGCGGGATCAAGCAGGTCGCCGTCTCGACCGATGGCGGCCAGAGCTGGACCGACGCCAACCTCGGCAAGGACCTCGGCAAATATTCCTTCCGGGAGTGGAAGCTGCCGGTGAAGCTTGCCGCGGGGTCCCACGATCTGAAGGTGCGGGCCACCAGCAATGCCGGCGAGACTCAGCCTGAGACGCCGCGCTGGAATCCAGCCGGCTATCTGCGCAACGTCGTCGAGACCGTCCGCGTCACGGCCGCCTGAGGAGAATGACCATGCAACGAACGTCCTTGCTCCTCGCCGCACTGGCTGTCGGCCTTGGCTGCCTCGCCGGCAGCCCCATCTCCCTCACCGCGGCACCGGTCAACTACAAGGTTCCGCAGGAGACGGCAGCCTTCAAGCCGGGGCCCGATCTCGCCGTCGTGCAGGGCAATTGCGCGGCCTGCCACTCCGCCGACTACATCAAGACGCAGCCGCCGATGAAGAACAAGAAGGAGTTCTGGCAGGCCGAGGTCACCAAGATGATCAAGGTCTATGGCGCTCCGATCAATGAAGCCGATGTCGGCAAGATCGTCGACTATCTCGCCGCGACCTACTGACTTTCCCAGCCGGCGGAAGCCATGGAACGTTCAGCCGGCGCCCTTGGCCGGCGGGAAATCCATCCGGTCGTTGGTGCGGCAGTAGCGATCGGCAAACATGCGGCCGACGGGATGGAACAGCTCCATCTCCACCCGCATCTTCTCGGCGTCCCACAATTCGTCGCGGATGTGGAAGGTCAAGCCTTCGCCGAGCACGAGCACGCGATCGCCATTGACGTCGATGAGCTGCCAGGTCTTGCACTCCATCGCGAACGGCGCATCCGCAAGCCGTGACACGCCGATCATGCGCGACGGTGAAAGCTTGAGGCCGAGATGATCGGGCTCGCCGATCTCGGGCGGAAAGTCGCCGCCGGTCTCATGCATCGCCTGCGCCAGCGGCTCGTCGGTGATGTGGACAACGAACTCGCCCGACCGGCGGATGTTGACCAGCGTGTCCTTGATCCGGCCGTCGGGCCGCAGATTGATGGCGAACACGCATAGCGGCGGGTCCTCGCCGAGCACGTTGAAGAACGAGAACGGCGCGGCGTTGACGACCCCGGCCGCGCTCTTCGTGGTCACCCAGGCGATCGGCCGCGGCAGCACGAAGGAGGTCAGGATCTTATAGCGCTCGCGCGGGCTGAGCTCGGTGGACAGGTATTGCATCGTCGGGGCCTCGGGTCGGTGGGCAGCAGGCGAAGGTTAGTCAGCGGTGATGCGATGCGAAAGCCGATAAAGCGGGCAGGCGCTGCGCGTGTGCACGGCGCGCAGTCGGGAAATTCGACGTTCGCTGGAACGGCACCGAGAACGCCACGTTCGAACAGCACAGCAACCACAAAGGGAGGTGGCATGAAACCCATCATCAGCGTGATCGCGTGCGCGTTCGTCGTCTCGGCGACGCCGGCCTTGGCCCAGAGCACACAGCAGCAGACCACGCCGCCGCCGAGCGCGCAGAATTCCGGCGCCGGGATCCAGGGCGCGCCGGGCAACAAGAACGGGCCGTCCTCGACCGGGTCCGGCACGGTGGGCTCGTCCTCCACCCTCAACCGGCAGAACCCCGACGTCAGCGCGCAGGACCCCTCGAACATCAAGGGCATGCCGGGCAACAAGAACGGCCCTCCGGCCAAGAAGCCGCAGGACTAACAACATGACGGATGGCGGCTGCGCGATGGCGCAGCTGCCATGCGGAATTTGCCCGTCGTGCCAGTTTGTCGCACGCGCCAGGACTTGTGCCGACGGGCAAATCAGATCGATGTTCCCGCGCATCCTGCTTCGCCACGAGGGGCGTATCGCGATCGTCACGACACGTGAGGCGGGGATGCGGTGGGCGGATCGGATTGCAGCGCGGTGACACGCGCCGACGAACAATCGGGTACGCACGGTGAAGTCGTATGGTCCTGGCATCCCGACGCTGATGCCAAGCGGGCGGTGATGATCCGCCTGTGACGGGGGCAAGACAGCCCGGTCCCCGGGGAGAGTACGTATAATCCGTCAAGCCATCGCGCAGGGAATGCTTTGGCCACAAAACGAGAACAAAATCAATCACATAGGACCAGTGTGTCGCCGCCTGTGTCGCCATCTGTGGACGCTGAAAAATCCCGTGAAAATTTTCGGTGATGGCTTACGGGGGCGCCGATGCGTCCGGGACCCCGCCGGTGTCTGGTAGCCGACGGCTCCGGAAAACGCATGGGCGGGCCGCGCTCGTGCTGCTGAGACCGCCGGGGGGAGCACAGGCTCGGGTCCACAAGCCATGTCCATGTTGGTAGTATTGTTAGGATACCTCTGCTTTACTGGCTTCTATACAGGTCCTCCTCCGAAACCCTGAGTTCTCAAATGGCTGCGTCTCCGAAGCGGAAGAGCCGCATTGATGGCACCGAGTATTATCGGTTCAAGATCGATGCCTACACCCCGGCAACCATGCCGATGGCCCGTCTCGCTCAGTACATGAACGAGCTGGCGATCTTACTTGGTGAACGGGATTCTGTTCACTTTCGTGGTCTCACAAAAGGCAGCACTGTCCTGAACGCGCGAGTTGATCGCGAGGCTGCACCTAAGGTCCACCAGCGGGTGGTGGCGGTCCGTGCAGGAGACGCTAGTCGTGAGGCTCTCCGGGCATTTAATGCGCTAAACGCGCTCCTCAGTGCGGACAATGCGGTTGGTGTTCTGCGCGATGCAGCCCTCCACGGCGCAGTTGTTATCCGATTCCATGGCCGCGAGCTGGCTCCGGAGAAATTCACCGTCCGCCAGCAAGGCTCGATAGATGGCATTGTGACCGGTGTACGCGGGAAGGACGAGACGATTCACGTCACTCTTCAATCCGAAGGTCGCCAGATCAGCGGGTGCGAAACGACACGACCTATCGCAAAGCAACTAGGTGCAAAGTTGTTTGAGCCTGTGCGACTCTTCGGGCGCGGTCGCTGGATTCGTGACGCCGACGGGGTATGGACGCTTGAATACTTTCGGATCGAGAGTTTTGAACCCCTTCAGGATGTCCCGCTAACCGACGCCCTCGCAGCGCTTCGCGACATCCCAACGAACTGGGGTGATGACTCGTACGCCGAGCTGATGGAAATGCGGACGGGACCGGGGAGCCGCAAGAATGGTGGTCATTGATTCCACCAACCTGCTCTTGATTCTTCGGCCGGGCACCCCAGTTCCGGCCGGTCCAGACGGGAAACCTGTTGAACGTGCAAAAGAACGAATCGATTACTTGGTCCAACGGCTAAGCAAGGATCGGTCGAAGATTATCATTCCGACACCAGCATTGAGCGAGGCTCTCGTACGGGCCGGAGCGGCCGCCTCGCAGCAAATCGTCGAAGAGCTGCAGAAGTACGCCGTGTTCAGCATCGAGCCGTTCGACACGCGCGCAGCGCTCGAAGCGGCTGCAATGTCCCGCGAAGCTATTGCGGGTGGAAACAAAAAGGCAAACTCGACAGCGCCGTGGCAAAAAGTGAAATATGATCGTCAGATCGTTGCCATAGCGAAGGTGCACGGTGCTACCGAGATTTACTCAGATGACACAGGCATCATTGCCCTCGGCGAACGAGCCAAGATCAAGGTCGTCCGGTTGAAAGACCTTTCATTGCCGCCTGAAAGCGATCAGCTCGACCTGCTCGACTTAGCCGCTGCCACCGCTGAGAATATGTCCTCTGACGAAGGATGATCGCCGCAGCTCTTCTCTCAGCGCTTCCGCAGCCCTCTTAGTGTCCTAGCCGCTCGACGTCGCAGCAGGAGGTTGTGCAATGAGGGGAGTTTAGAGCAGTGCCTTTGAGAGTGACCTTCGATACCAACACCTTTGACAAGGCGGTCCGCCCAAGTGTCTACGCGAAGGACCCAAACCATGCCGATTTTGTTGCCGTTCACGAGGCTTTAAAGCGCGGTGACTTACTCGGCTTCGTCAGCGAAACCATCATCACGTTTGAGGGAATAGCGAAGAATGACCGCGCGTCTGTGTTCGGTACTACCGATCTGCGAAGCAGAACTGAACAGCTTTCGGACGACACATTTCAGATCGCTTTGGCACCTGAACAACCCGCTCGTCAGCCGGTTCATGTCAAGCAGGCGGAACGTTTCGTCGCCGCATTTGACTTGGGTATCCAGTTGCTAGGAGCCCCACGCATTGGAATGCCAAGAGTAGAAGGGAATTTTTATGTGCCTGAAACAGAGGAGGCTCTTGAGCAGCGGCTTGATAGGTTTTTCAACGTTATGAGAGCCATCGAGGCTCGTAGCCTTGGATCACCACGTGTGTTGGCAATCGCCGAGCGCTGGGCGGAAAGGGCGCCGAACTCGCCATGGTATCAGCGCCTCGGTACCGCTAAGGACATCCATGAAACGCGTGAAGTCGGTCGCGCTGTCGCTGAGTGGTCCGACGCTGATAGTATCGGCGCTCATTATGGCTACGGCAATGACCTATTTTGCACTTTAGATATAGCGGCGGGTGAAGGAAGGCGTGGAGATGCAGCAATTTTAGATGCCGAGAACCGTGCGTGGCTCGTATCAGAATTTGGGATCAAGTTTGTATCCTTGAGTGAACTTGCCGCTCTTGTCAGGTGATTGCGCTCCCAGCACCGCGCCGCAGTGCCCGCCGCCAAGCTCGTGAAAACGGCCAGTTGATGAATTGCGCGTGTGAGGGCTTCAAGTAACGGGGCGATGGTCCGTCGAGCGCGGTATCGGGCCTCGTGCTCCCTCAGCACCGCTATGATCTGCTCTTCCGTGAACCGCTTTCGCCTGATCTATCCGTCCTTCGTCAGGGCGGACTCTAACTCGGTCTGGAGGAATTTCTTAGGGGGCAGGTCACGACGACACAAGGAGAATGCTTGCTGCCGGGGTCGCCGACTACAACGGCGAGCGGCCGCACTCCTCGCTTAAATACCAGACGCTGGCGGCCTGGGCCGTCAACCTCACCGAAACGGGCGATCGGCTGCCCAGCCTCGACCAACTCAGTCACGGGCTCCATCAACACGTTATGGGACTCGCTTGAGCAGGCTCTACCGAGCGAAACGTAGAAAGCTTGCTCGCGAGATATACCGAGAAGGGATGCAGCGCGCCGAGTTGCCTGTCCGCTATATCTCGTGCCAGCTTCACACAAGCGGCAGCTTGAGGGATCTCATGGACCTTTAAGTAGTAATCAGAGAATACGGCGTCGATTTCGGCAATCCGTATGTTTTCTGGCCCTAGGCGAGGGACTACGATATCCCTCGCCCTATTCAAAATGTTCTTGGCTTCGGACTCGAGACCCAGGCCCAATTGGCACTGAGCTTGGAGTTTGAGTGTGCGCGCCATCTCCAAATTTTCCGTGCCAAAAAAGAGCTCTTTCAATTCGAGAGCAGAGGTTGTTGCTTTGCAGGCATTGTCAAAATCGCTTTCGGCGAGATATCGTTCCGCAATGAGATCGAACGTTCTGCCCAACCAAGGATGCTTCCCCCCGAACCTCAGATCTCCGATCGCCCGCGCTTCGGCCAGCATACGATCGCTATCCTGGAAACGCCCTCTTGCTGTGTAGTAGCGGGCATAGTTATTCAGCGGATTTATCAATTCGGCGTTGCGGGGCGCGTAGCGCTGTACAAATATGGCAATCGCGCGGTCTAAGAGCGCCGGAACTTCATCATAGTTCGCCAGCAGCGTTTTGAGATACGCTGTGTTGCTTAGAACCTTAGCCACCTCGGTGTCGTTTTCACCGCGGATGGCGGTGAGCAAATCAAGAGCGGATGCCAAGAGGCCGCTGGCTTCGTTGTACCGTCCCCAATTGTGATAAAGCGAACCAAGATTGTTTAGCAAAAACGCATACTTCAGTGTGCGGAAGTCTCCTTCGGTCTCCATTTCCAATTTTATAGATAGATAGATTGTTTCAGCTTGCTGAAAACGATTCGAAACCAAATAAACGTACGCAAGTTTAAAGTTCAGCTGTCGCGATCGGTCTGCTGTTAGAGTACCACGCCTCTGCTCGATATCGCGCGTGTGTGTGAGGAGTTGCTCGGATGTGCTATAGTGTCCGAGAAGGGTTTGCGTGATCTCATATGCGTCGAGGTATTTCGGGTTATCAGGCGACAGATCGAGAGCCTTCTTGTAGTAAAGATCAGCATCAGAATAGTTTGCCTCTTGCTCAGATAAGAGGCCAATCTGGTAGAGTGCGTCGGAAGCACTTGAAATGTCTCTGGCCGCTGCATCTTTCAGAATGGATTTCGCAACCGATGGCGCCCCGCTAGACAAGGCTATCCTTGCGTTCTCAATCTTATTTGAGGATAATCGATATCGACCTTCTTCGAGTGAGCTTGTGATCTGGTTTGCGACGGCTGTGTAATCTGCTGTTGCAGTTGAGGGATTGGCAAGTTTTGCTGAAAGAGCGTTCAAGGACGCTATGATTGTCGTGTAAGAGTCTTGCGATAGCTGTCCATCTCTTAATAGGCCCTCCAGTCTAATTTGCTCGCTTTGCCAGAACGCGACCAGTTGCCGCTGCTTTGCAGCATCTGCGGCTGCAGCCTGCGCTGGAATTTCATGCACCGCGATAACGGCAATTACGATTGCGCTTGCAACGAGGGCAATGAGGAACCAGAAAATCAGCATTTGTCGTCGCGAACGTATCCACTGATCTGCGGTTAGACCATTCGCGGGCAGAACATTGTATTCCTTCTTCAGTAGCGCGCCGCGATCTTTTTCCGGCAGAGTGTTGATGATGCGAGCTATCGTGCGCAACCTGAATTGAGCGATCGATGTGTAAGTAACGGTTGCAATAAGGCATAGATATGAGATGAACGCATACGGGCTTGATGCGGCTGCCGGAAGCGCTGCTAGGAACTTTTCGAGCACCGACAATTCTCCTTATCGGCGGTCAGCTGGTCGGCTCTGGCGGTTTCCTGCCGTGCAATGTTGTCTTCGATAAAATCGATAGCCAGATCGACGAGCGTCTTGATGAAGATTTGACAATGGCGAGTTTCAGACGATCGAAATGTACCGTTTTCAAATAGCTTATTTGACGGCGCTCCTCCACCGCACACTTTGAAGTATGCGCAGGTGGCCGCACACATATCGACGCCGTGGCGAATGTCCCGATTCAAGCTAATGAATGGCTCCCTGGCAACGCAATCGTCGATTGATTCATTGGCGAGGTTGCCAAGCATGAACGGGCCATAAGCATTAGTATGCACGCCGAGCAATTCCGGGCAAAACGTTGAAAAATTGCCTAAGTAGTCCACATTCAACGACCGAAATGGTGTTGTAAGAGCATTTCTTGGTGTTTCCAGTGGGGCGCGCAACACGGCATTGAATGCATAATCAAATTCGCGTACCCAATGGGGAAAGCTGCGCTCGCGCAATAGCTGATAGTAGGCTCGAAAGAATCGTCGAGCCCTCTCTACAAGTCGATCCGGGGAATAGGAAGGAGTGATATGAATTCCTTCGACCTCCTCGACGTTGAAGCAGACCTCTTCGATGCCGAGCGAGCAAAAGAATTCAAATAATTGCTTGGCATTATCTAGGCTTCGATCGGTCAGAACAGCGATTATGTAGAATTTCAGACCATTGCGACGGAGTGCATCGATTCCCTTGAGTACGCGATCGAATGTTCCTTTTCCTGCTCGATCGCGCCGATGCCGATCGTGAACCTCTGCGGGTCCATCTAAGCTGATACCAACCGTGACAGGGTGGCGCCTGAACAGCCCGCACCATCTATCGTCGATGAGCACCCCATTTGTTTGGAATACATACTCGATCTTGGTGCTATCTGGAACAAGGCGCCGAATTATCGCGAAGGCGTCCTCATAGTAGCCTGGCGGAACAACGAGCGGCTCTCCAGAATGCCAACAGATTCGTAAAATTTCTCCAACGCGGCCAGATGCAACCACAGTGCTGATGACCCTTGAGAGAGTCTCAAGCGCCATCCTCTCATGGTTTGTTCGATCCGCTAGATAACAATAGCTGCAATCAATGTTGCAGAAGGGCGTTGGCTGAAGGACCAAGAGAGAGACTTGATCGTCGTCCGTCCCCATGCCGAGATCTCAACACGTATTACTAGCTGAGCATCGAGCTTTTTGGAACGAGTTCGAAAAATTTTGAGCGAACTGCGTTACTACATAGTCGCCGTCCAGACCTTGTCGTAGCAAGACGCTGTGGCCACCATCCGTTAGAGCAGCGCGGATCGCTTCAATGCGTGATAGAGCATTTCCGTCTGGAGCAGATTTTAGAGTGAGATTGTCCGGCAATGCCGAAATGGCAAGCGTAGCGGTCAGAGCAAGAGACGCTTTAGCAATCGCTGTTGAATTAGAACTCATTCCCGCCTCCATCTCTCGAGCAGCGGTGCAATTTCGTAACTATGCAGGCTCCCTTTGTGATTGTAAAGACATAAGGTAGCTTTTTTCGATTCGTACTCGCGGTAGTCGCGTGCCGTTTTTTCAGCCTACCCGTTCTCCCGCCGATCGCGCTCCAACGTCCGGCAAGTCTTTGATTGGGAAACACAAGTGTGCTTCCCGGAATGGTCCGCTGACTTTCCTTTGGCACGTTTCAGACCAATCAGTCTGCCCGCTGCGCTTCTCCCTCGAAGGCCCTGGGCTCCTTTCATTAGATGCATATGCATTTCAATCAACTGCTTCGAAGGCGCGCGGCTGATATCTCCCGCTGGCGCCAATCAGCACGCCGCCGGTGTTCACTGACCAGGGCCATACGCGCCTGCACGTCAGAGATGATCTTGTCGATCTCCGCGCCGCTCAGCGTCCGTTTGATCCGCAACACCACAGAGAGCGCCATCACAACGTCTCCGTAGGGCATCAGCATGTCCCGCGCAGCGAGCCTGCAATGCTGAACGAACGACTCCACCGCCTCCTCGCTCATGCAGAACAGCAGCGCCAGCTCGCGGGCCTGCCTGAGATCGTCGGCGCCGCCTACGCCCTGTTCGCCCAACAACATCGTTTCGGCGACACAGCCTGCCATCAGCTCGATGCAATGCGAATAGACGTTCGCGAACACGTCGGACACCGACTCGATCTGCTCGCCGGCCTTTGGCATGGCTTCGGCCAGCACCTCGCGAACGTCGGATGCGTCCCCGCGGCCTTCAGCGAAGGCTTCTTCGTGTCCGACGCCCCAGCAAAGGCCATCGGACGTTTTCGTCGGCTGCACCGTCACGCCGCCCAGCGGGTTCCCGAGCAGGCGAGCGCAGACGGCGTGCCCTGCCTCGTGAATTGCGACACGTGCATCGTCCTCGTAAAAGCGGCCGAGTGCTGCGAGCAGCTTGTCGTACTCGTCGGGGCCGCTGCCCTCATCGATTACCTCGACGTAAGCAGCGGCCCCCGTTCCACCGAGAGCGGGAAAGGGGTAACCGGACGCGGTGGAAATGTTTTCACTCATATCCGCAAACCCCCCGATGACGCGCCAGCATCCGGGCGCGGATAATCTCAATCTCATTTGGCCGGGGCATCGCGCGAGCGATCACCTCGGCAATTGACGCGGGCATGCTGTCGGGCTGACCAACCCATCCGTCAAGACGAGTCGTGATCCCTGGCGGGGGCATTGTGATCTTGCGGCGCATGCCTACACCCGGGGGACTGCGATCGTGAGAGTCCGCTCCTCGGCGCTACGGTCGATCACCCTGAAGCTGGCGCTGCGAAGGACAGGATCGATCCCGCTCTGATCTCCTTGGGGCCGGTCCCGTTCATTGTCCAGATCGAAGGCGAGCTGCGGATTCGGATGCCGGCCGCCATGTGCCCCCCGCAGCTTGCCGCAACGAGGATCGGTCACATCCACCACCGCACCACAGGCGCGGCCGTTCTGCGCGGCGGAGGGAGTAACGTCGGCAAACTCGTATTGATCGCACACCCGCTCAACGCCGTTGACGTCGTGCCAGCGCACCGCGCGCATCGCGAACATGCGCTCGGTCAGCGGGCGCTCGACAACCCTGACCGGCTCAGGCGGCACGGGCTTCGGCAACGAAGCGGGCGCCGTGCCTGCCAGAACCGCCTTGGCATGGCCCTCAAGCACGCCGGTGATCATGCTTGCCTCGGGGCCAACCTGCTGCTGGACGGCCTCCAGGAACACCCGCAAGGGCTCCGCATCGGGGAGGATGATCGCGCTCTCGCGCGCCAGCTGCACAAGCTCGTCGAGTGACGCGTCGAACGCCGCGCCGGCCGACCTCCATTTCTTAGCAATTGCGGTGACGGCGGCAGCCGTTTCGGCACGGCAGCGCTGATCAACGAGACTCGCAATCTCGCGTTCCAGGTTGGCAATGGCGCTGTCGATGTTGGCGAGCGCTTCGGTCAACGTGGCGACGCGATCCTGCTCGCGGCGCATCGCCGCCTCGGCGGCCGACAGCGCCGCGTCGTCGCCGCCGTCCGACGCCAGTTTGACCGCCTTCTCGCGGAGGACGGCCGCGGCGGCTTCGGCGGCCTTGCGACGCTCAGTGAGGTCGTCGCGGCTGGTGCGCTTAGCTTTGAGCTTGCTTTCGAGGTCGCGTTGCGACTTCGCAGCGGGATCGGTCTTGGTGAAGAATGCCATCGATGGTCGGCTCCTGCAAATCAAGTCGAGAGCAGCGCATTGAGATTCGGCCCGAATGTCCAGAAATGAAAACTTCAGGAAATTTCAATGGAGCCGGCGGTCTACGGCCTCCAGACCTGCTAGAGTCGAGAAATTGTGAGACCAACATTACCAATCAAAGAAACTGCGCGCGCAAACCCGGGCGTTCGAAGGGGCACAAGCCCGACAATAGGAAGCTGATTGCGACACGGATGACGAATGCAAATTTGAGGCCAATGGAGGCACGCAAGACATGTCACAGGTGAGCGGTGGCGCGTGGTCTGCGGCGAGCGTGCTTGATGCGCGGGCGTAGTCGGCGGGCGGCGCAGACCTGAATGGGGGACAGGTGGTGCAGGCGGCTGCGCGGCTGGCTGCCGAAGGGAGCTGCCTTCGGGCAAGGCCGACGCTGCGGGCTTGCATCCGAGACAACGAGACGCAAGAATTATGGCTCGTGACGTGCAAAGCTCGGGGGAGAAACGCGTGCTGCTGGAGCAGGTGAGCCGAAGCGCCGGAGACATCCATACCCGGGTCATTTTCGTACACGGCCTTGGCGGCGACCCCTGGAAGACTTGGCAGTGTCGTTCAGATACTAAGGCTTTCTGGCCTCGCTGGCTGGCCGAGGATCTCGACGGTGTCGCAACCTACGTGATGGGATACGACGCGCCAGTCTCCGGATGGGGGCGCCTGAGAGCGCTGCACCCGATAGATGTCGCAGCAGGTGCGCTTGCGCGGTTATTCGCGCTTTCCGAGTTGCGAACGGGCGCGATCATTTTCGTCTGTCACAGTCTTGGCGGCCTGGTTGTCAAGCAGCTGCTGCGAACGGCGGCAAGCGAGGCCGAGCATCGGGCAGATGCTTCCGATTTCCTAGCCAGAGTGAAGAAGATCGCATTCCTGGCGACACCTCATAACGGTGCAGAGCTGGCTACCTGGGCGGACCGTCTTCGCATCTTGGTACGCCCGTCAGCGGCGACCGCCAGCCTTGTGCGCAACGACCCCCACCTGCGCGAGTTGAACTATTGGTATCGCGACTGCCCGCTGAGCAAGACTGTTCATCATCTCGTGCTGGTGGAGACGGAACCTATGCGGATTCTCGGAACGATCGTGCCAATCGATTCCGGTGATCCTGGCCTATCCAGCTCCCGTCCGATCTTTATCGAACGGGTGGACCACCAAGCGATCTGCAAGCCATGCAGTCGGGATAGCGACGTCTACGTCAACGTCAAGGCGTTCGTCGAGCGCGAACACGTACGCGCGGTATCGGCCGCCGAGACCAAGCTCGAAGAAGTCAAGACCCACATCGATCTGCAGAGTCGTATCCTGCTCGAAGCGATTCAGGCGGAAAAAGGGATACCCTATTCGGTCCTGATCAAGATTCTGCATCGATTGGGAGAGACGGTCGTCGCCAACGATCCGGTTGAGATTGGCCGGCTGCTCAACGCGAAGGCCGACGAATATATCGTGCTCAAGCAGCAGATGAGGAAACTCGCGAGCGAAGATCCGCGCGTGGAAGAATTGCGTGTCGAGGCTTTCGCCGCCCTTGAGCGCGCGGACATGGACCAGGCGCGAGCAAAGTTGCGATTGGCGGTGGATATCGATCGTGCGGCGACGAAGGAGCTGGCGCATCGCGCATCGCTCAGGGCGCTGAGTGCGGTGCAATCGTTGAGCCAGAGTGCGCGCGTCTCCTCGATCGCGTTCAATTACCGCGATGCGGCTATGGACCTCGCCGAAGCGTCAAGCCTTGCCGGGCCGGTCGATCGGCATGTCGCGTGGCAACTTCGGCTAATGCAGGGGACGCACCTCTTCTCTCAGGGAGACGAATTTGGCGAAAATCAGGCGTTCGTGGATGCGATAGCAGTCTACCGCAGCGCCCTGGCTCTTGCCCCTCTCAACGTTGCGCCGGGCGACTGGGCGGCTACTCAATTCTACCTCGGTGACGCGCTCAGATGCCTCGGTGAACGCGAGAGCGGCACAGAACGGCTTGAAGAAGCGCTGGTGGCCTATCGCGCTGCCTTCAGCCAGCATGCAAGTGTTGCGGACGAAGCGGGTCAAATCCACAACGGTCTCGGCAACGCGCTTTTTCGTCTTGGCCAGCGGAAGAAAAACACGAAGCTTCTCGAAGAGGCGGCGACAATGTACCGGGACGCTTTGAGCCGTCTCCGGCCAGAGGACGTGGCGACACGGTCGAAGTACCTAACGAACCTTGGCAATGTCCTGGACGAAATCGGAAACATTGAGGAAGGGACAGACCACCTTGAGCTGGCTGTGGAAGCGCACCGGGCGGCGTTGGCGGAGGTGAGCCGTACGAGCAATCCGCGCGGTTGGGCGACGATCCAAAACAATCTTGGAATCGCACTGCAACGTCTCGGCGAACGCCGTCGCGATGCAGGTTGTCTCATGGACGCGATCGCGGCGTACAATGAAGCGCTGAAAGAACAATCGCCGACGCGCGTAGCATTGGAATGGGCGCGAACCCAGCACAACCTTGGCACGGCGTTCCGGGCACTCGGCGATGCCGATAGTCTGGAGCGGGCAGTGCAGGCGTATTGCGAGGCGCTCAGCGAGCGCAGGCGCGAGCGGGCGACCAAGCAGTGGGCCGAGACGACCGGCAGCTTGGTCGCCGTCATGGAAGGACTTGCCGAGGTTTCGAAGCGGCAGGACCTATCGGAGGAAACCCTCTCGGTGGTCGAAAGAGGCGTTCGTATGCTGCATGCCGGCGGTGTTGGCGCCGATTTCGTGATAGATCGATTTGATCCGCCGATCCGCGACAGGCTGCGTATGCTGATCATGCCTTAACTAGCGCGGGCTGCAGGCTTGGAAGTCGCTTACGTTATCCGGATGATTCGTCCGTCGAGCACCCGCTCACATAAGAGGACCGAGCCAAGGCCGCCGTCGCGCTGTGGCAAACGTCCGCTATTTGGTCCATCTCGGACCTTCGGCGGCGGCGCGGACGATGTCCGCTCCCGGGCAGTTAGCCCGAAATTGACTATGGCAAGAGCGGCTTTGTTCCTGAGCGTCCTACCACGCCGGACGGCTACGGGGTCTCGATCCGGCGAATCGGCGAACCTGAAGCATGTACGATAGATGCACTGGGACCTGCCAGACCTCTGCGCAAGCAGATCACGGATTCGCTTGGCCGGTCCTCGCAACCCAATCTTCCATGGCGCGCTTGGTGCAGAACCAGCGTCCGCCGATTTTCGTCGCTTCGAGCTGTCCGCCCTTAGCCGCGCGCAGGGCTTTCTGGTAGTTCACATCGACAGGCAGCAGCTTCATGAGCGGCCACATCCGTTCGACCGGA
>NZ_CAFJ01000291.1 GCF_000239795.1 Bradyrhizobium sp. STM 3809 | reverse complement strand
TCGGCGGCGCGGGTGAGCTGGACGTTCAGGCAGGTGTCGAGCACGTCGGAGGACGTCATGCCCTGGTGAACGAAGCGTGCCTCGGGGCCGACGATCTCGGCCAGATGGGTCAGGAAGGCGATGACGTCGTGCTTGGTCTCGCGCTCGATCTCGTCGATGCGGGCGACGTCGAAGGTGGCGTCCTTGGCCTTGGCCCAGATCGTCCGGGCGGCGTCCTTCGGGATCGTGCCGAGTTCGGCCAGCGCGTCCGCCGCATGCGCCTCGATCTCGAACCAGATCTTGAACCGGGTCTGCGGTTCCCAGATCGAGGCCATTTCGGGACGGGTGTAGCGGGGGATCATGGACGGCGCTCCAGGCGGGAGGGAAGGTGGGCGGGACGAAGCGCGTCCGCGCCAGCATTTTACGCCGTGCTCTACCAGAGCCGCCGGGGTGACACAAACGGCGGGTTTCCGGTCCAAGATCAGGCTTAAAACGTATTATGATACCTAAATCAAAAATCGTGCTGACAGATATTGAAATCTGTCAGCGCGATGGTGTATGTTCCGCGCATGATCAACGAGCACTGTCTGACCACGGGTTCAGCGGTTTCACATGCGAAGGACCGCTTCGATGAAGATTGAAAAGCGATTGCTCCACACACAATTCCAGGACTGGCTGAATCTGCAGATCGCCCGTCATCTCGAGGCGCAGGCCGCCAGGTTCAACGCGGTCTCGGTCGCCGACAGGGGCGAGCCGATCCAGATCAAAGCGCATCCCCGTGATGCCGATATGGTGCACGCATGAATGAGGCCGTGGTTCTGACATCCGAGCGCATCCTCGAAGTCACCGAGGACGTGTTGCGCCGTTACGGGCTCGCCAAAGCGACGGTCGTCGACGTCGCGAGAGCGCTCGATGTCAGCCACGGCTCCGTCTACCGTCACTTTCCGAGCAAGGCCTCGTTGCGCGAGGCGGTGGCCAAGCGCTGGCTCGAGCGCGTCAGCAGGCCCCTGGCGCAGATCGCCGCCGAGCCCGGGCCCGCGCCGGCCAAGCTGGAGCGCTGGCTGCGCGAGCTGTTCGACGCCAAGCACAAGCGCGTCTGCGAAGATCCCGAGATGTTCGCGACCTATCTCACGCTGGCGCGCGAAGCGTGCGCGGTGGTGAAGGCGCACAAGCAGGAATTGATTTCCCAGGTCGAAGGCATGATCGCCGAGGGTGTCGCCCAGGGCGCGTTCGACGTCGCCGATCCCAAGATTGCCGCCGCCGCGATCTTCGATGCGACGCGCAGCTTCCACCACCCCGCCCACGCCGACGAATGGGCCGATTGCACTTGCTCGACGCGGGTCGACGCGGTGCTGACGTTGCTGTTGCGCGGGCTGGCTGCGCGCTAGCACGCGTAGCCCGCATGAGCGCAGCGACATGCGGGTTCATCGCCGCAGCTCGTGAGACCCCGGATATCGCTGCGCTCATCCGGGCGACGGAGTCTCCGTGGCACGGCACCCTGTTTGTTCGTGCCGAGATGTCACGCGCCGTGCCCACCGTCGATCAGCATGGTCCGCCGCGCGGCGGGGGCACGGCGCCCTTGCGATCTCGGGTGAGGACACCGCGCGGCAGCGCCTTTGCCCACCCTACAGATCCGTCAGGCCGCTGTTCACGGCGAGCCGCACGAGCTGCGCATCGGTCTGCAATCCCGTCTTCGCCTTCACCAGGTAATGATAGTTCTGCACCGTCTTGACGCTGAGATGCAGGTTCGCGGCGATCTGCTCGGTGGTCAGGCCCGAGGCGAGCTGGCGGAGAATCTCGATCTCGCGCTCGCCGAGCCGGTCGAGCACCGTGCGGACGGGATCGAGGCTGTCGGCGGCCAGCACATGGGCGACGTCGTCGCTGAGCGCGCGCTCGCCACGGATGACCGTGCGGATGGCGCGGACCAGCGCCGACGGCTCGCTGCTCTTGGTGACGAAGCCGCTGGCGCCGGCCGCGAACGCCGCCTTCACCAGCGCCGCTTCGCCATGCATCGAGAACACCAGGATGCAGGCGCGGCCGTCGCGGGCGCGGATGTTGCGGATCGCCTCCAGCCCGCTGGCGCCCTTCATCGAAATGTCGAGCACGACCACGTCGGGCGCATGCGCCTTGAACGCGGCATAGGCCGCCGCGGCGCTGTCCGCCTCGGCGATGACGCGAAAACCGTCCTGGCTCTCCAGCACGCGGCGATAGCCCTGGCGGACGACGGGATGGTCGTCGACCAGCAGGATCGAGATGCCAGGCTCGGCCATCGGCGGGCCTCAGGCGGCGAGCGGAATGGTCGCGGAGACGCTGAGCCCGCGCGCGGCCGGTGCGATCGACAGCGAGCCGCCGACGGCGGCGATGCGCTCGCGGATGCCGGTCAGCCCGAACCCGCTCGACCGCGCCAGCTGCGCCGCATCGCCGCCGCCGTCATCCTCGACCGAGATGACGAGCGCGCTGTCGGGGCCGGCGCGCCGCTCGACGCGCAACGACACCTCGCTGGCATCGCCATGGCGCAGCGCATTGGTCAGGCATTCCTGCGCCATGCGATAGGCGGTGACCGCGACCGGCCCCTGGATGTCGGCGAGATCGCCCTGCAGGTCGAGCCGGATCGCCGGCCGCGCGGCATGCTGATAGTTCTGTGTCAGCGCCACTAGGCCCGCCTCCAGCCCGAGCTCCTCGGCGAGCGGCCGGCGCAGCCGGCTCAAGGTGCCGCGCAGGCAGGCCATCAGATGGCTGACGGATTGCGTGATCATGCGCGCATCCTGCGCGACCTGGTCGCTGCGGGCTTGACCGCGGGATTGACCGGCGGCCTCGATGGTCGAGGCGAAGGCGAGGATCGCGGTCAGGTTCTGTCCGAACTCGTCGTGCAGCTCGCGCGCCAGCGCGCGGCGCTCCTCGTCGCGGATGTCGAGCAGCCGCTCGGTCAGCGCGGCGCGCTGCTCGTTGGCCTGCGCCAGCCGGTCGCCGAGCTCGCCGACGGCGCGGCCGATCATCGCGAGCTCCATCGAGCGGAAGCGCGGCAGCGCGGGGCGGTGCTCGCCCTCGGCCATCCGCTGCAGCGCCTGCACGATGCTGCGCGCCGGCGCCAGCGCATGCGCGATCGCGAGCGACGCCAGCACGCCGATCGCGATCGCCATGGCCAGCGCCACGCCAAACGAGTCCTGGATGCGCTGCCAGGCGAGCTGGATCGCCGCGTCGGGATCGGCCATCGCCGACACCGTCCCAGCCGTCGTTGCCCGCGCGCTGATCGCCTGCGCCACGGCGGCGTGATCGCCGAGGATCGTTTCCACCGGCCCTGAGAACCAGCGCGGCGGCGCCGTGCCGAGGCCCTTGCTCTGGCCGCACAGCGGCCTTTCGAAGGCGGCCTCCGGCTTGAACTGCACGCAGATGCCGGGCGCGATCAGCCTCATCGTCTCGGTCGTGCGCCAGTCGGGCACCGGCAGCAGATGATCGCGCGTCCGGTTGCTGCGCAACAGCAGCTCGCGCCAATACAGCGCCTCGAGCGCCTGAGAGACCCGATCGGCCGAGGCCGCCGTGGCGCGGTCGACGCTGCGATAGGCGTCGACGGTGACCCATACGCCCGCCGCCGCCAGGCAGAGCAGAACGATCAGCGCGAGGCGCGCAATCAGCTGGAGCACGAGGCGCATGCGATCCCCTCCAAATCGTTCGATGCAGCGTAACGATGGGAGGGACCATCGCCAAGCGAATGCACTGCAGCAAAAACGAATTGGGAAATTTTCCCGAGAGCCTGGAGGCAGATGTCTTTGGACGCTGTTCCGCCGCTCTGCTTAACTCGGATACGAAACCGCCGGACGAACGGGCGGCACCGGGGAGTGCAGGGATGAGCGTGGTCAGCAGTGCCGACAGAGTGGAACCCGCGCACGACGCCGCCGAGCGCGGGCCGCTGCTGCTCTGGATGATCTTCACCGGGCTTACCGTATTCGCCGCGGTGGTGCTGGCGCGCTACGGCTATTTCCACCTGATGGTCGCCTCCGACCGCACCTATATCTCCAGCGTCATCGCCGTGCTCTACGTCGCGACCTGCTGCCACTGCTTCTGGCGCACACGCGCGATCGCGCGCGAGGCCGACGCCGCGCGCCGCTGCCGCGCCGTCCTGATCGGGGTCGACGCCGAGCGCGCGCTCGAACCTGACGCGCAATTGCTGCCGAAGGGGCTCGTCACCAATCACATCAAGAGCCTCGTCACCAAGGCGCGGACGCAAGGGGCGGGGCGGCTCGACCAGACGCTGCTGCTGCGGACGCTGGCCGACCGCCTGCGCGGCTCCAACGGTTTCGGCGGCTTCGCCTCGGACACGCTGATGAAACTCGGCCTGCTCGGCACCATCATCGGCTTCATCATCATGCTGGCGCCGATCGCCGGCCTCGACGTCAACGACAAGCTCGCGATGAAATCCTCGATGGGGCTGATGAGCGACGGCATGGCGGTGGCGATGTACACCACGCTCGCCGGCCTCGTCGGCTCGATCCTGGTGCGCATCCAGTACTACATGCTCGATGCCGCCACCGGCCGCGTGTTCTCCGATGCGGTGATGCTGACGGAGACCCGCGTGACCCCGCGGCTCGAGCGCGCGATGGAGCGGGCGCCGGAGCAGGGCGCATGATGGACGATTTCGGGCTCTATCCGCGTGAGGAGCAGTTCGATCCGTTCAGCGTCATGCTGTTCAAGGCGCTGCAGATCGTCGCGTTCTTCTTCTTCATCGCGGTGCTCGCGATCTCGCCGGACGCCAAGGACGGCAAGGTGGATACGAAGGCCGAGTTCCTGATCACCATGGACTGGCCGGACAACCATCCCGACGATCTCGACCTGTTTGTGCAGGACCCCCTCGGCAACATCGCCTGGTACCGGCATCGCGAGGCCGGCTTCCTCACGCTCGACCGCGACGACCGCGGCGGCGCCAACGATTTCATCCTCGTCGACGGCCTGAAGATTCCGTCGCCGATCCGCGAGGAGATCGTGACCGTCAGAGGCATCGTCGCCGGCGAATACACCGTCAACATCTCGCACTTCCAGAACGTGACGGGACAGCCCGTCGAGGCCACGGTGAAGGTGCAGAAGCTCAATCCGACGGCGCAGGTGATCTTCGACGACAAGGTCGTGCTCGACCACTCCGGCGACGAGAAGACCGCGCTGCGCTTCAAGCTCGACGCCACCGGCAAGGTGATCGACGTGCAGCGCCGGCCGAAATCATTGCTGGAGACGTTCCGAAGCAACTGGCGCAACGGCGCCGATCTCGACCCCAAGACCGGTGTCAGGGTGATCAGCCGATGATGAGCAGCCTCCAGACCGTCATCGTCACGCTGTCCGTATGCTACGCGCTGATCGGCGCGCTGCTCCTGCTGGTGCTGGTCTATGCGCGGCTGCCGTGGCAAATCAAAGCCGTCGCTGTCGTCGTCACCAGCGCGTTCTATGTCGGCAGCTTCGTCGGCGCCCGCGGCCTGCTCGGCTGGGCCAGCATCGACCGGCTGCCGAAGGCCTTCAAGGTGCTGCAGGTCCGGATCGTCGATCCGCACAGCGTGGAGGGCGATCCCGGCGCGGTCTATCTATGGGTCGAGACGCTCGACGACGACAACCGGCCGAGCGGCGTGCCGCGCGCCTACCGCATTCCCTACAGCGACACGCTCGCTGAAAAGGCCCAGCACGCCGCCGACCAGATCGCCGCCGGCCATCCGCAGGGCGGCCGCGCCGCTGATTTCGGCACCGGCGAGGGCGGCGTCATCGATGCGGCGCGCGAATACATCCTGCCGAGGACCATCATCGAGACCGCCGGCGGCGATCCGTCGACCGGCGAGTTCAAGGCCGCGAAAAACGCCGGCGACGGCGTCTCGTTCACGCCACTCCTGCCGCCGCGCATGCCGCCGAAGGACGAGCAGTAGGGGATCTCGTCTCTCGTCGTCGAACTTGCGCCTGTGCGGTTTCTCCGTTGACGCACCCTCGCTGCGCCGCTGCTCCTCACCCTGAGGAGCGCGCCATCTTGGCGCGCGTCTCGAAGGGCGAGGCCCTGATCGTGGCCTCATGGTTCTCAGGGCGATGCAAGCGCATCGCCCGAACGCGCCCCGTACGACGATCCTGCCTCGCATGGGCCTGCTCGGCGCGGCGCGCCTCACCATGAGGTTCGGAAGCCGGCGGCGCTGTGAACATGCCCCCATGTGACGACAGCATGACGACGGCCCGGCTCGCCCCATCCGGTGCAGCGACGGTGAAATTGCCAAGTTTTTCTGTTCACGTTAGGCTCGTGATCATTTCCTGATCCCGTGTTTTTCATGTCATCCGAGGGGACATTGCGATGCGCACGCTGACGATAGCATTCATCGCCGCGGTGTTGTGGCCGGCAGGACAGGCGCTCGCCTGGTGGGACGAGGGCCACATGCAGATCGCCTATGTGGCCTACAAGAAATTGTCCCCGGCGGTGCGGGACCGGGCGGATGCGCTGCTCAAGCTCAATCCCGACTATGCCAGCTGGATTGCCGGGGCGCCGCAGGGCCAGGAGAAGCTGTACGCCTTCGTGCACGCCGCGACCTGGCCCGACGACATCAAGATGAAGACCGACTATTACGACGACCAGGTGACGGACTCGACGGCCAAGCAGCTCGTGCCGTACGGCCACATGAAGCACGCCTATTGGCACTACAAGGATGCGCTGTTCTCGGTCGACGATACGCCGCTGCCGCGGCCCGATCCGGTCGACGCGGTGTCGCAGCTCAAGCTGATGATCAGCAAGCTGCCCGCCGCCAACACCGACGCATCGGAGGTGCTGCGCTCCTACAGCCTGAGCTGGACGATCCATTTGGTGGGGGATCTGCATCAGCCGCTGCACGCCATCGCCCGCTTTTCGGCCGCGCTGCCGGACAAGGGCGGCGACCGCGGCGGCAACGAGCTGCAGGTCGTCGCCGCCAATGGCGAGACGCAGAATCTGCACGCCTATTGGGACGGCATCTTCGGCGGCTATTCCACGGTGTTCGGTGCCATCTTCGATGCCGACCAGCGCGGCGGCCTGTCGTCCATCCCCGCCGACGCGGGCAAGGCGCAGATCATCGACCCCGCCACCTGGGCGCAGGAGAGCTTTGACCTCGCCAAGAGTGTCGCCTACGCCGCCCCCGTTCGCACTGACAAGCAGCCGGTCGAACTCACGCGCGACTACGAGACCAATGCCCGCGACACGGCCCGCAAGCAGGCCGCGCTCGCCGCCGCGCGGCTCGCCAATCTGCTCGAGGCGGTGTTGCGCTAGGACCGCGCGTGTAGCCCGGATCAGCGCAGCGACATCCGGGTTCACCTGAGCAGTTCGTGAGACCCCGGATATCGCCGCGCTCATCCAGCTACGACGCCGGAGACCTCGGAGCCATCGTGGCAAGAAAGATCATTCTGGCCATCATCGTCCTCATGCTTGTTCCCACAGCGTTTGTCGGTGTCGTTCTCGTGTGGCCCTGGGACCCCGTCGCACTGCCGAAGTGCCCGTTGCCTTCTGGCGTGTCGGCGTTTCGACGACTTGATGATGCTCCTCCGGAGCTGGTCCGCGCTCTGACGCAACGCGTCGGAGAGATCGTACCCGTTGGTGCAAGGTTCGACGCCACGGATGTGGTCTTCATCGGGCCGGGCAAGTTTCGCCGTCTGATCTTCATCTGGAGCCGGAACAACAGATGGGTGGTCGCCACCGAACGCGGCGGTATTGCCTATAACGATCCGATCTTCGCCTTCGAGATCGAAGGGGATCGGCGCGAAGCGGTGTTTCTGCGAGAAGAGATCGCGTTGCCCGGCTCGATCTGCTCAACCGCATCAGGCCTTCTCGACGTCGCTGGATCGCCCGCGTCGTAGCCCGGATGAGCGCAGCGACATCCGGGTTCACCGAAACAGCGCGCGAGACCCGGATATCGCTGCGCTCATCCGGGCTACGACGCCGGTGACGATCGTCGCCATGGCGGCGGTCATCCGGCGCGCTGGTGTTGCAGCTCTGGCGTGATCCGCTGGGAGATCAAGACGTCTTGCCGGCCACATCGGCCGCGCGCAAAATCTCCTTGTCCCGTCGTGCCTGGTTTGATGTTGCTCAAATTCCGTGCGAAGCCCATCTGTACGGTGGGACCGGGAGGATATGCGTGCTGCTGGCGATTTTCACCGATATCCATGCCAATCGGCAGGCCTTTGCGGCCTGCCTGGAGGCGGCGCGCGCCCGTGGCGCCGATCGGCTGATCTGCCTGGGCGACATTGTCGGCTATGGCGCCGATCCTGAGTGGTCGGTGGATACGGTGATGGAGATCGTCGCCGATGGCGGCCTTGCCGTGCGCGGCAATCACGACAACGCAGTCTCGACCGCGAACGAAAGCATGAATGCCGAGGCGCAGGCCGCGATGGAGTGGACGCGCGGGCGGCTCAGCGCCGAGCAGCGGCGCTTCCTGGCCGAACTGCCGATGAGCATCGGCGACGAGGACCGGCTGTTCGTGCATTCGGAGGCGTCGAGCCCGCCGCGCTGGCGCTATGTGCAGTCGTCGGCCGACGCCGCGCGCAGCATGATCGCCACCGAGGCCGCGGTCACGTTCTGCGGCCATATTCACCGCCCCGCATTGTACTCGATGTCCGCCACCGCCAAGATGACGAGCTTCACGCCCACCGCCAACATGCCCATTCAGCTGCTGCGCGGCCGGCAATGGCTCGCCGTGGTCGGCTCGGTCGGCCAGCCGCGCGACGGCGATCCCGCCGCGTCCTTCGTGACCTTCGACACCCGGACCCGCGAGCTGACCTATTGCCGCGTGCCCTATGACGTCGAGACGGCGGCGCAGCGCATCCGCGACAACGGCCTGCCGCCCTGGCTGGCGCAGCGGCTGTCGGTGGGGCGCTAGACCATGCCGAGATCGAAGCTCCAGACGGGCGTCGTCATCGACGGCTTCACGGTCGGCGAATGCGTGCATTCCGGCGGCATGGCGACGCTGTGGAGCGTGACGCGTCCGGACATCGACCGCCCGATCCTGATGAAGGTGCCGCGCGTCTCCGAGGGCGAGGACCCCGCCGCCATCGTCAGCTTCGAGATGGAGCAGATGATCCTGCCGAAGCTGTCCGGCCCGCACGTGCCGGCATGTTTCGCGACCGGCGATTTCGCCACGCAAGCCTATGTCGTGATCGAGCAGATCCCCGGCGAGACGCTGTACAAGCGGCTGCCGGAACTCCCGCTGTCTTACGAGGAGGCGCGGGGGCTGGTGGCGAAGATCGCCACCGCGCTCGCCGATCTGCACCGCCAGCACGTGATCCATCACGACATCAAGCCGTCCAGCATCATGTTCCGCCCGACCGGCGAAGCGGTGCTGATCGACTACGGCCTGTCCTGCCACAAGCACCTGCCGGATCTCCTGCAGGAGGAATTCCGCCTGCCATACGGCACCGCGCCCTACATGGCGCCGGAGCGGATGATGGGCACCCGCAGCGATCCGCGCAGCGACATCTTTTCGCTCGGCGTGCTGCTGTATTTCTTCACCACCGGCGTGCGGCCGTTCGGCGAGACCGAGACCCTGCGCGGCATGCGCCGCAGGCTGTGGCGCGATCCCTATCCGCCGCGGCAGTTGAAGCCGGACTATCCGCCCTGGCTGCAGGAGATCGTGTTGCGCTGCCTGGAGATCGAGCCGGTGTGGCGCTATCCGACCGCGGCGCAGCTCGCCTTCGATCTCGGCAATCCCGACCAGGTCAAGCTGACCGCGCGCGCCGAGAAGCTCAAGCGCGATCCGATCACCACCGTGTGGCGGCGCCGCTTCAACCGCGGGCTGGTGCAGCCGGAGCAGAAGCCGTCCGACGTCGCGGTGCAGATCGCCACCAGCCCGATCGTCGCGGTCGCGATCGACACCTCCGAAGGCGGCGAGGAGCTCAACGGCGCACTGCGCGTCACCGCCGAGCGCATTCTGGCGACCTTGCCGTTGGCGCGGCTCGCCTGCGTCAACGTGCTGAAGCTCGGCCGCCTCACCATCGACCGTACCCTGGACGAGGAGGGCAACAACAAGCACATCGACCGCATGGTCGCGCTGAAGCACTGGGCGACCCCGCTCAAGCTCGATGCCAGCAGGCTCACGGTGCACGTGCTCGAAGCGATCGATCCGGCTGCCGCGATCATCGAGTTCGCCGAGGCCAACCAGGTCGACCACATCATCATCGGCGCCCGCCGCGACTCCGTGCTGCGCAGCCTGCTCGGCAGCGTGTCGGCCAAGGTGGCGGCGGAGGCGGGCTGCACGGTCACTGTGGTGCGCACGCGCGCAATCGCGCGGGAGGCGGATGATGAGGAGGATGAGGTGGCGGCGAAGGCCGTGTCGGGGGGATGAGAGTTGCAGACGACGATGGTGCGCTCATGTATATCTGGGGACGCCGCGAGTGTTGAGCTACGAGGTCGCCGCGCCCATAGTCCCGTAGGGTGGGCAAAGCGGCCGCCGCAGGCGGCAGCGTGCCCACCGTCGCACGGCGAACTCATCAGCAGGATGGTGGGCGCGGCGCCACCACGATCTCGTACGCGGAGGCAGCCCGGCCTCGCCTTTGCCACTCTCCGCGCTGCTTGATTGAAATCGGGAGGCGAGAGCGCGAGAGGGCCTCGCCCTTCGAGACGCCCGCCTGTCGGCGGGCTCCTCAGGGTGAGGAGGAGGCGTCGTCGCGTGGAACGTGAAGCGATTGATCGGGCGATTTTCATTGCGAAGCGCGCTACGCATCAACAAGAGAAGCAGCGGTCTCGCACATCGCCGCTCGTCATGACCGTGCTGCGCACAGCCAATATGCTGCGCCGATTTCGGCGCTGGCCCCTCATGGTGAGAAGCGCCGCGCCGAGCAGGCCGTGCTGGACCCGATTGTCGTGCGCGGCGCGTTCGGGCGATGCGCTTGCATCGCCCTGAGAACCGTGAGGCCCGCTCGATCCCTTGTTTCACGTTTCAACCA
>NZ_CAFJ01000292.1 GCF_000239795.1 Bradyrhizobium sp. STM 3809 | reverse complement strand
CGCCGAGGTCCTGGAGATAGTCCAGCTTCTCGGTGAGCCCGGCAAAGTCGCCGATGCCATCATTGTTGCTGTCGGCGAACGCCTTGACGTGCAACTGGTAGATGATCGCGTCCTTGTACCAGAGGCCGTCGCCATCGGTCTCGGTCTGGAGGCTCGGGGCGTCCAGGGATGACATCACGTTCATGAGGCCCTCACACCGAAGAGAGAAGAACAAGGGATCGGCTGTGGTCGGAGGCGCACCGGCGCCGCCGGATGCGGCTCTCCTCAAAAGAGGGCAGAATAGGGGAGAAAGCGTCCCGGTCGGGGCCGCTCTCGAACGTGTGCGGAAATTTGTTCACGGTGATGCCATTGACAAGAAAACCGTGTCCCGGTTCGCTAGGAACCGGAACCACCCGATACAAAGCCGCAGTCCGGGTTTTTGTTCCCCGGGGAACGAGGGCCAGCGCGGCGCGTTAGGGGGCTATCCTCTTGCCGTCCAACAATAATTTCACGACGTGCGACCCTCGCGACGTCAGAACGCGTGTCGAATGGATCTCTACAGCCAAGCTCACAGTCTCGGAATCCTGACAGAATTCTACGACGGTCAGGGGAATCGCCGCGTCACCGACGAGGCCGCGCTCAAGATCATCGTCGAGGCCTTCCCGAGGCCGACGCCGCATCGGCTGCTCAGCGGCGCGATCGTGATTCGGCCGGCGCAGCCGACGCGCAGCCGGCTGAGCGAAACCGCGAAATTACCGGTCAAATGGACGGTGAAGCGCGGCGACGTCGAAGTTGCGACGGGTGAAACGCGCGAGGTCTTCATCGAATGGCCCGTGCATCTTCCCGCCGGCAGCTACCGCGTCGAGCTCCTGGATGCGTCGTCATGCCGCGAGGAGTTGCCGCTGCTGGTCGCGCCAGACAAGGCCTATTCCGGCGATTTCGATCGCGTCTGGCTGCTGGCCGTGCAGCTCTATGGCATCAAGTCGCGCCGCAACTGGGGCATGGGCGACTTCACCGACCTTGCCAACCTGATCGAGACCTGCGCCAAGCTCGGCGCCGATGGCGTCGGCCTCAATCCGCTGCACGCGCTATTCGACGACCGTCCCGGCGATTTCAGCCCCTATGCGCCGAACAGCCGCCTGTTCCTCAATGCGCTGTATGTCGACGTCGAGCAGGCGCCGGGCTTTGCCAACGGACCTGGCAGCAAGGCGCTGCAGCCGCTGCGGCAGGCCGAGCTGGTCGACTACAAGGGTGTGGCGGCGTTGAAATGGCCGGCGCTGCGCGCCGCCTTCGACGCGTTCATGGCGGCGCCCGATCATGCCGATGCGGCGGAGTTCAAGGCCTACCGCGCCGAGCGCGGCGAGCTCCTGGCGCGCTTCACCTGCTTCGAGGTGCTGCGGCATCGCTTCCAGAAGCCATGGTGGGAGTGGCCGGAGGAGTGGCGGCAACCGGATGCGGCGCGCTGCGCGGCGCTGCTCAGCGGCCCTGACCGCCGCGAGGCGGATTTCGTCGCCTATGTGCAATGGCTCGCCGAGCGGCAGCTGCGTCACTGCAAGGACCTCGCCCACCGCCTGGGCATGAAGGTCGGCCTGTATCTGGACGTTGCCGTCGGCGTCCAGTCCGACGGCTTCGATGCCTGGAACGAGCAAAGCGCGATCTCGCGCACATTGTCGGTCGGCGCGCCGCCGGATCCGTTGAACACGGTCGGACAGAACTGGGGCTTGGCCGGCTTCAACGCGCCGGGGCTGGAGCTGAAGAACTTCGAGCCGTTCCGCGAGATGATCAGGGCCTCGATGCGCCATGCCGGCGCGATCCGGCTCGACCATGTGCTCGGGCTGAAGCGGCTCTATCTCGTGCCTCATGGCTTTCCTGCCAAGCAGGGGGCCTATGTGCAGATGCCGTTCGACGCGCTGCTCGCGGCCACGGCGATGGAGAGCGTCGCCAGCCAGTGCATCGTCATCGGCGAGGATCTCGGCACGGTGCCTGAAGGATTCCGCGAGCAGATGGCCGATTGGGGCCTGTGGTCCTACAAGGTCATGATCTTCGAGCGTGACGACAACGGCCGGTTCCGCGATGTCGATTACTATCCCCCGAACGCGCTGGTCACGCTGAACACCCACGATCTCTCGACCTATGCCGGCTGGCGCTCGTTCGGCGACCTCAAGACCAAGCGCGGACTGGACATCGATCCCGGCGAAACCGACCAGGATCGCTGGCATGCGCTCGGGCTGTGGGACGAGGTGCTCCGCCACAATGGCATTCATGCCAACGACGTCCATTCCGCGATCGGCTTCCTGTCGCGGACCCGGTCCCGGCTGCTGGCGATCTCGCTGGAGGACCTGCTCGGCGTCGTCGATCAGCCGAACATTCCCGGCACCATCGACGAGCACCCGAACTGGCGCCGAAAGATGCCGATCGATCTCGAGGACATCCCCGGCGCGGTCGGCCTCGACGCGCTCAAGGCCGCGACAGCCGAACGGATCAGCCCGGCCGGCGTTTAGGAAGCGGGGAGTTTGCGGG
>NZ_CAFJ01000293.1 GCF_000239795.1 Bradyrhizobium sp. STM 3809 | reverse complement strand
GGGCGCGTCTGCCGAGGCAGACCCCTCACCCAACCGAGTTTGCTGCGCGTGCCTGCATGCCCTCTCCCACAAGGGGAGAGGGCGCAATCACGCGCCGCTCGCTTGCGGCCACTTGTACGGTGAGATGAGTATGTCCTGGAAGATGCGAGCGATCAGTAGATATCGTGTGAACACGTGATGGCCTTCCAATGACTTCCGCAATCGCGCACTTCCGCAAGCTCGACCGCTATATCGTCCCCGTTCTCGTGCTCGCAGGCTGGGAGGCCTTCTCGCGTTCCGGGGCGCTGCCGGCGGCGCTGCTGCCGGCGCCGTCGACGGTGGTGTGGGCGTGGGCGGACTGGCTCATCGGCACCGACGGCAATACCCAGACCTATAGCGGCCATTGGCTCGCCGACATGCTGGCGAGCCTGTCGCGCGTCGCCGCGGGCTTTGCGATTGCCACCGTGCTGGGCGTGGCGCTCGGCGTTGCCATCGGCTGGTCGCGCAAGACCGAGATCGTGATCGAGCCGACGTTGCAGATGCTGCGGCCGATCCCGCCGGTGTCGTGGATCCCGCTCGCCATCATCTGGTTCGGCATCGCCAACAAGCCGGCGATCTTCCTGGTGTTCCTCGGCGCCTTCTTCCCGATCCTGCTCAACACCATCCACGGCGTGAAGACCTGCGACCGCAACCTGATCCGCGCCGGCGCCATGGTCGGCGGCAGCGAGCGCAAGCTGCTGCGCTACATCGTGGTGCCCGCGGCGATGCCGAGCATCTTCGCGGGCCTTCGCATCGGTATCGGCTCGGCCTGGATGCTGACGGTCACCGCCGAGATGGTCGCCGTCAAGAGCGGGCTCGGCTACGTGCTGTGGGACTCTTACTACTTCCTGCGCTACGATCTGGTGCTGGCGGCGATGGCGAGCATCGGCCTGCTCGGCTTCTGCAGCGACCTCGCCATCCGCACGGTGATGGCGCGGGTGCTGCATTGGCAGCGCAACACGACCTTGCGCGGCGGAGAGTAGACATGGCGACCATCGACATCTCCGGCGTCTCGAAGATCTTCACCGACAGGATGCGCAACGCCGACGTCACGGCGCTGGCCGACATCAACCTCGCCATCGCGCGCAACGAGTTCGTCTGCCTGCTCGGCCCGTCCGGCTGCGGCAAGTCCACCTTGCTCAACATGATCGCCGGCTTCGAGCAGCCGAGCGCGGGCACGGTCAGCGTCGACGGCCGGCCGGTCACCGCGCCCGGCGCCGACCGCGGCGTCGTGTTCCAGCATGCCAATCTGATGCCGTGGCTGCCGGTGTGGGAGAACGTCGCCTTTCACCTGCTGCTCGGCGGCGGCCAGAAGGCCGAGCGCCGCGCCCGCGCGCAGGTCTATATCGACATGGTCGGCCTCACCGGATTCGAGAACCATTATCCGTCCGAGCTGTCCGGCGGCATGAACCAGCGCGTCGGCATCGCGCGCGCGCTGTTGATGAATCCCCAGGTGATCCTGATGGACGAGCCGTTCGGCGCGCTCGACGAGCAGACCCGCATGGACATGCAGACCGAGCTGGTGCGGATCTGGCAGCAGCACCAGGGCACGATCGTGTTCGTCACCCATGGGATCGACGAGGCGCTGACGCTCGGCACGCATGTCGCCGTCATGAGCGCGCGTCCGGGGCGGATCGTGGAGGTCATGCCGATCGACCTGCCGCGGCCGCGGGATATCACGAGCCCCCAGTTCAACGCGCTGAAGCGGCATATTCTGGCGCTGTTGCGGGGAGAGAGGGCGGAGCAGGAGAGGGCGCTGGCATGATGCGTGGCGGCTGTCGTCTTCCCCAAGACCGTTGCGATGGACTACTTGCGGCCGATGTCGTCTCGGCACCGGCGGTGCACCCTCTCCCCTTGCGGGAGAGGGTGGTTTCTCACGAAGTGAGAAACCGGGTGAGGGGTCTCTTTCCGCGATCTCATCTGTCGAGGCAGACCCCTCACCCAACCGAGTCTGCTGCACGCGCGTGCATGCCCTCTCCCACAAGGGGAGAGGGCGCAGTGATGGGCCGCTCGCCCGCGGCTGCTCTCGAAGGAATACCCCACATGTTGGAGCCAGCTATGGCGAAAGGGCTCGATCACCCATGACCAGACGCACCCTGCTCGGCATGCTGACGCCGTCGTCGAACACCGCGCTGGAGCCGATCACCTCGGCGATGGTGGCCGGGCTGCCCAACGTGTCGGCGCACTTCTCGCGCTTCAAGGTCACCGAGATCGCGCTGTCGAGCGATGCGCTGGCGCAGTTCGATATTTCCAACATCCTGCGCGCGGCGGAGCTGCTGGCGCATGCCAAGGTCGACGTCATCGGCTGGAACGGCACGTCCTCGGGCTGGCTCGGCTTCGAGGCCGACGTCAAGCTGTGCGAGCAGATCACGGCGGCCACCGGCATTCCCGCGACCACCTCGATGCTGGCGCTGAACGAGATCCTGGCGCTGTCGAGGGCCACCTCGCTCGGCCTCGTCACGCCCTATCGCGACGACGTGCAGGCGCGCATCATCGCCAATTACGCCAAGCTCGGCATCGCCTGCCGCGGCGACCGGCATCTCAACCTGCAGGACAATTTTTCCTTCGCCGAGGTGGCGCCGGCCGAGATCGAGACCATGATCCGCGAGGTCGCGCGCGAGAAGCCGGATGCGATCGCGGTGGTCTGCACCAACATGCGCGCCGCGCCGCTGGTGGCGCGGCTGGAGCTCGAGACCGGCATTCCCATTCTCGACACCATCGCCACCGTGGTATGGAAATCGCTGAAGATCGCCGGCGTCGATGTGAGCGGCGTCAGCGAGTGGGGATCGCTGTTTCACACATTCGCCTGAGCCTGTCTGCCCAAGGGAGAGCGCGTCACATGGCTGCCTTCGACACCGTCATCCGCAACGGCACCGTCGCCACCGCGAGCGACACCTACAAGGCCGATGTCGCCATCAAACAGGGCCGTATTGCCGCGATCGGCGAAGCCATCACCGATGCCGACGAGATCGTCGACGCTTCGGGTCTCCTCGTGCTGCCCGGCGGCATCGATAGCCACGTCCACATCAGCCAGCCCTCGGGCCCCGGCATCGTCATGGCCGACGATTTCGAGAGCGCGACGCGCGCCGCCGCGTTCGGCGGCAACACCTTCGTGATGCCCTACTGCCT
>NZ_CAFJ01000294.1 GCF_000239795.1 Bradyrhizobium sp. STM 3809 | reverse complement strand
CCCGGATCTTCCGACCGGTAGCGAGCTGATCGTGAACAAAATCCATCGCCCAGGTCTCGTTGATCTGACATGCGTCGGTACGGTCCTCGCGCAGCTTGGCTTTGACCCGACGCATCGGCGTTTTGTTGCGCAATTGCACGCCTAATTTCCTGTAGAGACGATAGATGTGCTTGACGTTGACGGCCCAACCGTCACGCTGCAGCAGGATGTGGACGCGGCGATATCCGTAACTCACCCGTGTCTGGCAGACATCCTTGATCCGATTTTTGAGGGCTGCCTCGTCGCCACGCTTGGACTCGTAAACGTACACTGCGCGATCGATCCGAAGCGCCGAACAGGCGCGCCTGATCGAGACTTTCAGTCGTGTCGCACCTTGTCGACAAGCTCGCGCTTGCGGCCAGGCCTCTAAGCTTTTTTGAGAGCACATCCTGCAGCAATGACCTTGTCGAGCGACAAGTCCGCAACGATCCGCTTGAGCTTGGCGTACTCTTCCTCGAGCTCGGGCAGACGCTTCATCTCCGATGGCATCAGGCCCGCATACTTCTTCTTCCAATTGAAGTAGGTCGTCTGGCTGATCCCGGCCTTGCGGCGCACCTCCGCAACCGCCAGGCCGTCCTCAGCCTGCTTCAAAACAAACGCGGTCTGCGCTTCCGAAAGCTTTGATGCCTTCATGGAACTCTTCTCCGTCCCGGGTGGGGATCATAAGTGGAAAATTCCAGCTCAAACTGGCCTAATTTGACGGGGGCAACGTCAGTGACAGTGCATGTAATTGGTTGATTTAGTGCATGAGCAGGTACAGCTGCAGTCTGTTCTCTTTTGGAGAGTTTACATACAAATAAAACCACTGGTTGCGTTCTGATATTTGTCAGTGTGAAAGCATGTGCATGACGCACCAGCGAGGCCTCCGAGCAATATCTATTGCTCCCGAAACCCTCTAGACTCTGCCTGTTAGTTGTTGAGCGGCGTTGGCTGCTTTGGACTAGGGTGAACTGTAGTGCGTGGCGGAGCTCGCATAAGTTGGTGGATGGCGCTTCCGATGGTGCTGTCGGCCTGCCAGACCGTGGAGGAGGGGACCTCGTCGTTCGCTTGGAGCACGAGTGCTGCGGAAGCTGGGTCGGCTGCGCAGGCTCAGGCGGCGATGCGGTCGCCTGCGGGCAGTGCGCGGGCCGGGAGGATCTCGGGATCGCCTCTGCTCGATGACAACAGAGGCGGTCCTGGCACCGTGATGGAAGGCACCGGGCGCTTCGTCGGCGAGCCGCCGACCGGGGGCGTGCCGCGCGGGGCGGAGGATGTCGCTGACGGCGTCACCATCAATCTCGCCGGGGTGCCGGTGCCGCAGGCGGCGAAGACGGTGCTTGGGGATATTCTCGGGGTCAAGTACACGGTCGATCCGGGCATCGAGGGGCGGGTCACGATCCAGACGCCGCGGCCGGTGGCGCGGGCGGCGGTGATCGATCTGTTCCAGGCCGCGCTGCGGGCCAACAATGCGGCCGTGGTCAACAATCGGGGCATCTATCGGGTTTTGGCGGCGGACCAGACGGCAGTGTCGGCGGCGTATCGCGCCGATGATGTCGCCGATAGCGGCGAGATGGTCGGCAACGGGCTGCAGGTGGTGCAGCTGAAATTTGTCTCGGCCTCCGAGATCAGGCGCGTGGTCGAGCCGATCGCGCCGCGCGGTGGGGTGTTGCGGGTCGATGATGCGCGCAACCTGATCACGTTGTCCGGCAATCGCCAGGAGATCGCGGCGATGATGGAGGCGATCGCGCTGTTCGACGTCGACACCATGATGGGCATGTCCTTCGCGCTGATCCCGGTCAAGACTTCGGCGCCCGACGCGATCGCCACCGAGCTGAAGAGCGTGTTCGGCTCCGACCGCGGCGACGGGCCGATGGCTGGCATGGTGCAGTTCGTGCCCAACAAGCGGCTGCGCTCGATCCTGGTGATCTCGCCGCAGCTCGCCTATCTGCGCCGCGCCGAGACCTGGATCCGCAAGCTCGACGCGCAGGCGCAAGGGTCCGAGAAGCAGCTCTTCACCTACGCCGTGCAGAACCGCCGCGCCCAGGAGCTGGTCGACGTGCTGCAGTCGATGTTCCCCACCGATACGCAGGCCGCGACGACGGCGCGGCGCACCGTGGCGCCGAACTATCAGGAGGCGAGCGTGCAGTCGCAACCGTCATCCTCCGGCGGCGGCATGTCCGGATCGTCATCGCCGTCCTTCACCGGCGGGCTCGGCGCGTCCAGCGGCGGCTTCGGCGGCATGCGCAATGCCGCGCCGGCGGTTGCGGCGCCGAGCGTCGTGCCGGCGGCGGCTCCGGCTGCACCCACCGGCCGCGATGGCGATGCCGACGGGCCGCGGCTGCGCATCGTCGCCGACGAGGCCAAGAATGCGATCCTGATCGAGGCGGCGCAGGCCGACTACAAGCGTGTGCTGCAGGTGATCGAGCGGCTCGACCAGATGCCGAACCAGGTGCTGATCGAGGCGACTATCGCCGAGGTCACCCTGAACGACGATCTGCGCTTCGGCGTGCAATGGTACATGCAGAAGCACAGCTCGAAATTCACCCTGACGGAGGCGGCCTCCGGCGCCGTCAATTCGGTGTTTCCCGGCTTCTCCTATGCGCTGACCGCGGCTAACATCGCCGCGACCATCGACACGCTGAACCAGATCACCAACGTCAACATCGTGTCTTCGCCGTCGCTGGCGGTGATGGACAACAAGCCGGCGGTGCTGCAGATCGGCGACCAAGTGCCGATCACGACGCAATCGGCGACCTCGACCCTGACGACGGGAGCGCCGATCGTCAACTCGGTCAGCTACAAGGACACTGGCGTCATCCTGTCGATCATCCCGCGCATCAATGAGAGCGGCCGCGTGCTGCTCGACATCGAGCAGGAAGTATCGAGCGTGGCGCCGACGACGACGTCGAACATCGACTCGCCGACCATCCGGCAGCGCAAGATCCGGACCTCGGTGGTCGTCAACGACGGCGACACGCTGGTGCTGGGCGGGCTGATCCAGGACAGCCGCACCACCGGCCGCAGCCAACTGCCGATCATCGGCGACATTCCCTTCGTCGGCAATCTCGCCGGCAGCCGCGACAATGTGATCGGCAAGACCGAGCTGATCATCCTGATCCGCCCCCATGTGATGCGCAGCCTCGACGAGGCGCGCAGCGTCACCGAGGAGTATCGCCGCTACATGGCGATCGAGGGGCCGCATCGCCGCCCGCCGGCGCGGCGCCGCGTCGAGGACACCGGCCGCAGGATTCTCGACTGATGCCGCGCTTCCGCTACCAGGCCTACGGTACCGACGGCGCGTTCGCGGAAGGAACGATCGAGGCGGCGTCAGTGGCCGCCGCCGATGCCACGCTGTGGGCGCAGGGCTTGTCGCCGTTCCAGATGCGCAGCCTCGACGGCGGCGGAACGCCATGGTGGAATCGCGAGATCACGCTCGGCGGCGGCGCGGCGCGCGGCGACCTCCTTGCCTTCACCCGCGAATTCTCGACCCTGTGCAGCGCCGACATCCCGATGGACGACGCGCTCAGGATCGTGCAGGCGCAGACCTCGCTGGCGCGGCTGAAGACGCTGGCCGCGGCGCTGCTCGCCGACGTGCTCAACGGCCGGCCGCTGTCGGAGGCGATGCATGGCCAGCCGCGCATCTTTCCTGCTGATTATGTTGCGGTGGTCCGCGCCGGCGAGAGCGGCGGCCGGCTGGCGCAGGTGCTGAGCGAGCTCGCCGAGCTCCTGGAGCGGCGCGCCGAAATCCGCGCGCGCATCCAGTCGGCGCTGATCTATCCCGCGATGCTGATCGTGCTCAGCCTCGTCACGCTCGCGATCATCATCGGCGGCGTGATCCCGTCGATGGCGCCGATCTTCACCCAGAGCGGCAAGCCCGTGCCGCTGACCATCCAGGCGATGCTGGCGCTGCAGGCGCATTGGCTCGAAATTGTCCTCGCCAGTCTCGCCGCGCTCGCGCTGCTCGGCGGATCGATCGGCTTCGCCATGACCGATGCGGCGCGCCGCCGGCGGCTCGACCGGTTGCTGCTGCGGCTGCCGCTCGCCGGCAGTTTCCTGCTGCAGCAGGACACCGCGCGTTTCGCCCGCACGCTCGGCACCATGCTCTCGGCCGGCGTGCCGCTGATCCCGGCGACACGGTCGGCGAGCGAGGTCGTCGGCAACGATCATCTCCGCGCGGGCCTTGAGCAGGCGATCGAAAAGGTGCAGCAGGGCACGGCGCTGCATCGCGCGCTGCGCGAGACGGTGGCGCTGCCCGCCGTGGCGCTGCAGATGATCGCGGTCGGCGAGGAGGCCGGCCGGCTGGACCGCATGCTGCTGCGCGTCGCCGAGATGCTGGAGAAGCAGCTGCAGACCCGCGTGGATCGCTTCATGGCGGCGCTGACGCCGGCGATGACCGTCGGCATCGCGCTCATCATCGGCGCATTGATCATGCCGGTGATGACCGCCGTGCTCAGCATCAATGATCTGGCCGGACGATGAGCAGGTCGGCAACACAACGGCAGGCAGGGGGGAGCGACGGCTTCACGCTGGTCGAGATGCTGGCCGTGCTGGTGATCCTGGCGCTGACCGCCTCCGCCGCCGTGCCGCTGCTGTCGCGCGGCGCCGGCAGCGTCAGCCTGGATGCGGCGGCGAGCGAGATCGCGTCGGCGCTGCGCGCGACGCGGGAGGCGGCGATCCTGCAGAACCGGGCGATGACCTTGCGCATCGACGTCGACCGCCGCAGCTTCGGCTCCGAGGTGGTGCCGCCGCGCGCCTTCGCCACCGGGCTTCAGGCCAAATTGACCTATGCCGCCGCGACGCGGACGGGCGCTGCCGAAGGCGGCGTCCGCTTCTTTCCGGACGGCTCGTCGACCGGCGGCGATCTCAGCCTGGAGCTGAACGGGCGGCGGCAGCGGCTGTGCGTGGAATGGCTGACGGGGACGGTGCGGATGGCCGGCACATGTTGAGGAGGAGGCGATGATGCTGGGATGGACGAAGTTCAGCGATCTGATGAAGCGGCGCTTGCAGCGCCGGGCACGGACGCGCGGCGGCGAAGCGGGCTTCACGCTGGTGGAGATGCTGGTCGTGATCACCATCATCGGCCTCGTGATGGGTCTCGTCGGTCCGCGCGTGCTGAGCTATCTGTCGGACTCCAAGCTCAAGACGGCGCGGATCCAGATCCGCAGCCTCGCCTCGGCGCTCGATCTCTATCATCTCGACAATGGCCGCTATCCTACGGCGGCCGAGGGCCTGGGCGCGCTGGTGCAGAAGCCGGCGACGGCGACGAGCTGGAACGGCCCCTATCTCAGCGGCACGCTGGTGCCCGCCGATCCCTGGGGCCGGCCCTATGTCTACAAATTCCCCGGCCAGCACGGCGCCTATGACATCGTCTCGCTCGGCCCCGACGGCCGCGAGGACGAGACCACGGCCAACGCCAATGTGACGAGCTGGCAGCCATGACCGACGTCGCGGCAGCAATGACGCGTGCGACGGATGCCGATGAGGCCGGCTTCACGCTGGTCGAGGTCATCGTCGCGCTCGCCATGCTGTCGCTCGGCCTGACCTTGGTCATGAGCCTGTTGTCGACGGGGCTGTCGCGAGCGGGAATGGCCGAGCGGCTCGCCGGCGCGGTGTCGCTGGCGCAATCGGTGCTGACGCAGGTCGGCCCCGTCAGTCCGCTGCGGATCGAGACGCGCGAGGGCACGGAGCCGGGTGGCTATCGCTGGCAGCTCGCGATCCACCCCTATCGCGCCGCATCGGCCGAGGATTCGCGCATGGTCGAGCTCTATCAGGTCTCCGTCCAGGTCGGCTGGATGGAAGGTCAGGAGCCGCGCTCCTACGCGCTGTCGACGCTCCGCCTCGGACCGAAAGCTTCGCGTCCCGCGTCGATCGCCGCCGCATCACGGTGACCCATGCTGATGACGCTGCCATCCGAGCGCGATGAGGCCGGCTTCACTCTGGTCGAGGTGCTGGTCGCGCTCGCGCTGTTCAGCCTGCTCGCCGTCGTGCTGTTCGACGGCGTCAAGTTCGGCCTGCTGGCCTGGCGCAGCGGCAGCGCCCGCACCGAGGCGTTTCAGCGCGAGCTCGCCGCAAGGGACGTGCTGCGGCGGCTGATCGGCAATCTCTATCCGATGATGCTGGGCGAGGGCACTTCGCAACGCCGGATCGATTTCGACGGAGAGGCGGAGAGTCTTGAATTCCTCAGCGATGCGCCGGCGGTCTCCGGCGGTGCCGGCCGGTTCCGCTTCAAGCTGTTTGCCGAGCGACAGCGCGACCGCGTCGATCTGGTGCTGCAGTCTCGCGCGGAGCTGGCGGTCGATCAGGCTCCGGAGCGAACGCTCCTGGTTTCGAATATCGACCGGGTCGAATTCGGCTATGCGCCAAGGGGCACGGCATCGGGACAAGCGGAGTTCAGCACCAGCTGGCAGCAACAGATCGAGCCGCCGGGCGTGATCCGGCTGCGCGTCGTGATGCGTCCCGGCGACGGACGCAGCTGGCCGGAGCTGGTGATCGCGCCGCGGCTGCAGGCTGACGTCGCCTGCGTCTATGACGCGCTCACGATGCGCTGCCGCGGGCGTTAGCAGGGAGAGGCGACATGCCGGTGCTGTCGGTGCTCTGGGGGCTCGCGCTGCTGACCGCGGTGTCGCTGTCGCTGTCGTGGTCGAGCAGCGTGTCGTACAGCCTGGCGCACAATGAGATCACGCAGGCCGGTCTGACCGCGCTCGTCGAGGCCGGCGTCAACGCCGCCGTCGATGGTCTGCTCGAGCCGCGGGCCGAGCGGCGCTGGCGCGCCGATGGCCGGACCTACCGGCTCGATGTCAACGGAACGCAGCTCGCCATCCGGGTGCAGGACGAGCTCGGCCGCATCGACCTCAACCAGACCGACGAGGCCATGCTCAGCAGCCTGCTGCAATCGGCGGGGCTGGACGCGCAGGCCGCCGCGCGCCTGACCGACAAGATCGTCGACTGGCGAACCACGACGGCGCTCAAGCATCTCAATGGCGCCAAGGACCGCGACTATGCCGTGCGCGACGCCGCCTATCGGCCGCGCAACGGCCCGTTCCAGAGCGTCGACGAATTGCGCCTGGTCATGGACATGACTCCGGAGATCTTCGCCAGGATCGCGCCGGCGCTCACGGTGTATTCGGGGCGGCAGTTCGTCGATCCGCAACTGGCGCCGCCCGAAGTGCTGCGCGCGCTGCCCGGGATGACGGCGCAGAGTGCGGAGGCGACCGTGGCTGCGCGCGCGGGCATGGACAACAGCGCAGGGCAGATCGACGGCAATCCGATGACGGCGTTGCGCGGGCGCGCCTTCGCCATCAGGACGGAGTTCTCAGACGCATCGCGTCGCGTCGTTGGCGACGTCGCCGTTCGGCTGACGGAAAACCCGCAGCAACCCTTTTGGGTGCTGAGCTGGAGCATGAGATGAGCGATCCCATCATGCCGGCAGCCGGCCGCGCTCCCACTGCCATCGCGGGCGTCCAGCCCTCCATGTTCGACATCGACCGCGGCGAGCTGCTGCAGGGGTTCGGCGACTTTCTGCTGGCGGCGAACATCCTCGATCGCATGAGCCTCGATCGCGCTCGCCGGGCTGCGCAGACCACCGGTGACCGGCTCGATAACGTGCTGACCAAGCTCGGGCTCGTCTCCGAGGCGGGCCTCGTTACCGCGCTGTCGACATATCTGACGCTCGACCCGGTGCGGATGGCCGAGCTGCCGATCGAGCCTGTCCTGCCGGAGCTGGTCGAGGCGGCCTTCGTGCGCAACAACCGGGTGCTGCCGCTCGGCAGAAGCGAGGGCCGGCTGGCGGTCGGCGTCACCGATCCGTTCAACCACGATCCGGTCCGCGCGCTGGCCTTCCTGACGGGGCTCCCCGTCGACATGCGCCTGTTCACGGCGGCCGATTTCGACAAGGCGTGCAGCGTGCTGTATCCGAGCAACGCGAGCCAGGACGAGAGCCGGCCCGGCGGCGGCACCGAGGCCAATGAAGCGGACGTGCAGCGGCTGCGCGATCTTGCCAGCGAGGCGCCGATCATCCGCCTGGTCAATCAGGTCATCGCCCATGCCGTCGAAGCGCGGGCATCCGACATTCACATCGAGCCGAATGTTGACCAGGTGCTGGTGCGCTATCGCATCGACGGCGTGCTGCGCACGGTGCAGGTGCTCGCGGCGGATTTGCGCGCGGCGATCACCTCGCGCGTGAAGATCATGTCGAAGCTCGACATCGCCGAGCGCAGGCTGCCGCAGGATGGGCGGATCAAGATCGCGGTGCGCGGCATCGACATCGACTTCCGGGTCTCGACCATTCCCACCGCGTTCGGCGAGAGCGTCGTGCTGCGCGTGCTCGACCGCAACCGCGTCAGCCTCGACTTCGCCGAGCTCGGCTTCTCCGAGGAGCACATCGCGACGCTGCAAACCCTCCTGCAGCAGCCGAACGGCATCATCCTGGTCACCGGGCCGACCGGCAGCGGCAAGACCACGACGCTGTACACGGCGCTCAAGGCGCTGAACAATGCCGAGCGCAAGATCTTCACGGTCGAAGATCCAATCGAATACCAGATGCCCGGGATCAATCAGGTCCAGGTGCAGTCGGACATCGGTCTGACCTTCCCGCATGCGCTGCGCGCGATGCTCCGGCAGGATCCGGACATCATCATGATCGGCGAGATCCGCGATCTCGAGACCGCGCGCATCGCCATCCAGGCGTCGTTGACCGGGCATCTCGTGCTGTCGACGCTCCACACCAACAACGCGGCCTCCGCCATCACCCGGCTGATCGACATCGGTGTCGAGAACTATCTGCTGGCCTCGACGCTGAAGGGCGTGATCGCGCAGCGTCTGGTGCGGAAGCTCTGCGCGGCTTGCGCGTCCCGTCATCCGCAGGCGACGTATTGGGCTGAGAGCTTTGAGCAGTCCGCGCCCGGTCTGCGTGCGCATGGGGCGCCCGACATCCGCCAGCCACAGAGCTGCGAGGCTTGCGGCCATACCGGCTTCTCCGGCCGCTCGACGATCGCGGAGATGCTGGTCGTGGACGAGGACTGTCAGTCCCTGGTCCTGGCGAAGGCGACGGACACGGCGATCGAGCGGGCCGCCCGCGCAAGAGGCATGCAGAGCATGTACGACATGGGCGTACGAAAAGTCTGGCGTGGCGAGACGACCATCGACGAGGTGCTGCGCGCGACGCGCATGGGATGATGGCGCGGCCGCGAGCATGACGGGGGAACGGTGAGGTGGGGGCATTGATGAAACTGATGCGGACGGTGCGTCCCGGTGAGCTCATGCAGCGGGCCGCCAGCTGGTGGTGTGCGGAATTGCTCGATCTGCTGCCGTCGCGGGTCGCCGCCTGGCTGTCCGCAACCGGACAGCCGCGCATCGTGCTCGAGCGTCGCGAGGGCGCGCTGCGACTGAGGTTGACCGACCCGAGATCCAGACTCGCCGTCTCCGCGATATCGTCGCTAGACGCGGAGGCGGCGATCGCTGCGCTGCTGACGCGTCATGGCCTGGATCGTCGTGACGTCGCGCTCGGACTGAGCCTGCCCGAGGCAGGTATGTTCAGCCGCGACATCGTGCTCCCGGCCGAGGCGCGGGGCGCGATCGATGCCATCGTGCCACAGGACCTGCTGCGAAGGACGCCGTTCAAGGCGGAGGACATCTATTCCGATCACGCTGCCGGTGCCACGGTCGACGGCCGGGTCGCGGTGCGCCAATGGGTGACGCGGCGCCGGACCGTGCAGGAGGCGGCCGATCAGCTCGGGCTGCAGGTGGCGCAGATCGGTTTTGTGGTGTTCGGCGACGCCGCGCCGACGATCCGACTGGCAAGCAATGCGCCAGGCCGCCGACCCGCCAGCATCTGGCTCGCTGCTCTTTGCTGCAGCGCTGTGCTTCTTGCTGGCGCGCTGGCCGGCCTGACCTATGTCCGTCAGCAGGCTGCGCTCGACCAGCTCGACGCCGATCTCGTCGTCGCGCGCCGTAACGCGGAGCAGGTGCGAGCGATAATGGAGCAGTTGCGGGAGCGTAGGACCACGCTGAGCAGGCTTCGTCTGCAGCGCTACGCGCAGCCGGGATTGATCGACATCTGGAACGAAGCCACGCGGCTACTGCCGGCGCATTCCTGGTTGACCGAGCTCAGGCTGGCGGAGGGCACGCAGGCGCCCAGCCTCTCGGTCACCCTGACGGGATTTTCCACTGCCGCGCCCAGTCTCGTCGGCATTTTCGACACCTCGAAGCTGTTCGTCGACGCCGCATTGACGTCGCCTGTCGCGATGGATCCGATCGAGGGGCGGGAGCGCTTTTCGCTGCAGGCCACGGTGCGGATGCCCGATGCGGCCAAGGAGCCGAAGCAATGAAGCGGTCATGGCTGTTCGATGCGCAGCTCATGCGCCGGGGCCGGTTCGTGCTTGTGAACCTGGCCGTACTGGGACTGCTGGCCTGGGGCTGTGTGATTCCGGTCGCCGCCGTCTTCGCCGAGCGCGAAGGGCGCATCCAGGACCAGCAGCGGCTGCTGGCCCGGCTGAAGGCGGTGGCTGCGCAGGCCGCACGCATCGAGGCCCTCGCGTCAGAAACGGAAACGCAGTTTCAGAGCGGCGAGTTTCTCTCCGGCGCCAATGAAAATGTGATCGCGGCCGATCTCCAGACCCGGCTGAAGACAATGCTCGGCCAGGCTGGCGCGCAGTCCCGCGCGTTTCAATCGCTACCGGGCCGCACGGTCGACCAGATCAAGTATAGCGGCGTACGTCTCGACTTTTCGGGCCCGTTGCCGGCGATGATGCGCGTGGTGCACGCCGTCGAGAGCGCGAAACCCTACATGTTCGTATTCAGCGCCACCCTGAGGAG
>NZ_CAFJ01000295.1 GCF_000239795.1 Bradyrhizobium sp. STM 3809 | reverse complement strand
CGAAGGGCGAGCCCGGCAGCGAGACCTGGAAGGACAGCAACGACGCGGCAGCCGCGGGCGGCGGTTCGACCTGGGTGACCGGCACCTATGATCCGACGACCGACACCATCATCTGGGGCGTCGGCAATCCCGGTCCGGACTGGGACAACGCCTATCGTCCGGGCGACAACCTCTACACCGACAGCTCGCTGGCGCTCGATGCCAACACCGGCAAGATCAAGTGGCACTACCAGCACACGCCGAACGATCCCTACGACTATGACAGCGTCGCGGAGAACGTGCTGGTCGACGTGCCCACGCCGAATGGACAGACCCAGAAGCTCGCACTGGAAGCCGACCGCAACGGCTTCGCCTATGCGATCGACCGCACGAACGGCAAGTTCCTGTGGGGCCTGCCGTTCGTGAAGAAGGTGACCTGGACCAAGGGACTCGATCCCGAGACCGGCAAGCCGATCGAGTACGATGCGAAGAATCCGGTGCAGCGCTACAACGCATCGGTCACGCCGCATCGTGAGAACAAGGTCGCGGACATCTGCCCCGGCAACATGGGCGGCAAGAACTGGCCGCCGACCTCGTACAATCCTGACCTCAAGCTCTGGTACATCCCGGTGATCGAGAGCTGCAACCGGATCACCGTCGAGGAGGCGACCAAGGACAAGCTCAAGGCGCGCGAGTTCTGGACCGGCGGCGGACCGAGCCAGCCGTTCAAGATCACGGGCAGCGTGACTGCGATCGACGTCACCACCGGCAAGATCGCCGGCAAGATGGAGACGCCGTTCCCGAACCTCGGCGGCATGCTGTCGACCCCTGATCTGGTCTTCACCGGCCAGCCCTCGGGCGAGGTGATGGCGCTCGATGCCAAGACCCTGCAGAAGCTGTGGGAGTTCAACACCGGCGGCGGCGTCAATGCGCCTCCCGTGACCTTCTCGGTCGACGGCAAGCAATATGTCGCGATCCTGGTCGGCCTCGGCGGCGCCTGGGACAAGTGGTTCATCGAATCCACGCCCGAGCTGAAGAAGATCCAGCCCGGCTCGATGCTCTACGTGTTCTCTCTCTGACATCGAACGAGGAGCGGAGGCGTCGGCCTCCGCTCCTTCCTCATTCCTGTTCGGCAAGAAGATCAGATGAAATCCAGTGCGATCACGTCCGCCATGGCGTTGGCCTTCGTCCTCGGCTCCGCGTCGCTCGCTTCGGCGCAGTCCGCCGCGCCAGCCGATCCGACCGATGCCGGCAAGGCGGTGTTCAAGCGCGCCAACTGCGTCGGCTGCCACAAATGGCATGGCAATGGCGGCGGCGGTTACGGCGGCGACGCGTTGTCGCTGCGCCAGACCCACCTTACCCGCGACCAGATCGTCGAGACCGTGACCTGCGGCCGGCCTGGAACGGGCATGCCGTATTTCGCGCGCGGCTCGTACGACACCGCGAAGTGCTACGACATGACCCGCCAGGATGTCGGTGAGCGCATTCCGCCGGAAGGTGGAACGTTCCTGCGGCCAAATGACATCGAGGCGGTCGCGGACTACGTGCTCGCTCACATCAAAGGCAAGGGCGAGCCCAACTACGACGAATGCACGACCTTCTTCGGCAACACCTCGCGCGTCTGCGACATCTACAAGGCGAATGCGACCAAGCCTGCCAGCGAGCAACAAAAATGAAGCGCTCAACCTGCACCGCGATCTTTGCGACGCTCCTGCTGTCTGCCGTGATGCATGCGGCCTCGGCTCAGGCCGTGCCGAGCTATGACCTGCGCGACATCACCGTCGGGATGCCGGTCGGCAATCTGCCCGACGAGGGCTATGTCAATCTCAGTTGCGCGGGCAATCAGGATCGCAAATTGACCGCCTGGTCGGCGTGGCGAGATTGTCCTGCAGACGAGCAGGGGCGCCGCGCGGTGCGCTTCGAGTTCGACCCTGAAACCAGCCAGGACGGCACCAAGGTGGCCGGTCACCCCGTGCTGTTGACGGCCATCATCGACGACAAGGGCTCGGTCGCGGGGCTCACCATCGAAACCGATCCCAAGGCGCGGCTCTACATCCGCAAGAAGGCGTTCCTGCTCGGCAATCAGGTGAAGTCGCGCTACGGCGGCGAGGGCTGGGATTGCAAGGAGCGGCAGCCGAGCGCGAACGAGCAGCCGGTCGGTGGCGTGTTCCTGCGCGAGGTCTGCAGCAAGACCGTGCCCGGCCGCATGCTGACGGTCGAGCGCGAGCTGTTCCGAAGGCCGGACCAGGACGCCAAGAGTTTCGTCGATCAGACGCTGGTTCGGATTACGAAGACGAACTGATCACGTTCGAGCCTCGCCCGAGCGGCGAGGTTTTCGCAGGTCGCGCCTGCCATCGCCGGGTCGGGAGAGTTGCCGGGGATGCAGGTGGCCGCCGGTTGCGCGGCAATGATCATCCTCTCCGGGAGAACGAGCATGAGCTGGACTGCACCCAGGATCGTCGAAGTGCCGGTCGGCATGGAAATCAACATGTATGCCTGCGCCAGCAGGACAGCGGCGGCTCAGCGCAAGAGCTGATCGCGCGCCTGATGTCGATGAGTGCGGCGGCCGCGCACATTGCTGCCGCTGCAAGCTGACTGGGACTGCAATTCACCATTCGGACAACGCGGGATGATGGGGCCTCGCGTTGCCGCGATCAGCCGGAACGCCGATGGGCGTTCGCTCCAGAGCAAAATCCGTCCCGTAAGGAGGTTCTTGGCAATGGCGAAACTCAGTATCAACGGCAGAGACGTCTCT
>NZ_CAFJ01000296.1 GCF_000239795.1 Bradyrhizobium sp. STM 3809 | reverse complement strand
ACCGGGCATCGGCACCTCGGCGGCATTGGGCGTCGCCGGCGGCGCCTCCGAGCCGCCCGGCAGCGACGCCGTCGACGACGGATAGGCCGGCGGCACCTCGCCGCGCGCGATCGCATCGAGACGCCGCGTCTCGCGATCGATCGCGCGCACGGCCAGCCAGGACGACAGCGACGTCACGTCGACCACTTTGTTCAGCGCATCGGGCGTGCCCATCACGAACAGCTGCACCTCGGGACGGCTGTTGGCGTTGCCGACGGTGTTCGAGCTCAGGCTGGCGCGGATGTCGGCCTGGTCGGCCGGAACGTCGAAGCCGCCCGAGACGATCGCGCGCGCGCCCTGCGCCTCCAGCGTCGTGGCGCCGACGCGGACGCGGCCGTCGCGGATGATGAACGGGATCTGCGCCGATGCGACCGACAGCGTCCCCGACGCCAGCGCCGGCTCGACCACCTGCCGCAGCTTGCCGTCGTCGCTCACCTGCCCCGCATCGGCGGCGCGCAACGCGGCATCGAACGCCCGCGGATCGAGATTTGCGATGGACGCATTGTCCAGCGTGACGGTGCCGTTGCCGGAGAGCGCATTGACGAGGCCCTGCACGCTGCGACCTTCGGCAGCCAGCGTCATCTGCGCCGAGATCTTGCCGGCCGGCATCCTCAGGCTGCGATAGCGCAGCGCGTTGCCGTCGATGCCGGCGAGTTCGACGCGTCCATTCAGAACCAGGCCGTTCGGGTTGGGCCGTGCCTCGACCGTGGCGATCACGTCGCCGCCGCCGAGCTTGCCCTTGAGGTTCTCGATGGTCACCGACTGGCCGTCGCTCTTGATCGCGCCGGCGAGCGGCCGCAGGTCGGTGCCGTTCAACACGGCGCCGCTCAGCGCCTGGAAGGAGAGGCGTCCGCGCCAGCCCTTCAGGAGTCCGGGCCCCAACGGCTCGGCCTGCTCGCGACCAGCCGCACCGACCAGCACGGAGAACACTTGCGGCACGTCGAGCGCGTCAAGTCCGATCTCGCCATCGACCTGCCGGTCGTCATCGAGATTGACCGCCAGCCGGCCACGCAGCCGCGAGCCGCCGACGGTGCTGTCGATATCCTCCAGGGTCACGCGCCCATCGGACAATCCGACCTTGCCGAACAGGCGGATGTTCTGTGCCGCGGCATCCTGCGGCTTGAGGCCGAGCAGCGGCGCCAGATTGGCGTTGCGCAGCCGCAGATTGACATTGGCCTTGGCGGCATCGCCCCAGGGCTCGACCGTGCCCTGCGCGTCGCCATCGAGGCCGACGCCGGAGAGTTTCGCCGTCACCCGCAGCGGCGTGCGCCAGCCGCCGGTGATGCTGGACTGGAATTCGGCCGGGCCGTTGCCGACGGCGGCGATCCGATCGAGCCCGAGCAGCGCCAGCACGACATTGCCCTGCTCGGCGGAGACGCGGCTCTCGACGCCGAGTTCGGTGCGATCGATCGCGTCGACCTCGAAGCTGCGCAGCGCCGCCGCCGACGGCTTTGCCGTCAGCGTGGCCGAGCCCTTCAATTGCGGCGCGTCGAGATCGAGCACCGCCTTGGCCTGGCTGCGATCGGCATTGGCAGGATCCTTGGCGAGATCCAGCGTGAGCTTGAGCCGGGCGGCCCCGGCCGGCGTATTCAGCGCATCGAAGCGCGCCGTGATCTGCGGCGCCAAGGGCTGCACCAGCGCCGTGATCTCCTTCAAGGAGCTGGCCATCGACGTCACCGTCATCCGCCCCGTGGCGTCGGCGCGATCGAACCGGCCGGAGCCCTCGGTGGTGACGCCGCCGCTCTGCCCGAACTTGATCTGATCGACGGCGATCGTCTTCGGATCATAGGACACGCGCGCGGTGAGCGGGCGCAGCTCCTGGCCGCTGAGCTTGGCGCGGCCGACATCCAGCGCCACACTGGCTTCCGCCGGCCACTCGCCGGTGACGCCGACCAGCGAGCGCGTCATCGCCATCGCCGCATCGAGATCGAGGCGGTCGCCCTTCAGTACTGCCTCGAAACGCGAACCGGCGCCGGCCGGCCGGTTGATCAGCGCCACGCGGCCATCGACCGAGCCGCCATCGATGTCAGCCTTCAGGCCATCGATCGCGACCCGCTCCGGCGCGACGTTGAGATCGCCGCGGATGCGCAGCGGGCGCTGGGTGCGATAGCTGGTGTCGGTGCGGCCCTGCAGCCAGGCGACCAGCGCATCCGGCTCCGACGAGTCGAGATCGAGCGCGCCGGTGAAGCCCGCGGTGACCGAGGTCGAGATGCCGATCGTCCGGAACGTCAGGCGGGTCGATCCGGGCGCGCGCAGGTCGACCTTCTCCAGGCTCCAGGCCGTGGTCTCGTTGTGCAGGTCGGCGGTGAAGTTCTGCACCGGACGGCCCGACAGCATGATCTGCTCGGTCGTGAACTGGACATTGGCCGGCAGCGGCAGGGTCGGCAGCTGCGCGATCCAGTTGCGCAGCGCCGGCAGCACCAGTGCCGGCGCAATCGCGCGGCGGTCCTTCACCTCGTCGCCGGCGAGCAGCTTGTCGGCGTCGAGCTGGCGTGCCGCCAGCGACGCCTTCAGGACCGGGGCCGCGCCGAACTTGGCATCGCCGCTGCCGGTGAATTTCAGCGAGCGATCCTCCTGACCGAAGCTCACCTCGATCTGGTCGAACTTGGCGGACGCCTGGTCGCTGACGATCTTGGTCGTGATGCGCCACGGCGTGCCGGACGGCGCCGCCGCCGGCGGGCTCTTGGCCTGCTTGGCGGGCTGATCCTTGCTCGCCTGCTCCTTGCTCGCTTGATCCTTGCTGGCTTGATCCTTGGCGGGCTTGTCGGCGCCCTGCTCCTTCGGCGGCGACGACAGCGTCAGCGCGCCCTCGAACTTGGGCGAGCGGTTGGGGAAGCTGATCAGGCCCTCGACATCCGCCATGACCGGGCGCTCGCCCGGATCGATGTTCAGGTGGACGCGCAGGCCGTTGGAATCCTTGTCCTGGCTCGACGACAGCCGGAACGGAAAGCGGCCGCCGCGGATCGACACCGCACCGTCGCCGCGCAGCGAGCCGGCCAGCGAGCGGACGTCGCCGGAGAACACGATGTCGGTCAGCTCCAGGGTCGAGCGGCTGGCGGCGTCGTGCAGGGCGACGCGGCCGGTGAGGTTGAAGCGGTCGATCGCCAGCGCGGCGAGATTGAACCGGCCGGAGGCGGACGGCAGGTCGACCTGGCCCTTGGCGTCGAGGCCGAGATCGGCGGCCATGCCGCCGATGGTCAGCTCGTTCGCCCGCCACTCGCCGCGCATCAGGTCGCCGAGGCTGAACTCGACGTCGAGCTTGTCGGCGCGCAGCTTGCCGAGATGGTTGGCGCCGCCGAAGGTGACCTGGCGCAGCCGCAAGGTCGGCGTCGGCAACAGCCGTGCGTCCAGCGCACCGGCGACCCGCACGGGCACGCCGATGATCTTGCCCGCCTCGGCCTCGAACTGCGGCCGGAACTGGTTCCAGTCGACGAAATACGGGCCGATCAGCGCAGCAAGGAGCGCAAGGATGAAGGCAATCGCCAAGCCGAGCAGGGTCGTCTGCACGGGGTCTCCCTCAAAGGA
>NZ_CAFJ01000297.1 GCF_000239795.1 Bradyrhizobium sp. STM 3809 | reverse complement strand
GGGCGATCCGGCCGATGCGCTGGCCTGGCTCGCCACCGCTGTGGCCCAGGCGCGCGCGGCGATTTCGGACATGCTGGGCGCCGCCTGAGCGGCCGGCCGCGGCACTAGCGCGGAGCGGAGCGGTCCGTTATAGGACAGCCCGACCTCATTTCCTGCGCAGCACGAGCACACATGGCCAAGATCACCTTTGTCGACCACTCCGGCGAATCCCGAACCGTTGACATCGAGAACGGCGCGACCGTGATGGAAGCGGCGATCCGCAACGCCATTCCGGGCATCGAAGCTGAATGTGGCGGCGCCTGCGCCTGCGCGACCTGCCATGTCTATGTCGACGAAGCCTGGCGCGAGAAGGTCGGTCCGCCGACCCCGATGGAAGAGGACATGCTCGATTTCGGCTATGACGTGCGGCCGAACTCGCGCCTCGCCTGCCAGATCAAGGTTTCCGACGAGCTCGACGGCCTCGTCGTGTCGACGCCCGAGCGCCAGGCCTGATTTGTCGTCGTCGGGATCTCTCCCCAAGGCACCTCCCGACTGTCTCCGCCCCGGCCTCAGGCCGGGAGCGTGATCGAAACACCGCGGCGCGCCCATGGCTGCAGCGCCGCGATCAGCTGCGGCGTCAGCGGCGCCGGCTTGCGCGTCACCTCGTCGATCAGCACCATCACGGCGGTGGCCGAGGCCACGCAGCGTCCGTCCGAGAACACGACCTGTTCGCAGGTCACCGACGTCCGCCCCAGCTTCACGACGCCCAGTCCCAGATCGATCGTTCCCGGCCAGCGCAACTCGGCACGGAAATGCATGTCGAGCCGCACCATGATCCAGGCCAGCCCGTCCTGCAGCAGGCCGTGGCGCGGGTCCTTCATCAGCGTCACCCGGCCGGTCTCGAAATAGGTCGCATAGACCGCGTTGTTGACGTGCTGGTTGGGATCGAGGTCGCCGAACCGGACATTGTCCGTCAGGCGGTAGGGGAAGTCCTCGAGCCGTGGCGCGTGGTCGTGGCGGGCCGTCGCTGTCACCGATTGATCTCCATCATTCCGTCTCCCCTTCAAACCTCGCTAGACCATCCGCTGCAAGCCGCGGGTGCGGCGGAGGCCGGCTTTTGTGCCTTCCCTGCGACCGCCCCGTTGGCTACAAATTCGGAACCGCCATCTGCCGCCATCCTCCGAGCGGCGCCTCCAACGAGAAGAGCGACATGAGTGAAGCGATCAAGACCGATGTGCTGATCATTGGCGCGGGCCCCTGCGGACTGTTTGCCGTGTTTGAACTGGGGCTGCTCGACATCAAGGCACACCTGATCGACATCCTCGACAAGGTCGGGGGACAGTGCGCCGAGCTCTATCCGGAGAAGCCGATCTACGACATTCCCGGCGTGCCGATGGTGACGGGGCAGGGCCTCACCGACCAGCTGATGGAGCAGATCAAGCCGTTCAGCCCGACCTTCCATCTCGGCGAGATGGTGACGAACGTCGAGAAGATCGGCGATCCCGGTTTCCGCGTCACCACCGACGCCGACAAGGTGTTCGAGTGCAAGGTCGTGGTGATCGCCGCCGGTGGCGGCTCGTTCCAGCCGAAGCGCCCGCCGGTGCCGGGCATCGAGGCCTATGAGGGCACGTCGGTGTTCTATGCCGTGCGCAAGATGGAGCAGTTCCGCGACAAGAATGTCGTCATCGTCGGCGGCGGCGACTCCGCGCTCGACTGGACGCTCAATCTGCATCCCATCGCCAAGCGCATCACGCTGATCCATCGCCGCGACGATTTCCGCGCCGCGCCCCACAGCGTCGAGCAGATGCGCGCGCTCGTCGCGGGCGGCAAGATGGACCTGCGCATCGGCCAGGTCACCGCGCTCGAAGGCGCCAACGGTCAGCTGTCGGCTGCGACCATCAAGGGCAACGACAACGCGGTCGAGACCATTCCCTGCGAAATGATGCTGCCGTTTTTCGGGTTGACGATGAAGCTCGGCCCGGTCGCCGATTGGGGCATCGCGCTCGAGAACAATCTGATCCCGGTCGAGACCTCGGCGTTCGAGACCAGCGTGCCCGGCATCTTCGCGATCGGCGACATCAACACCTATCCGGGCAAGATCAAGCTGATCCTGTGCGGCTTCCACGAGGGCGCGCTGATGGCGCAGAAGGCGCATCGCTACGTCTATCCGGAGAAGCGGCTGGTGTTCCAGTACACGACGTCGTCGTCGAGCCTGCAGAAGAAGCTCGGCGTCAACTAATTTGTCAGCGGTGTGGAACCAGACGCCGCCGGACCAACTCAAATGTGAAGAAATGTTTCCTGCGCGTGCCGGTTTCACCGGCGCGCCAGACCTGTTATGGGCTGTAACGATGCACGAAACGGCCGTACTGTGCGGCCATTCATTTTTTGACTTGGTCAAGGTGAGATGATGATGCGCAATGCGTTTCCCCGACTTCGGCTGTCGCCTGCCGCAACGACGCTCGCGCTCGGCGCGGTGGTCGTTGCTGGTGCGCTGCTGACGCGGCCGGCGCTGGCGGCAGAGCCGACCGCGGCCGGGCTGTGGCAGAAGGTCGAGGACGGCAGACCCGTCGGCTGGTTTCTCTTCATCGACCACGACGGCGTGTTCGAAGGCGTGATCGCCAAGACGTTTCCGCGTCCGGGCGACAATCCCAACGAGGTCTGCTCCAAGTGCACCGACGACCGCAAGAATGCGCCGATCGTCGGTATCTCCTTCGTGCGCGACATGAAGCGCGAGGGCCTGAAATACGAAGGCGGCAACGTCCTTAACCCGCGCGACGGTAACATCTGGAAGGCCAACATGCGGGTCACCCCGGACGGGCAGTCGCTGATCCTGCACGGCTATCTCGGCATCTCGCTGTTCGGCAAGGACGAGACCTGGACCCGCCTGCCTGACACGAACATGGCGCAGATCGATCCCGCGATCCTCGCCAAGTACCTTCCTGCGCAGGCGACGACCGCCACCGCTCCGGCGACCAAGCAGGCGCCGCCGATGATGAAGAAGCCGGCCCCGACGAAGTAGTTCGCGGTCGCGTGGCTGATGCGTCCGCATCGCTCATAGACGTCGTGTCGCCATCGCGCGGCATCCGAGCTTTGACCTGAGCTGAGCGGTCGCCACTTGCGATCCTGAAGATAGTAACTCCGTCATGCCCGGGCTTGTTCTGGCTTGTCCCGGGCATCCACGTCGTTCTCAGCATGCCGACCGACGTGGATGGCCGGGACAAGCCCAACCATGACGTGGCGAGTGACGGCGCAAAGCCCCGATCGTCAATGCGACAGCGCCGAGGGCGACGACGGCAGCTATTGCTGCGCGCCTCCGCTCGGCGGCAGCGGCTGGCTGGCGATGCTGGGTTCGGCCGCATCGAGGTTGAGCACCTCGGCGGCGGCCGGGAACGCCGCGTCGGCCATCGCGGCATGGCCCTCGGCGGTCGGATGCACCGCGCCGCCATACACCGCCGACAGCACGCCCCAGCTCGCATCGTGGATGTCGGCCGGCTGCATCGCCGCCGGCAGGCCCTGCGGATAGGTCATCGCCGAGAAGTAGCTGTCATTGGCGTCGCGGATCCAGCGGGCGCGCGGCAGATAGGGGCGATACTCGCTGGCGCCGCGACCGCACAGCAAGGGCTCGTTGGCGGCGGAGACGATGTTGGAATCGAAGCTCTCGCCATTGGCGGCGAAGCATTCGCGGTCGAACGGCGGATCCTGCGGCGAGCGCGCGCAGAAGCCGTGCTGAGCGAAAGCGGGCTGATGCGCGTCGACGAAGGTCATGCGCTCGGTGCGCGGGTCGCGGCACAGCACGCCGGCGGTGCATTGCGCGAGACCGCGCAATGCGGGGAGGAACTCGTTCTCGACGAATCCAGCGACATTGGCGAGCCGCTGCGGATTGGCGTTGAAGGAGGGGTGCACCTCGAACCCCGCGGGACCGCCGGGGCAGGGCGTGCCCGGGCCGCTCAGCGCCGGATTGCCGTAGGAGGTGTAGATGACGTGCGAGAGATCGCCGACCAGCGGCTTGAGCGCATCGCGCAGCTTGGCAAAGCCGCGCGGCAGGTCGCGCGCGAGCTCGCCGCGGGACTCGTCGACCGAGCCGATCACGCCGGAGCGCTTGAACAACGTGCGCTCCGTCGGGGTGTCGACGATGACGTCGGCGACGAGGCCGGAGAAGTTGATGTCGTTGGCGCCGATCGACAGCAGGATCAGGTCGAGGCGGCGGTCCGGCTGGCGGCGCTGGGCGGCGGTCAGCGCCTCGCGCAGCTCGCCGAGCTGGCCGTTGACGCCGCCGGCGCAGGTCGCGAGCGACCGGCCCGGCGTGCATTCGCGGGCGCGCTGGCTGCCGAACAGGCCGTCGGCGATGGTCGCGCCGGTGCAGGCGAGCGGCAGATAGGTCACCGCGACATGCGGGTAGCGCACGGCGAGCGCCAGCGCGGTGCGGGTCTGGTAGCTGTACAGCGAACGATGGCAGGCGGCGTTGAACCAGACCGCACTGTGCTTCTGCCAGTTCTGCAGCGTGTCCGGCGCCTCGCAGGCGCGGCCGCCTTTGAAGCCGGCGCGGCTCGGCCGATAATATTGCGCGGTCGGGCCACCGAGATAGGACCGGAAGCAGAAGCCGTCGTCGGACAGCGCGATCGGACGGTCCGGATTGCCTTCGCCGGAGGCGATGCTGTCGCCGAGGCCGGCGATGAGAACGTCCCGGACCTGGATGCCGGTCGACACCTGCTGCGTGCCTTCGGGGCTCGTCACGTCGACGGAGGCGACGGTCTGGCGGCCGTAGCGGACGCGCAGATTGACCGGCTCCGCGCAGTCGAAGGTCGAGGTCTGCGGGCCGTCGCCATCGTCGAACGACCAGGCGCAGGTGGCGCCGACCGGCACCGGGCCGGTCAGGCGCACGGTGACCGGATGGTCGACCGGCGTGAGATAGCTTTCCTTGACGTTGTCGCGCGTGCACGGCTCGTTGACGCGGCCGGTGAGGTCGATGCACAGCCGGTTGACGACGTTGCGCGCCCAGCCGCGGCCGTCGCTCTGGATCGCCAGACCCTGTTCGGCCGACAGGATCGAGCGGTCGCGCGTGCTCTCGAGATGCAGCAGGAAGTCGCGCTCCTCGCGGAACAGGCGGAAGCGGTTGCGGACCTCCCAGCTGATCTGCAACTGCGGGGCGGTGCCGAACTGTGCGGCCACCGGACGGACGGCGAGCGGGGCAAGCAGGCCGGCCAGCACGCAGGCGGCGAGCATTGGACGAAGGGACATACGGGTCATACGCCAGGAGTTCATGCGCCGAGCATTCAATTGAGCGATGGGGCGGAAATAAGAGAGCGGCCGGTCACGTCGACCGCACCGCTGTCAGCTCGCACTCACCGCGTCAAGTCAACCCTGCGAGTGGCGCTTGATCCGCTGCGGAACGGCCGCGGGGGCGGTCGCCGCCGCGCGCTTGGCGGCGATCTCGTCCGAGACGGCCGCCTGCAGCCGGCGCCGCTCCTGCCAGGGCTTGACGACGTTCAGCCAGAGTTCCCGGACGCCCATGATCGAGATCGCGGTGGCGAACGGGATGACGAAATACAGCACGCGGAACACCAGCAGCGTGGCCAGCAGCTGCTCGCGGCCGAACTGCGGCAGCGCCAACAGCATCGCGGCATCGAACACGCCGAGGCTGCCGGGCGCATGACTGGCAAAGCCGAGCAGGGTGGCGAGGATGAACACCACCGACAGCGACAGGAAATCGATCGGCGGGTTCGACGGCACCAAGAGGTACATCGCCAGCGCGCAGAAGCCGAGATCGACGACGCCGATCAGGATCTGCACGATCGTCAGCGGTGCGGAGGGCAGCACGACCTTCCAGCCGTTCTGGCCGAGCTGGCGGCGGTTCTTGCCGGCGTACAGCCAGCCCAGATAGGCGAAGATCGCGCTGAGGATGCCGATCGCGATCAGCTGGTTCACCGTCGGCGGCAGCTGATCCATCGCGGTCGCGGCCGCCGGGTGCAGGGTCATGCCGATGCCCAGCACGAACAGATTGCCGAGCCAGAAAGTCAGGCCCGACAGGAAGCAGATCTTGGCGACATCGATCGCCGAGAGGCCGTAGTCGGAATAGATCCGGAAGCGGATCGCGCCGCCGGTGAACACGGTGGCGCCGATGTTGTGGCCGATCGAATAGCTCGTGAAGGCGCTCATCGCCGCGATGCGATAAGGGACGTGCTTCTTGCCGATCGTTCGCAACGCAAAAAAATCATAGAACGTGAGCGTGCAGAACGCGCCGACCACGCACAAGGCCGCGAGCGCAATGTGACCGGGCGGGATGTCGGTGAGCGCGGTCAGGATGACGCCGCCCTCGACGCCCTTCAGCGTGCGCACGAGCGTGGTGATCGCGAAGGCGATGATCGCAAGGCTTGCTGCAATCCCCAGCCGCTTCCAGCCGATCCATTTCTTGAAGCCACGCGAGAGCGTGGTCAGCAGGCGCTGCATTCATCCTCCCGGCGGGGCGGCAGTAAATCTTGGAAAAAGGGCGAAACCATCTGATCGAAGAGGGCGGGCAATCCGTGACAGCCTGTTCCTTAAGCTAAAACGTACGTCTTGTGCAGTCCTTGACTCAGCGCAGCTTCGCGTTCGGTTTGCGGGTCTGTCACACTCCAGTCACATAGCTGGGACCGCGCCGGCCGCCTCAGTTTGGTCCCAAAGGTTACTCCCCCGGTTCGACCGAGAACGTCGCCTTCGCAGGCCGGGTTCCCAGCGGCGCTGGCCATGGCTCCGGAACAACCGATCAGGCCGCCGGTTAGCCGCAGGCGAGACGTCAATGGACATGCACGCGGTCGGGGAGGGGCCCGCCATGTTCCGAACCCCGGAAGGACGTGAGACACATGGGACTGTTCACCAAAGACATCAAGACGATGAACGACCTGTTCGTGCACCAGCTGCAGGACATCTATTATGCCGAGAACCAGCTGATCAAAGCGCTGCCCAAGATGGCCGACAAGGCCACCGACCAGCAGCTCAAGCAGGGTTTCCTCACCCATCTCGACGAGACGCGCACGCATGTGAAGCGGCTCGAGCAGGTGTTCGAGATGCAGGGCATCGCGCCCAAGGCGGTCGATTGCCCTGCGATCGACGGCATCATCGAGGAGGCCGAGGAGGTCGCCGGCGAGGTCGCCGACAAGACCGTGCTCGACGCGGCCCTGATCAATGCCGGCCAGGCGGCCGAGCACTACGAGATCACCCGCTATGGCAGCCTGGTCGCCTGGGCCAAGCAGCTCGGCCGCAGCGATTGCGCCACCCTGCTGCAGAAGACGCTCGACGAGGAGAAGGCGACCGACATGAAGCTGACCAAGCTCGCCGAGACCAGCGTCAATCTGCGCGCCGCCAGCTGACCGCGGCCCGCCGCCTGAGACAAAACGCCGCGCCTCGAGCGCGGCGTTTTGTCATCGGGGTGAGCGCAAGGCTGAACCGGCATTCTTCGATGGATATCGAAACATACCTGTCGTTCAAAGCGATAGGTTCAACGCCGCGCTCCACCGCCAGGAGGTCCGGCATGAGACGATCATCACCCGCCGCGCTGCAGGTTCCGGTCACGCCATCGCCGCCCTCCCGGATAGCGGGCGCGCTGACGCTGACGGGCATGAGCCTCGGCTTCGGCGTCGTCCAGCTCGACATCACCATCGTCAACACCGCGCTCGAAAGCATCCGCATCGCGCTCGCTGGCGACGTTGCCGCGCTGCAATGGGTGGTGAACGCCTACACGATCGCCTTCGCCGCCTTCATCCTGACCGCGGGCGCGCTCGGCGACCGCTTCGGCGCGCGGCGCGTCTTCATGGCGGGATTTGCCCTGTTCACGGCGGCTTCGGTCTGCTGCGGCCTCGCGCCCGACGCGGCCAGCCTGATCGCCCTGCGCGGCCTGCAGGGGGTGGCGGCAGCGCTGCTGGTGCCGAATTCGCTCGCGTTGTTGAACCATGCTTATCCCGATCCGAAGCAACGTGGCCGCGCCGTGGGCATCTGGGCCGCCGGCGCCAGCCTGACGCTGACCGCGGGTCCGTTCGTCGGTGGCACCTTGATCGCGCTGGCCGGCTGGCGGGCGATCTTCTTCGTCAACCTGCCGATCGGCCTGATCGGGCTCTGGCTGGCCAGGGCCTATGCCCGGGAGACGCCGGTCAACGCCGGCCGCGCGGTCGACCTGCCGGGGCAGGTCGCCGCCGTGGTCGCGC
>NZ_CAFJ01000298.1 GCF_000239795.1 Bradyrhizobium sp. STM 3809 | reverse complement strand
TTCTCGCGCATGGCGGTCAGCTCCTCGGCCGTGGCATAGCAGCGATAGGCCATGCCGCTTTCGAGCAGCTGCTCGGCGACCTCGCGATGCCGGGCGGCGCGGCTATATTGGTAGATGACCTCGCCGTCCCAATCGAGCTCGAGCCATTTCAGGCCGTCCAGGATGGCCGCGATTGCCGCATCGGTCGAGCGCTCGCGATCAGTGTCCTCGATTCTGAGCAGCATCTTGCCGCCCCGGCCGCGCGCATAAAGCCAGTTGAACAGGGCCGTCCGGGCGCCTCCGATATGGAGAAAGCCGGTCGGGGAGGGGGCAAAGCGCGTGACGATCGGTGAGGTCATGGGCGGCAGCACGAAATCCAGGCAGGGGCTGTAAAGGGCGGGGGGTGTATAGCAGGCCTATCGCATAACTAAAGCCTTCCTTGGGGGAGGCGGATTTGGCAGATAGGCTGGCAAATTCCGGAGCAGGATATTCTTGATGACCACGACGACAGACAATGCGGCGACGGCAGAGGCAGGGCGCGACTTCATCCGCGACATCGTCCAGGCCGATCTCGACAGCGGCAAGCACAAGACCGTGGTCACCCGGTTCCCGCCGGAGCCGAACGGCTACCTGCATATCGGCCATGCCAAGTCGATCGGTCTCAACTTCGGCATTGCCCGGGAGTTCGGCGGCCGCTGCAATCTGCGTTTCGACGATACCAATCCGACCAAGGAAGAGCAGGAATACATCGATTCCATCCAGGCCGACGTGCGCTGGCTCGGCTACGATTGGGGCGACAACCTGTTCTATGCCTCGGATTATTTCGAGCGGCTCTACGAGTGGGCCGAGGGCCTGATCAAGGCCGGCCTCGCCTATGTCGACGACCAGACCCAGGAGGAGATCCGGCTGTCGCGCGGCACCTTGACGGAGCCCGGCAAGAACAGCCCGTTCCGCGACCGCTCCGTCGAGGAGAATCTCGACCTGTTCCGGCGCATGAAGGCCGGCGAATTCCCCAACGGCGCGCGCGTGCTGCGCGCCAAGATCGACATGGCCGCCGGCAACATCAACCTGCGCGACCCCGTGCTATACCGGATCCTGCACGCCCACCATCCGCGCACCGGCGACACCTGGAAGATCTATCCGAGCTACGACTATGCGCACGGCCAGTCGGACGCGATCGAGGGCGTGACGCATTCGATCTGCACGCTCGAATTCGAGGATCACCGTCCGCTGTACGAATGGCTGCTGGACAAGCTGCCGGTGCCGTCGCATCCGCGCCAGTACGAATTCGCGCGCCTCAACCTGACCTATACGCTGCTGTCGAAGCGCGTGCTGACGCGGCTGGTGCAGGACGGCCATGTCTCCGGCTGGAACGATCCGCGCATGCCGACCATCGCCGGGCTGAAGCGCCGCGGGGTGCCGCCGGCAGCGGTGCGCGAATTCGTGAAGCGCATCGGCATTGCCAAGGCCAACAGCATCGTCGACGTCGGCATGCTCGAATTCTGCATCCGCGAGGAGCTCAACCGCACCGCGCTCCGCCGCATGGCGGTGCTGCGGCCCTTGAAGGTGGTGATCGAGAACTATCCGGAAGGGCAGGTCGAGGAGCTCGAGGCGATCAATCATCCCGATGATCCCTCCGCCGGCACGCGCAAGATCGCTTTCGGCCGCGAGCTCTACATCGAGCAGGACGACTTCATGGAGAATCCGCCGAAGAAGTTCTTCCGCCTGTCACCGGGCAACGAGGTGCGGCTGCGCTACGCCTATTTCATCAAGTGCCGCGAGGTCATCAAGAACGACGCGGGCGAGATCGTCGAGCTGCGCTGCACCTATGATCCCCAGACCAAGGGCGGCAACGCGCCGGACGGACGCAAGGTCAAGGCGACGATGCACTGGCTGCCCGCCGCGCAGTCGCTGAGGGCCGAGATCCGCCTCTACAACCAGCTGTTCGCCAACCCGAGCCCGAACGCGGCCGACTTCACCGCCGACCTCAGTCCGAACTCGCTGGAGGTCTTGACCGACGCGCGGATCGAGCCGGCGATTGCCGCGAGCAATTCGGACGCGCCTGTTCAGTTCGAGCGCCAGGGCTATTTCGTGCGCGATCCCGACTCGACGCCGGACAAGCTGGTGTTCAACCGCACCATCGGCCTGCGCGACACCTTCGCGAAGGAGGTCGCGAAGGGGTGATCAAGGCGGAGCCGGCGCCGCATCGGTGTGGGATGTGCTCGGGCGGCGGCAAGCGTCACTTGCGTTGCCGTCGCGATGGGGCCGACGGCTGCATGCATGCTAGCCGATTGCGTCCTGCCCGGCGTCCGTCAGCGCCGGCACGCCGTCGCTGACCTCGACGAGGCCGCGTTCGGTCAAGAGCGACAGATCCTCGTCGGAGACAGGCGACAGGGTGAGCCGGTTCGCCTTGATGTCCCGCAATGTCCAGCGCAGGTGGATGGCCTTCTCGAGATCGAGGTCGGCAAACGGGTCGTCGATGTCGTGGGAGTCCATACCCGGACAAGCGCTTGCCTCGCGAAAGGTTCCAGCACCACGCCCGTGCAGAATTCCAGGATTCCCGTTCTGTTCTGCTAGGCGGCCCCGCGCAGCCTTGGGTAGCCTTACCCTGGTCCTTGGTGCGGGTGGTGTGGGCGATGGCGGGGCTGGAACGGCCGCCAGGAGGGCGTCGCGGGATCGCTGGCGTGATGGCCGATGTCTGGCCGCCGCGTGGCGCGCTGGCCGGCTGGCCTTCGATCGGCGCCGGCATCGGGCCCTCCCTTGCCATCAGGCTCAAGAGCTGGGCACGCGAGGAGGCGGGGGCGGGGCGGCTGCTGCCGTGGGTCCCCGTCGCGTTCGGCGCCGGCATCGCGCTGTACTTCTCGGCCGATCACGAGCCGGTGCTGTGGGTGGGCCTGGCCGCAGCGCTCGCGCTGGCCGCGGTCGCCGTGCTGATGCGGCGGCATCCGTTGTTCCCAGCGGCGGTGATGATCGCGGCCGCGGCGTCGGGCTTTGCCGTCGCCACCGTCAAGACGGCGGGCGTGGCGCATCCGGTGCTGGCGCGGCCGCTGTATTCGGTCTCGCTCTCCGGCTATGTCGAGGCCCGCGACATCCGCGAGCGCAGCGACCGCATCGTCTTGCGCGTGACGGCGATGGAGAGCCAGCGCAGCAGCGTCACCCTCGCGCGCGTGCGGCTCGCGGTGCGCAAGGGCACCGCGCCGGAGGTCGGCAGCTTCGTGCAGATGAAGGCGCGGCTGCTGCCGCCGCTCGCGCCGGTGCGGCCCGGCAGCTACGACTTTTCCCGCGACATGTTCTTCCAGGGCATCGGCGCCTCCGGCTTCGTCATGGGTTCGATATCGACGGTGGCGCCGCCGCAGGCGGCCGGGCTCGGCCTGCGCTATGCGGCGGCGATGCAAGGCCTGCGCGACACGATCGATGCCCGCATCCGCGCCCGCCTCGACGGCGACGAGCGTGCGATCGCGACCGCGCTCTTGACCGGGCGGCGCGATGCGATCACGCCCGATGTCAACGATGCGATGTTCATTTCCGGGCTCGGCCATGTGCTGTCGATCTCCGGCTATCACATGGCGGTCGTCGCCGGTGTCGTGTTCTTCGCCGTGCGCGCGCTGCTCGCGCTGATCCCCGGCCTCACCGTGAGCCACCCGATCAAGAAATGGGCGGCGGCCGCGGCGCTGGTCGCGGCCGCGTTCTATCTGCTGCTGTCCGGCGCGGAGGTCGCGACGCAACGCTCATTCTTCATGACCGCGGTGGTGCTGATCGCGGTCATGGTCGACCGCCGCGCCGTCACCTTCCGCACGCTGGCGGTGGCCGCGATGATCGTGCTGATCGCAGCGCCCGAGGCGCTGGTGCATCCGAGCTTCCAGATGTCGTTCGCCGCGACCCTCGGCCTCGTCGCGCTGGTGCAGGTCGGCATGCCCAGGCTGTTTGCGACGCCGGACTCGTCGACCACGCAGCGCATCGCCTTGTGGGGCGGCCGTGAAGCCACGATGCTGATCCTGGCCTCGCTGATCGCGGGGCTCGCGACCACGCCCTATGCCGCGTTCCATTTTCACCGCATCACGCCCTATGGCCTGCTCGCCAATCTCGCGGCGATGCCGGTGGTCTCGGCGCTGGTGATGCCGGCCGGGCTGCTCGGCCTGCTGTTCGCGCCGTTCGGGCTCGACGGCCCGTGCTGGTCGCTGATGGGCTGGGGCATCGACTGGATGATCGCGGTGACGCGCTGGGTGGCGGCGCTGCCGGGCGCGGTCGGGCGCGTCACGGCGTTCGGGATCGGCCCGCTGATCCTGGCCAGCCTCGGCCTCGTCCTGATCGGCCTGCTGAGGACGCCGCTGCGCTGGTCGGGGGCGGTCGTGCTCGCGCTGGCCACCGCCTGGGCCGCGGCCACGCCGCAGCCCGACATCCTGGTCTCCGGCGACGGCCGCGCGGTCGCCGTGCGCGGCCGCGATGGGCGGCTGCATGTGATGCGCAGCGGCAAGGACGTGTTCGTCACCCGCGAGTGGCTCGCCGCCGATGCCGATGCGCGGCTGCCGGCCGATGCCTCGCTGGCCGACGGCGTCTCCTGCGACGAGTCCGGCTGTGTGCTGGCGATGGCCGACGGCCGCCTCGTCGCGCTGACCTTGCGCGCGGATGCGCTCGCCGACGATTGTGCGCGCGCCACGCTGGTGGTGACGGCGCGCGGCGCGCCGCCGTCCTGCGCGGCGGCCGTGGTCGACC
>NZ_CAFJ01000299.1 GCF_000239795.1 Bradyrhizobium sp. STM 3809 | reverse complement strand
CGGCTTTGCACAACCCCACGCCCGCGGAACGCTGGTCGGTTGGCAATGTCCGATGGTGAGAACGGGGCAGACCTCGTCCGCCGCCGAACCGCTCTCCCGTGATCTGCGCGGGCACTGGCCGGGCCGCGATCTACGCGCGCGTCAACCGCGTCAGGGCGCTTTCCTTGTGAGCCGCGACGTGGTCGGTCTTGTCGCTCTTGATCTCGTATTGCGGCGGCCTCGGGCGTGGCGTGCCGCCGGTGGCCCTTGTAGTCGAAGTCGCGCAGATGCACCGCGATGATGTGGCCGCTGACGCGGCCGGCTTCCGAGTTCCAGGAGACGTGGTCTCCTTTCGCGAACTTGGCCATCGCATCACCTTTCAGCTCTCGTGCACCTCATCAATGGTGCGCCCGGCCTCGTCGTTCCATCGTCCGTGCCCCGCGGCCCGGAACGCTTGCCGCGGCCGCCGGTTGAAGCAGCATCGTTCAAACACATCGGCGGGCGCGGGCCGCGCCGCATCGGCCAGGGAGGACCTTGCATGCAGGACATCAGGGAGCACATGGAGATCATCGGCGCCGACGGCGCGCATGTCGGCACCGTCGACCGCGTCGAGGGCAACCGCATCAAGCTGACCAAGAAGGACAGCGGCGAGGGCCAGCACAAGGGCCATCATCATTTCATCGACAAGGGCCTCGTCGCCGACGTCGAAGGCGACAAGGTGCGGCTGTCGGCCGTCGGCGCGGTCGCGGTGACGATGGAGGAGGAGACGTAGGACGGGAAACCGCTCCCG
>NZ_CAFJ01000300.1 GCF_000239795.1 Bradyrhizobium sp. STM 3809 | reverse complement strand
AGCCTTCGTTCGTGTTCACGGCACCGTGGAGGAATGGCTGGGCGGCGCGTACAGCCCCGCACCGAATCACACAGATCAGACCACACCAGTAGCGAAGTGACGACGTCTCCATGAGAGGATTCAAGGAACCCGGTTTTGCCGATCGGCAAAAGGCCGCGCAGCAGGCACGACAGAGCATCTTGCAGAAGTTCAAGGCGCAGCCCGGGCCGGACGATCCCGAAGTCGTGAAGCGACGGCAGGAGCGCGAGGCGGCGGCGGCACGCCGGGAACAGCTGCGGCTCGAGCGCGAGGCCGCCAAGGCCGAGCAGAAGCGGCTCGAGGAAGAGGCGAAGGCCGCCGAGGCGGCGCGGCTCGCCCGCGAGGCGGAAGAAGCTGCCGCCCGCGCGGCGGAGCTCGAGGCCGAGCAGAAGGCCAAGCGCGACGCGCGCTACGCCGCGCGCAAGGCCCGCGGCAAGAAGAAGTAGTGACGTGATGGAGCGGCGCCATGGCGGTTTGCCGCCCTGGCGCCGTCGATGGTCGTGACGCGAAGAGGCTTACGGCCCCGGCGGCGCCGCGACCGAAGCGGCGCTGGAGCCGACGCGCCTCACTTCTTCATCATGCCGTCGTCCTTCTTCATCCCGTCCTTGGACATCGTATCCTTCTTCATGCCGTCCTTGCCCATCGCGTCCTTCTTCATGCCGTCGTGGGACATCGAGTCTTTCTTCATCCCGTCGTCCTTGCCCATCTTGTCCTCGGCGAACGCCACCGGCGCGAGCGCGACATTGAAGGCGAGAGCGGTGGCGGAGACGGCGAGGATGAGGCGGTTGCGAGAGATCATGATGGTCGCTCCTTCGAGGTGCGGGGTTGGACGGCGATCGATGCGCCGCTCCTTGACCTCGACGTTTCCAGCAACACGGTTGTTACGGACCGGCGAATTTATTTTCGCCGATCAATTTTGAATCGAGTTCTCCGGTGTTTGGAAGGTCGACACAATTTCGCCCCGGCAAACCGGTGTTAGTACAACCGCTGCAAGGGACCCAGAGGCCGACATTTGCGCCGCAGCAATATGTCGCCTCCCCTGCATTTGACCTCGAACGGACCGTCGAGTTCGGCTAGAGGTACATCCGGCAGTTTGGCTCGTATCGGTAATGCCAGCGAACCGTGGTCGGGAACCCAATCAGAAGTTGTCCAGGGGAAATCTCATGCTCTCACGCCGTCACGTCATCGCCTCCGCGCTCGCCGCGCCCGCCATCCTGCGCTTCGGAATCGGCACGGCCCATGCTGCAACGACGCTGAAGATCTCCCACCAATTCCCCGGCGGAACCGTCGACAAGGGCGACTTCCGCGACCGGCTCTGCCGGGTCTTCGCGGACGAGGTCTCGAAGCGCTCGGGCGGCGAGATCGCGGCCGAGATCTATCCGAACTCGTCGCTCATCAAGACCGTGGCGCAATTCTCGGCGATGCGAAAAGGCGCGCTCGACATCAGCCTATATCCGATGCCCTACGCCGGCGGCGAAGTGCCTGAGACCAACATCGGCCTGATGCCGGGCCTCGTCACCACCTACAACCAGGGCCTGCGCTGGAAGAACGAGCCGGTCGGCAAGGCACTCAGCGACTTCCTGGCCGACAAGGGCATCATCCTGCTGACCTGGATCTGGCAGGCCGGCGGCGTCGCGAGCCGGTCGCGCGCGCTGGTGACCCCCGAGGATGCCAAGGGCATGAAGGTGCGCGGCGGCTCGCGCGAGATGGACATGGTGCTGCAGACCGCCGGCGCGTCGGTGCTGTCCGTTCCCTCCAACGAAATCTACACGGCGATGCAGACCGGCGCCTGCGATGCCGGCCTCACGTCGTCGACCAGCCTGATCTCGTTCCGCCTGGAGGAGGTCGCCAAGGCGCTGACCTCCGGTGCCAAGGCGTCGTACTGGTTCATGCTTGAGCCGCTGATGATGTCGAAGGCGAGCTTCGACAAGCTGCCGAAGAACCAGCAGGACATCCTCCTGACCGTCGGCGCGGAGCTCGAGGCGTTCGGGCGCAAGGGCGCGCAGGAGGACGACATCGAGGTCGCCAAGGTCTACGAGAAGGCCGGCGCGAAGGTCACCGAGCTCGACCTCGACACCGTCAACAAGTGGCGCGACATTGCCCGTGACACCGCGTGGAAGGACTATGGTGCAAAGTCCGCAAACTGCGCCAAGCTGCTGAAGCTCGCGTCCGACGTCGCGGCCTGATTGATGCACGCGCCCGTCTCCGATAGCGAGGCATCACCGTCCCCCGGCGCCAGCGGACCGCTGGCGCCGATTCAGCGTGTGATCTCGGCTCTCAACAGCATCATCGTCGTTTTCGCCGCGATCGCCCTGGTCGCGGCCTGCGTCATCCTCAGCTACAGCGTCGCCGGCCGCGCGCTGTTCAAGGCCGCCAACTACTGGCAGGACGAGGCGGCCGTGTTCCTGCTGGTCGGCGCAACCTTCATGACCGCCTCCTATGTCCAGGAGCATCGCGGCCACGTCAGCATCGAGGCGTTTGTCGGCCTGATGTCGCCGATGGCCAACAAGATCCGGCTCTGGCTGGTCGACGTCGCCAGCTTCCTGTTCTGTGCCTTCTTCACCTGGAAGTCCTGGACCCTGACCCATGAGGCGTTCGAGGACGGCCAGGTCTCCAATTCGATGTGGTCGCCGCCACTCGCCATCCCCTACGGCCTGATGGCCGCCGGCATGACGTTGCTGTGCGTTCAGATGCTGCTGCAGATCCTGGCGCCGCTCACCGGAGCGCGTCGATGAGCGTGTTTGGAATTGGTGTCGCCTACGGGGTCGCCACCCTGTTCGCGATGTTCGCGGGCATGCCGATCGCCTTCGCGCTCGGCGCCGTCGCCGTCGTGTTCATGGCGATCTACATGCCGACCGCCTCGCTCGATACGGTGACGCAGAACGTCTACGAGGAAATGGCGTCGATCACGCTGCTGTCGATCCCCCTGTTCATCCTCAAGGGCGCCGCGATCGGCCGCTCCCGCGCCGGCCAGGATCTCTACTCGGCGCTGCATGCCTGGCTGCATCGCGTGCCCGGCGGTCTCGGCGTCGCCAACGTGTTCGCCTGCGCGCTGTTCGCGGCGATGGCCGGCTCGTCACCCGCGACCTGCTCGGCGATCGGCTCGGCCGGCATACCCGAGATGCGCAAGCGCGGCTATTCCGGCGGCTTCGCGGCCGGGATCATCGCCGCCGGCGGTACGCTCGGCATCCTGCTGCCGCCCTCGATCACGATGATCCTGTTCGCGATCGCCGCCGAGAAGTCGCTGGGGCGGCTGTTCCTGGCCGGCATCGGCCCTGGCTTGCTGCTGGTCACGCTGTTCGGCGCCTATGCCGTGCTGCGCTTCCGCCAGGAATATGCGTCCGCCAAGCTGGCCTATGAGAAATCGGGGGCGTGGTCGGACATCCTGACCAAGGACGATTTCACCATGGCGCAGCGCTTCTCGGTGCTGCCGCGCGTGATCCCGTTCGTGCTGCTGCTGACCGGCGTGATGGTCGCGCTCTATGGCGGCTTCGCCACCCCGTCGGAGACGGCCGGCCTCGGCGGCATCCTGGCGCTAGTGCTGATCGCGATCATCTACCGGGTCTGGAGCCCAAGGGATCTCGCGCCGATCATGCGAGCCACCTTGCGCGAGTCGACCATGCTGATGCTGATCATCGGCATGTCGCTGCTCTACTCCTACGTGATGAGCTATCTGCACATCTCGCAGTCCGTCGCCGAATCCATCGTCGCGATGCACCTGCCGCGCTGGGAGCTGCTGTTCGCGATCCTGTTGATGGTGGTCGTGCTCGGCTTCTTCCTGCCGCCGGTGTCGATCATCCTGATGACCGCACCGATCATCCTGCCGCCGCTGCGCGCGGCGAATTTCGACATCATCTGGTTCGGCGTCGTCATGACCATCGTGATGGAGATGGGCCTGATCCATCCGCCGGTCGGCCTGAACATCTTCGTCATCCGCAACGTCGCGCCGGACATCCCCCTGCGCGACGTGATCTGGGGCACGCTGCCGTTCGTGCTCCTGATGATGGCGGCCGTTCTGCTGCTCTGCTTCGTGCCGCAGATCTCGACCGGCCTGCCGGACCTCGTGATGGGCCCGGATCTGAGCCGCTAGCGCGGCGGCGAATGGCGAATAGGAAGTAACGAATCGAGAAGCGAGCGGGACCTGCACCATTCGCTACTCGCCATTCGCTACCCGCCTGTTCTTCGCATTCAGCGCCGCCGCGACACGGCTGACCGGCGGGCGGCCAAGCAGCCGGCTGATCTCGTTGGTGGCTGCCAAGAGCTTGGTCATATCGACGCCGGTGCGAATGCCCATGCCGTCGAGCATGTAGACGACATCCTCGGTCGCGACATTGCCGGTCGCGCCCGGCGCGAACGGGCAGCCGCCAAGGCCACCGGCGGCGGCGTCGATGACGCGGACGCCCTCCTCCATCCCGGCATAGAGGTTGGCGAGCGCCTGGCCATAGGTGTCGTGGAAATGCATCGCCAGATGCGACACCGGCACGTCGTCGCAGACCGCGCGCAGCATCTGCTTGGCCTTTACGGGCGTGCCGACCCCGATCGTGTCGCCGAGCGAGACCTCGTAGCAGCCGAGATCCCACAGCGCCTTGGCAACGTCGGCGACCGCCTGCGGCTTGATCTCGCCCTCATAGGGACAGCCGAGCACGCAGGAGACGTAGCCACGCACCTTGATGCCGTCGGTCTTGGCATGCGCCACGACCGGCTTGAAGCGCTCCAGCGACTCTTCGATCGAACAGTTGATGTTGGCGCGGGAGAAGCTCTCGGACGCCGCCGTGAACACCGAGATCACCTTGGCGCCGGCGGCATGAGCAGCCTCATAGCCCTTCACGTTGGGCACGAGCACGTGGAACTCGCCCGGCAGCGCGGCGACGCTGCGCATCACCTCGTCGGATCCGACCATCTGCGGGATCGCCTTGGGCGAGACGAAGGCACCGACCTCGACGGTCGTCAGGCCAGCGTCGACCAGCGCGCGGACGAAGGCGATGCGGTCGGCGACGCTGACGGAGGTCTTCTCGTTCTGCAGGCCGTCGCGCGGGCCCATTTCGATGATGCGCACGCTCTCGCTCATGCTGCCCTCTTGGAGTTGGAGGATCAGGCGGAGGGTTCGACTTCCGCCAGTTCGACGCCTTCCTGCACGATGTCGCCGACCTTGCACTTGATCGCCTTGAGCACACCCGCGAACGGCGCGCGCAAGGTCTGCTCCATCTTCATCACCTCCAGCGTCAGGATCGCCGCGCCCTTCTCCAGCACGGCCCCCTCCTGCGCCAGCAAGGCCACCACGGTGCCCGGCAAGGGCGCGACGATCTTGTCCTCGCCACCCTGCTCCTCGTCATCGCCGCCGAACGGATCGATCCAATGCAGGTCGAACCGGCCATTGCGGGTGCGAAGGTAAAGCTCGTGTCCTTCGATCACGGCCACCACATGGGACTTGAGGCCGTCGCGCACAAGGTCGAAGCCGCCATCTTCGGTCGGAATGGCCGAGAACGATGTGACCCGGCCATCGATCGTCACGGTCTGCACGCTCGGACCATAGGCCAGCGTCACCGTCTGCGGCTCTGCTCCCGCGCCCTGGCGGAACGAGAACACCCGCTGCCGCAGGCCCACCGGCATCCACCCGGAGGACCGCCACGGCGAGCCCTGCTCATTCGCCGCCGCAGCCTGCTCGTCGATCAGAATGGCCGCGACCGCGGCGCACAACTCGACATCGCCAGCCGTTGCGCCCGATTGCGTGAGCAGCGACAAATGACGCTCGATGAAGCCGGTGTCGATCGCATTGGCCTGGACATCCGGATGCGTCAGCAGCGCCGACAGAAACGGAATGTTGCTGACGATGCCGCGAACATCGGTGTCCTCGAGCCCGCGGTTGAGCCGCTCGATCGCAACCTCGCGCGTCGGCGCCCAGGCGATCATCTTGGCGAGCATCGCGTCGTAATAAGGCGAGACGGCATCCCCCGCGCGATAGCCGGCGTCGATGCGCAGACCGCCGGTCTCCGCCGGCGTCCGCCAAGTTTTGATGGTCCCGACCGAGGGCATGAAGTTCTTCGCCGGATTCTCGGCGTAGACGCGCGCCTCGATGGCGTGACCATTGAGTTTGATCTGGTCCTGGGTCAGCGGAAGTTGCTCACCGAACGCGACGCGCAGCTGCCATTCGACGAGATCGACGCCGGTGATCAGCTCGGTGACGGGATGCTCGACCTGCAGGCGCGTGTTCATCTCGATGAAGAACACGTCGCGCCCGTCGGACACGAACTCGATCGTACCGGCCCCGACATAGTTGACGGCGCCGGCCGCGCGCCGTGCCGCCGCGCACACCGTCTCCCGCTGCGCCGGTGACAGCGTCGGCGACGGAGCCTCCTCGATCACCTTCTGATGCCGGCGCTGCAGGGTGCATTCGCGCTCGAACAGCGAGACCAGATTGCCGTGGCTGTCCCCGATGATCTGCACCTCGATATGGCGCGGGTTCTGGACGTATTTCTCGATCAACACGCGGTCATCGCTGAAGGCCGCCTTCGCCTCGCGCTTGGCGCTGGTGACGGCGTCGGCGAGATCCGCGGCCGCCTGGACCACGCGCATGCCGCGGCCGCCGCCGCCGGCGGACGCCTTGATCAGCACGGGATAGCCGATCCGTGCCGCCTCGTTGGCGAGCGTCGCCTCGTCCTGCGCCTCGCCGTGATAGCCCGGCACGAGCGGCACGCCGGCCTGCTCCATCAGGAACTTCGAGCCGGACTTCGAGCCCATCGCGGTGATCATCGCCGCGGTCGGGCCGACGAACACCAGCCCGGCGTCGAGACAGGCCTGCGCGAACTCCGCGCTCTCCGACAGGAAGCCGTAGCCGGGATGCACCGCCTCGGCGCCGGTCTGCTTGGCGGCCTCGATCAGCCGCTCGATGTTGAGATAGGAGTCGCGGGCGCGCGCGGGCCCGAGCAGCACGGCCTCGTCGGCGAGGGCGACATGCAGCGCGTTGCGGTCGGCCTCGGAATACACCGCGACGGTCTTCAATCCCATCGCGCGCGCCGTGCGGATGACGCGCACGGCGATCTCGCCGCGGTTGGCGATCAGGAGCTTGCGGAAACGACGATACAATCCGGGACGAGCCATGATCACATCCTGAACAGGCCGAACCTGGTCGGCTCGACCGGGGCATTGGCGGCAGCGGACAATCCGAGTCCGAGCACGAGGCGGGTGTCGGCGGGATCGATCACGCCGTCATCCCACAGCCGCGCGGTCGCGTAGTACGGATTGCCCTGCGCCTCGTATTGCGCGCGGATGGGGCTGCGAAATTTCTCTTCCTCCTCGGCTGGCCAGCTCTCGCCCTTGGCCTCGATGCCGTCGCGGCGGACCTGGCTCAGCACCATCGCCGCCTGCTCGCCGCCCATCACGGAGATACGCGCATTCGGCCACATCCACAGGAAGCGCGGCGCATAGGCGCGGCCGCACATGCCGTAATTGCCGGCGCCGTAGGAGCCGCCGATCACGATCGTGAACTTCGGCACCGACGCGGTCGCGACCGCCGTCACCAGCTTGGCGCCATCACGGGCGATGCCGCCGGCCTCGTATTTCTTGCCGACCATGAAGCCGGTGATGTTCTGCAGGAACACCAGCGGAATGTTGCGCTGGCAGCACAGCTCGATGAAGTGCGCGCCCTTCAGCGAGCTCTCGCTGAACAGGATGCCGTTGTTGGCGATGATGCCGACGGGATAACCGAAGATGTGCGCGAAGCCGCACACCAGGGTCTGGCCGTAGAGCTTCTTGAACTCGTCGAACTCCGAGCCGTCGACCACACGCGCAATGATGTCGCGCACGTCGAACGGCTTGCGGCCATCGACAGGAACCACGCCATAGATCTCCTCCGCGGCATAGCGCGGCTCGTGGACCTCGCGCATGTTCAGCACCGTGCGCGCGCCCGGCGGTTTCAAGGTGCCGACGATGCGGCGCGCGATGCCGATCGCATGGGCATCGTTCTGCGCGTAGTGATCGGTGACGCCGGACTGGCGCGAATGCACATCGGCGCCGCCGAGCTCCTCGGCGCTGACGACCTCGCCGGTCGCTGCCTTCACCAGCGGCGGACCGCCGAGGAAGATCGTGCCCTGATTGCGCACGATGATGCTCTCGTCCGACATCGCCGGCACATAGGCGCCGCCTGCCGTGCACGAGCCCATCACGATCGCAAGCTGCGGAATGCCCTGCGCCGACATCTGCGCCTGGTTGTAGAAGATACGGCCGAAATGCCGCTCGTCCGGGAAGATCTCGTCCTGCAGCGGCAGGAACGCACCGCCGGAATCGACCATGTACACGCAGGGCAGATTGTTCTGCCGCGCGATGTCCTGGGCGCGCAGATGCTTCTTGACCGTCATCGGGTAGTAGGTGCCGCCCTTGATGGTGGCGTCATTGGCGACGACGACGCATTCGCGCCCCGCGATACGGCCGATGCCGGTGACGATGCTGGCCGAGTGTACGTCGCCGCCATAGAGCCCATGCGCCGCCAGCGGCGACAGCTCCAGGAAGGCGGTGCCGGGATCGAGCAGCAGGTCGACGCGCTGCCGCGCCAGCATCTTGCCGCGCGACAGATGCCGCTTGCGCGAGGCCTCGCCGCCGCCCTCGGCGACCTGCGCGAGCCTGGCCTTGAGGTCCGCGACCGGCGCGCGCATCGCCTCGGCGTTGCGCGCGAAATCGGCGGACGAGGGATCGATGGTGGAATGAAGCGTCATGATCGGCGTCTTCGTTGCTTGGACCGGAGGGAAAGCCGTGAGAGCACGCGTCAGACCGTCCGCGGCCGGAGGCGCCGCGACACGGGCGGGTGTACCATCTCTGCCGGCATGCTGTCCTCCCGTCTCC
>NZ_CAFJ01000301.1 GCF_000239795.1 Bradyrhizobium sp. STM 3809 | reverse complement strand
ACGCCGATCTGGGCAAGACGGCGCGACAGCTCCGGCGGCGCCTGCACATACGCAGCCAGTGGCTCGACGCCATCGGGCAGAGCGGGGTCGGTGACCTCGGCGCCGGCAACCGTCCAGTGCATCGGCGCGGAGGCATCGACCGGCGCGTCGAGATCGTCGCCGAGCACGGCGCCGAGCGCCTTCTCATATCCCTTGGCGACCGTGACGCCGTCGATGATCGGCGGCCACAGATTCTTGGTCTCGCTGTTCACCATCTTGGAGATGGTGCGCGCCTCGGTCTCCAGCCGCTGCGCGCGCTTCTCAGCCTCTGCAAGCGGGGCGCGCGAGGCTTCGAGCTTCTGCCGCGCGGAGGCCTGCGCGGCCTCGTTGGTCTGCACTGCGGCCTCGGCCTGCGCCTCGGCCTCTTCGGCGGCTTCGAGCGCGGCGGCGAGCGTGTCGAGATCGCCGAGATGGGCGGTCTCCTGCGCCAGCCGCTCCTCGTCGGCGCGGACATTGGCGATGTCCTGGTCGAGCCGGGCGAGACGCTCGCGATGGCTGCGGACGTTGGCCTCGAGCTGGTTGCGGCGTGCGGTGAGATCGGCGAGCTGCGTCGTCAGCTCGGTGAACTGGCGCTCGGTTTCGAGAAGCAGCGCCTCGGCCTCGGCGACGCGCTCGTCGACGCCGCTGCGCATCTCGACGCGCGCCTTGATCTCCTCCTTCAGCTCCGCGTCTTCAGTTTCCAGACGCTGCAGCGCGACCTGCGCGTCCTGGTTCTGCTGCTGCTCGCGCGCGACGTCGGCGGTGAGCTGCATCAGGCGGCGGTCGAGCTCGCCAGCGCGCTCCTTGGCGCGCACCTCCTCGCGGTCGAGCAGGTCGCGGGCGTTCTTCAGCCGCTGCATCGTCGCCGCGGCGCGGGCCTCGGCCTCGCGCAGCGCCGGCAGATGCGACGAGCGGATCGCCTGGATGCGCGCCGATTCGGCCTGCTCGCGGGTGCGCTCGGCCATCTCGCGCACGGCGACATCGTGCACATGCGCGGCGTCGTTGAGGTCGGCATGCGCGCCCATCCAGCGCAGATGATAGAGCGTCGCTTCGGCCTTGCGCACCTTGGCTGCGACCTCGCGATAGCGGATCGCCTGGCGCGCCTGCTTGCGCAGGCCTTCCATCTGGCCGGAGAGCTGGCCGATGACGTCCTCTACGCGCAACAGATTGGTCTCGGCCGCCTTCAGCCGCAGCTCGGCCTCGTGGCGGCGCGCATGCAGGCCAGCGACGCCGGCGGCGTCTTCGAGCACGCGGCGGCGCTGCTCGGGCTTGGCCTGGATGATCTCGCCGATCTTGCCCTGGTGGACCAGCGCCGGCGAACGCGCGCCGGTCGCGGCGTCGGCGAACAGGATCTGCACGTCGCGGGCGCGCACGTCGCGGCCGTTGATGCGATAGACCGAGCCGGCCTCGCGCTCGATGCGGCGCGAGATCTCGAGAATGTCGCGGTCGTTCACGGCGGCCGGCGCGGTGCGATCGCTGTTGTCGATCGTCATCACCACTTCGGCGTGGTTGCGCGACGGCCGCGTGTTCGAGCCGGAGAAGATCACCGCGTCCATGTCGGCGGCACGCAGCGATTTGTGCGAGGTCTCGCCCATCGCCCAGCGCAGCGCCTCGACCAGATTCGACTTGCCGCAGCCGTTCGGACCGACGACGCCGGTGAGGCCGGGTTCGATCACGAAGTCAGTCGGTTCGACGAACGTCTTGAAACCGTGAAGACGAAGACGCGTGAGTTTCATGCACAGATTCTCTGTTGGCGGGAGACGAATCTCCCAGCCCCGACAATACCATGGATGGCAATGTCAATGTGGACTGAGTCGCCGTTGCGCCTCATTCTGAGGGCGGGACAATGGCGAGGCCGGTCCGTGAGGGCAACCCGCCGGGCCTGCTTTTCCAAGGCTTTCTCGCGGCCATCTTCCCCTCAAACAGAAAGCGGCCCCACGAGGGGGCCGCACTGTGTCTCATGGGACTCACTGAGTCGAATCAGCTCTTCAGAAGCGGGTTGATGCGCTTCTGAAACTCCTCGATCGAGGATTCGCCTTTGATCTTCTCGCCATTGATGAAGAAGGTCGGCGTCGAATCCACTTTAAGAACGTCGCTGGCATATTTCTGGTCGGCGGCGATCTTGTCGAGCAGCGCCTGGTCTTTCAGGCAGGCTTCAACCTGCTGCTGGCTGAGGCCGGCCTGCTTGCCGATCCGGGTCAAGGTCTCCGTGGTGTTCTTGACGACCCAGTCGTTCTGCGACCGGAACAGCATGTCGGTGACCGCGAAATACTTCTGCGCGTCGCCGTTGGCGATGCAGCGCGTCAGCATCGAGCCGGCGGCGGCTTTGATGTCCAGCGGGAACTCGCGGAAGATGTAGCGGATCTTGCCGGTATCGATGTATTCCGCCTTCAGCTTGGGGAAAACGGTGGCGTTGAAGGCAGCGCAATGCGGGCAGGTCATTGAGGCGTATTCGACGATCGTGACCGCGGCATCCGCAGGGCCCAAGCCCATGTCCGGCAGCGACTGCGGCTTGGCGACGTCGGCGGCGCTCTGCGCGAAGGCGTCCGAGATCAGCCGCAGCGGCGAGAAGCCGGCCAGCGCGGCGAGGCCGGTCAGCGACAGGGCGGCGGTGAAGGCGCGGCGGGTGATGATCAAGGCTCTGCTCCAAAGTGGGCGCGTCACGCGCCTGAAACCCTCGTAACTCGGCTTTTCGCTAGCTTGAAACCCAGCTAGAGGCAATGCCGGGCCGCAATCGCGGATCAAACGGCGAACGTCAATTTCGCTTGATGGCGGCGCCCAACCTGGCCAGCGCATCGCGCAGCGCGTCGTCCTCGATCGCGGTCAGGGTCGAGGCCACCTTGGCCACCTTCTTCGGATCGGGCGGCGCCGGGCGGCGCTTCACCGGCGGCCGGGTCAGCGGGCCCTGGCGCAGCGCCAGCTTGCCGACCGCATGCCAGCCGAAGAAGCGGTTGACGCGCTCCAGGATCACGTCCGAGGAGTGCTGGATCTCCAGCGCCATCGGCCCCTCGACGCGCAGAATGAGTGTCGCCGGTTCCTGCGGCTGGCCCTCGACCGGCCGCGGCCACTGCATCTTCAGCGGCTGGGCATGCTCGGCGATCTCGCGCCCGGCGATCTCCGGCCAGCGCGTGACGAGTTCGCGCGCCGCAAACCCCTGCTTGGCATAGGCGGCCGTCAGCACGTCGCCCATCATCAGCGCGAGGGGTTTTGCGGTGAGGCGGCCGGGCTTTGCCATGATGCTTTCTCGCTGCCGTCACGCGGCGCGCGGACGGATCGCTTTCAGGTCCGGGGCAATCTCGCGCCGCCGCTGCATGAGGTCATAGTCCATCTGAAGACCCAGGAAGAAGCCCTCGGAGACACGAAAATAGCGGGCGAGGCGCAGATCGGTGTCCGCAGTGATGTCGCGCTTGCCGAGCACGATTTCATTGATTCGGCGCGGCGGCACATGAACGGCGCGCGCCAGCGCGTTCTGGCTCAGTCCCATCGGCTTGAGGAACTCCTCCAGCAGGATCTCGCCGGGATGGGGATTGTGCAGCAGATTGATTCTAGCGGTGGTAGTCGACGATTTCGACATGCGCCGGTCCTCCATCATCCCAGACGAAGCAAATTCGCCATTGATCGTTGATCCTGATCGAATGTTGCCCGACGCGGTCGGCCTTCAAAGCCTCGAGCCGGTTCCCTGGCGGCACTCGGAGATCGTCGAGAACCCGGGCCTGATTAAGAAGACGAAGTTTGCGAAGTGCGACATCCTGAATGTCGGACGGCAATCTTCGGCTCCGTCGGCCGCTCCATATCAGCTCCGTCTCGCGATCCGCGAAGCTCTGGATCATGACGGAGCATAACGCGCGGCGTCATAGAAGGCGAGGACATTCTGTTGCGCTGCTTGAGCTGGGGACTTCCAGACCGGTGCGCTGGTCCAGTCCTTGTTTTCGCTTTATTGAAGAGGCGTGGCTCACCCTAAGGCTTCTCGAAAACACCAGCACGACGCCGGCTCCGCCGAGCGCCCGGCGCAACTGCTCGCCTGGTACGACCGTCACCGGCGGCGGCTGCCGTGGCGGGCGCCGGCCGGGCAGCGCTCGGACCCGTACCGGGTCTGGCTGTCGGAGATCATGCTGCAGCAGACCACGGTGAAGGCGGTCGGGCCGTATTTCGAGAAATTCCTGGCACGCTGGCCGGATGTCTCCGCGCTCGGCAACGCCGATCTCGAGGACGTACTGCGGATGTGGGCCGGCCTCGGCTATTACTCCCGGGCCCGCAACCTGCACGCCTGCGCCGTGACCGTCCTGCGCGAGCATGGCGGCGTGTTCCCGGACACTGAGGAGGGGTTGCGCAAGCTGCCCGGCATCGGCCCGTACACGGCGGCCGCGATCGCTGCGATCGCGTTCGATCGCCGCACCATGCCGGTCGACGGCAACATCGAGCGCGTCACGACGCGGCTGTTCAGGGTCGAGGAGGCGCTGCCGCAGGCCAAGCCGCAGATCCAGGCGCTCGCTGCGACCCTGCTCGGCCCATCCCGCGCCGGAGATAGCGCCCAGGCCCTGATGGACCTCGGCGCCACCATCTGCACGCCGAAGAAGCCGGCCTGCGTGCTGTGTCCGCTGAACGAGGATTGCGCCGCGCGCCAGCACGGCGACCAGGAGACGTTCCCGCGCAAGGCCGCCAAGAAGACCGGCACGCTCCGCCGCGGCGCCGCCTTCGTGGTCGTCAGAGGCGATGAACTGCTGGTCCGCTCGCGCCCCGCCAAGGGCCTGCTCGGCGGCATGACCGAGGTCCCCGGCTCGGAGTGGCTGGCCGGCCAGGAGGATGAAGAGGCACTCGCGCAGGCGCCGGACGTGAGCGGCGTGAAACGCTGGCACCGCAAGCTCGGCGTCGTCACCCACGTCTTCACCCATTTCCCGCTGGAGCTCGTGGTCTACACCGCAACAGTGCCGGCCCGCACCCGCGCGCCCGCCGGCATGCGCTGGGTGAAGATCGCCACGCTCGACGGCGAGGCGCTGCCGAACGTGATGCGCAAGGTGGTGGCGCGTGGGCTGGGTGAATGAGGCCGCGCTGAGCGTATAGGCCGTAGGGTGGGCAAAGGCGCGCCCCGCTGATAAATTCAACGGAACGTCACCCGCGCCGTGCCCACCACCATGCCAGCGAGTCCGCCGCAAGACGGTGGGCACGCGGCCGCGTCGGCGTCCGCTTTACCCACCCTACGGCAGCCGCAACCACCGCCGTCGTCCCGGCCTTGAGCCGGGACCCATACCCCCAGGGAGCGGTTCGAGGCACGCTGGTCGTCGGCATTTGGCCCATCACGACGGCCGCGGCGTATGGGTCCGGATCAGCGCCACGGCGCGCTGTCGCACGCCGTGGCTTGTCCGGGACGACAGCGGTGGATGAGGCAGTTAGGGAACGCCACGAGCTAGCAGATAGCCCGGCTGCGGGCCAAGTCGCGATGAATGCCTGCGTCGGTCCCAGGCTCTTCAGCGTGGCGATGGCGCAGACGACGGACGTCATCAGCACCGAGAGCGTCAGTGGCGTGACGACGGCCGCATAGCGCGCCGGCAGCTTTCTGCGCGAGCGCGGTTCAGCAGATAATTACTGAAGGCAGTTCTGGAGTTCGATCGGTCGGTCACGGGCAACGCATCACGCATTCCTCCGGATCGAGCTGATCCGTTGAATGCATCGCCTGACGTGAGATGCTTCCGGCGCGCTATCAGCGCCGCGGAGATTTGACCGCGCAATAATGGGTAGGCCCACGGGCATAGCCCAACTCCGCGGAGCCGAGCAGTTCGTGAGCACTCAACCAAGGTTCTGTGCGAATGTCGCGATGGCCCGGCGCACACGCAATGAGGTCGCCCCTGCTGCAGCATCATCCCGAAGTGAACCGTCGATGACGAGACTCGCAAGGCCATGGACAAAGGCCCAGGCTGCGACGGCTTCGGCATCGAGCGTCGCCGGATCGAGGTTGACTGAACGTGCGCGAAGAACAGTGTGCAGGGGCTCGAAAGAGGCGCGCTTGACCTTGGCGACAGCGGCAAGCATGCTGCGGTCCTTGAGCCCCAAGCCAAACATCAAGCGATAGCGCTGCGGTTTTTCGGTCGCGAAACTCACATAGTTCGAACCGAGTGCCTCAAGTGCATTCGACCCTGCAGCCAGCGTCGCCAAGGCTTGCTGCTGCGACCGTCGCAACGCGCTGAACCCTTCGGCTGCAAGAGCAACAAGCAGCGCCTCTTTACTATCGAAATGGTTGTACGGCGCCGTTTGCGATACGCCGACCGCGCGCGCCACGGCTCTCAGCGAGACTCCTTCCGCACCTTCCCGGTCAAGCAAATCCGCTGCTGCGGCGAGAAGCGCCGCGCGCAAGTCACCATGATGGTACGGCTTGTTGATGACGACCTCCTGATACTGCGAACCATCGTCATCTAACGCCGTGGGGGTAATGTTGACAATGATCATATTTCACGTTAGGAGTAAGTTGACACCGTCAACATCAGCCCGTTCTCGAGGGAAGTGTCCATGCCCACTGAAACGCCTCCTGTTAGCATTGACCGTCGATTGTTGATCAGCGCTGCCAGCGGAGTTGCTGCGGGTGCCGCGGCAGGATTGGTTGGTGGTGTGATGGCCGCGCATGCCGCGCAGCCACGCGTCGTTGCGCTTGCGCCGGATAAGCGCTTCGCCGACAAGGTCGTTGTCGTGACCGGCGGCACGTCGGGAATTGGTAAGGCTGCCGTGGAGCGCTTCGCTCGCGAGGGGGCCAGTGTAGCATTTTGTGGCCGGCGAGAAGCCCTCGGCCGTGAAGTTCAGGATCAGATCAAGCGTGCCGGAGGCAAGGTTCTCTATGTGCGCGCGGACGTTCGCGAAGAGAAGGATGTTGCAGCATTCGTGGAGCAGACCGTCGCAGCATTCGGAGGAATCGACATCGCCTTCAACAACGCAGGGATCAGCATCGAGAAGCCGCTGCATGAGTTCGCGCTCGAGGACTGGAATGATGTGGTCAACACAAATCTGCGCGGCGTCTTCCTGGCGATGAAGCATCAAATCCCGCGCATGATCGAGCGGGGAGGCGGAGTTATCCTTGTGACATCATCCATGGTCGCAAATTACACGTCGGCGCAACGGAGCGTCTATACCGCGACCAAAACAGGCTTGATCGGCATGGTGCGCTCGGCAGCCCTCGACTATGCCGACAGAGGGATCCGGGTGAACGCGATCTTGCCCGGCGTGACAGATACGGCGTTCATTCGCCGATTGGCTGGAACTGATGCGATGCCGGATGAACTCTGGCGAGTTGCGGCCGCTCAATGGGGCAAGACCAATCTCCGCGGATTAAAGCGTATGGCGACACCGGAAGAGATTGCGATATTCGCGGTCGCGATGGCGTCCCCTGAACTCACATACCTCACCGGCGCCTCTCTCAGTGCGGACGGTGGTGGAGGGGTCGGCTAGGGCTCTTCATCGACGGCAGT
>NZ_CAFJ01000302.1 GCF_000239795.1 Bradyrhizobium sp. STM 3809 | reverse complement strand
AACAGGCTCTCGCGGCACAGGGCATCACGTTGCCGGCGCCAAAGGCTCCAGTGGCCAATTATGTCCCGTTCGTGCGCACCGGCAATCTGCTGTTCGTGTCCGGCCAGGTCTGCCTCGGCGGCGACGGCAAGCTGATCGCGGCGGGCAAGCTCGGCGGCGGCGTGTCGCTCGAGGACGGCTATGCCGCCGCGAAGGGCTGCGGGATCAACCTGCTGGCGCAGGTCAAGGCGGCGGTCGGCGACCTCGACAAGGTGGTGCGCGTGGTGCGGCTCGGCGGCTTCGTCAATGCCGCCCCCGACTTCCTGGATGGACCGAAGGTGCTCAACGGCGCCTCGGATCTGATGGTCGCCGCGTTCGGCGACAAGGGCCGCCACGCCCGCACCACCGTCGGCGTCTCGGCGCTGCCGTCCGATGCGGCAGTGGAGGTCGAAGGCGTGTTCGAGGTCGCGTAGGATTGACGAGGACGAGAATGGACGGGGCGAATGCGCGCACCTGACTGGCTGACGGCCCGCCCCGTCGCCCATCGCGGCCTGCACGATGCCGCCCGTGGCATCATCGAGAACATGCCGGCCGCCGCGCGCGGCGCGATCGCCGGCCATTTCGCCATCGAATGCGACATCCAGCTGTCGGCCGATGGCGAGGCGATGGTGCATCACGACTACGAGCTCGGCCGACTCACCGAGGGCTCGGGCCTCCTGATCGAGAAGACCGCGGCCGAGCTGAAGGCCGTGAGGTTCAAGCAGACCGACGAGCGGATGATGACGCTCAAGGACCTCTGCGACCTGATCGGCGGACGCGTGCCGCTGGTGGTCGAGGTCAAGAGCACCTTCCAGGGGGATCGCCGGCTGGTCCGAAGGATGGCCGAGGTGCTGTCGGCCTATTCCGGTCCGGCGGTCGGCATGTCGTTCGATCCGGACCTCGTGCGCGCCATGCGCGAGACGATGCCGAAGCTGACGCGCGGCATCGTCGCCCAGCGCACCTATCAGGACGGCTATTGGGACAAGCTCACGCCAGCGCAGCGCGACAGCATGCTGCATCTCAAGCACGGCCTCAGCACGCAGCCGCATTTCGTCGCCTATTGGGTTCAGCAGCTCCCGGCCCCGGCACCGTGGGTCGCGCGCAATGTGTTCGGCTGCCCGCTGCTGACCTGGACGGTCCGCACGCCAGAACAGCGCGCCACCGCGGCGCGCTACGCGGATCAGATGATCTTCGAAGGGTTTACGCCGGAGACGTGAGGCGAGACTCGAGGCGGGCCTTGAAGTCGGTGCTGCGATGCACGATCTTGATCCCATAGCAATCCGGGCGGCTCGGCCGGGCGTTCCTGAGTTGCCTTTTGTTCAGGGGTTCGATGGCCTCACCTGAGATCACGCTCGAAGCCGTTCCCGGGATCTCCGAAATCCCGGCCGCTGCCTGGGACGCTTGCGCCAATCCCGCCGGCCGCCTCGCGCCCGGTTCATCCGCCGGCTGCGGCCCGTCGTACAACCCGTTCGTCTCCCATGCCTTTTTGTCCGCCTGCGAAGCCTCCGGCTCGGCGACGATCCGCACTGGTTGGGCGCCGCGGCATCTCGTGGCCAAGCTGGGCGACGAAATCCTGGGCCTCGTGCCCTGCTATCTGAAATCGCACTCGCAGGGCGAATATGTCTTCGACCGCGGCTGGGCCGACGCCTATGAGCGCGCGGGCGGCCGCTATTATCCGAAGCTCCAGGTCTCCGTGCCCTTCACCCCGGCGACCGGCCCGCGTCTGCTGATCCGACCCGACCAGGACCGGGAGATGATCGGCAACGCGCTCGCCCAGGGCCTGAAGGCGCTGTGCGGGATCAGCGAGGCGTCCTCGGTGCACGTCACCTTCGCCCGGCAGGCCGAGTGGGAGCTGCTCGCGGCGCAAGGGTTCCTGCAGCGCACCGACCAGCAGTTCCACTGGCACAATCAGGGTTTTTCCAGCTTCGACGATTTCCTGGCGACGATGAACTCGCGCCACCGCAAATCGATCAAGCGCGAGCGGCGCGATGCGCTGGCGGCGGGGATCACCATCCATTGGCTGACCGGCAAGGACATCACCGAGGACGCGTGGGACGCGTTCTTCGATTTCTACATGGACACCGGCTCGCGCAAATGGGGCCGGCCCTACCTCAACCGCAAGTTCTTCTCGCTGATCGGCGAGACCATGGCCGACGACGTGCTGCTGGTGATGGCCAGGCGCGAGGGCCGCTGGATTGCGGGTGCCATCAACTTCATCGGATCGGACACGCTGTTCGGCCGCAACTGGGGCGCGATCGAGCACCACCCGTTCCTGCATTTCGAGGTCTGCTACTACCAGGCGATCGACTTCGCGATCCAGCACAAGCTGGCCGTGGTCGAGGCCGGCGCGCAGGGCGAGCACAAGATCGTGCGCGGCTACCTGCCGCAGACCACCTACTCCGCCCACTACATCGCCGACCGCGGCCTGCGCCGCGCCATCGACGACTATCTCAAGCGCGAGCGCGCCTATGTCGAGCAGGCCGGCCGCGAGCTCGCCGAATCCGGGCCGTTCCGCAAGGACCTGGACGAGCAATCTTGACCGGCGGCACGGGGCAATGAGAGTAAGGCGCGTGACGAGGAACCGCTGAAGGATTTGCCGATGACCGCCTACGATCCCCAAAACCCGTTCGCGAAGATCCTGCGCGGTGAATTCCCCTGCGTGAAGGTGTATGAGAACGACCACGTGCTGGCCTTCCTCGACATCATGCCGCGCGTCCCCGGCCACACGCTGGTGATCCCGAAGGCGCCGGCCCGTAACATCCTCGACATCACCGAGGAGGACTACCTCCACGTCGGCCGTGCCGTGCGCACCATCGCCCGCGCCGCGAAGACCGCGTTTGCCGCCGACGGCATCACCGTGCAGCAGTTCAACGAACACGCCGGCGGCCAGATGGTGTTCCACCTCCACGTCCACATCATGCCGCGCCACAATGGTGACAGTCTGCTGCCGCCGGCCAGCCGCAAGGAGGATCCCAAGGTGCTGGAGGAGAACGCCGCGAAGCTGATCGCGGCGCTCAAGGGCTGACCATGGCTCACGCGTCGTCGAGCCCGATGTCCAAAGCGGCCGATGAATGCGTGATCCAGCCGACCGAGATCAAGTCGACACCCGCAGCCGCGATCGCCGGCGCGGTGTCGACGGTGATCCGGCCCGAGGCCTCCGTAATGGCCTTGCCGCGGGCCATGCCGACAGCCCGTTCGAGCTCCGCCGGCGTCATATTGTCGAGCAGCACGGCGTCGACGCCCAGCGCCAGCGCCTCCTCGAGCTGCGGCAGTGTATCGACCTCGACCTCGATCTTCACGAGATGGCCGGCATGAGCCTTCGCCCGCGTGATCGCCGCCGCGATGCCGCCAGCGATGGCGATGTGGTTGTCCTTGATCAGGACCGCATCATCGAGCCCGAAGCGATGATTGCCGCCACCGCCGGCACGCACCGCGTATTTCTCCAGCGCGCGCAGCCCCGGCGTCGTCTTGCGCGTGCAGACGATCTGCGCGTGGGTGCCCTTCACGGCAACGACGAGAGACGCCGTCGCCGAGGCAACGCCGCTGAGGTGGCAGAGGAAGTTGAGCGCTGTGCGCTCGCCGGTCAGCAGCGCCCGCGCCGGGCCGCTGATGGTGGCAAGGACGTCGCCCGGCGCAACGACGCTGCCGTCACCGCGAATGATCTCCATGCGGACCTCGGGCGAGACCGTCTGGAAGGCGCAGCGGGCGACGTCGAGGCCGGCGATCACGCCGGGTTGACGTGCCCGCAGCTGCAGCGAGGCGCTCTGCTCGGCAGGCACGATCGCATCGGTGGTGATGTCACCCGCGTGGCCGAGATCCTCCAGCAGGGCCATGCGCACCAGCGGCTCGTAGAGCAAGGGCGAGAGTGGATTAAGGGTCATGATACGACGCTCCTGAGGACGACACGCTCGGTCTCGACGACCTCTCGTGCGGCGGCGATCGCCTTGGACAAAGTGAGGCGGGAGGGCTGCGCGACGGGCAGCGTGTCGGGACAATCGGTGCGGCAATGCCCGCCGCGGCTCTCCGCGCGCGCAGGGGCGGCGACCGTCATCATCAGGCCGACCAGGGCCGGGTCGGCTGCGCCCCCTGCCCCCGATGCCAGCGGGAGCAGGCAGCGGAGCGCGGCTGTCATCCCGGCGCGGTCGCGCAGCACGCCGAGCGCATCGGACAGCGCCGGACGGACCGCTGTGGGATCGGATGCCGGCGGGATCGCTCCAACCTCCGACGGCTTGGCCGCACGCGCCGACGTGCCGGCCACGCTCTCCGCCACCCATTGCGCGCAGACGACCGCTTCCATCAGCGAGTTGCTGGCCAGCCGGTTGGCGCCGTGCAGCCCGGTGCGGCTCGCCTCGCCGCAGGCCCAGAGGCCTTCGACGGTGCTGCGCCCCATCCCGTCAACCGCGATGCCGCCCATATGATAATGCACCGCTGGCCGCACGGGGATCGGATCGACAGCCGGATCAATTCCGGCCATGCGGCAGAACGCGCTGATCACGGGATAGCGCGCGGCGAACTCCTTGCCCGGCTTCTCCCGTGCATCGAGGAACGTGCGGTGGCCATGCGCGCGATGACGCCAGACCGCGCGCGCCACCACGTCGCGTGGCGCCAGCTCGGCGCCGGGCTCGTCGGCCATGAAGCGCGCACCGGTCTCGTCGATCAGCACCGCACCATCGCCGCGGATGGCCTCGGTCAGCAGCGGCAGCGGCCGCGACGGACCGTCGAAGGCGGTCGGGTGAAACTGCACGAATTCGAGATCGGAGAGCACCGCCCCTGCCCGCGCTGCCAGCGCCAAGCCCTGGCCGAAGCAGCCGGAGGGATTCGTGCTGTCGAGGAACAGGCCGCCGATGCCGCCGGTCGCGATCACGACACGGGTCGTTGCAAGAACCAGGGACTCCTCACCGCGCACCGCGAGCACGCCCTGGATCGCATTGTCCTCGACGATCAGCCGGCGCGCCTCGACGCCTTCCAGCAGCGTCACAGACGGGCATCGCCTGACGGCCGCGATCAGCGCGCGCATGATCTCGCGCCCGGTGCCGTCGCCGGTGGCGTGGACAATGCGGTTGCGGCTGTGTGCGGCCTCCAGCCCGAGGCGCCAGCGCCTGTCGCCATCGCGGTCGAACGCGACGCCCAGCTTCGCGAGGCGGCCGACCGCCGCAGGCGCCGCTTCGATGATGCGACGCGCCGCGGCCTCGTCGCACAGGCCGGCGCCGGCGAGGATGGTGTCTTGCAGGTGCAGCGCCGGCTCATCATCGCGACCGACCGCGGCCGCGAGACCACCCTGCGCCCACATGCTCGACGCCTCCGCGCCGAGCGGCGATTTCGACACGAGCACGACGGGCTCGGGTGCGAGCTGCAGCGCCGTCATCAGCCCGGCGGCGCCGCCGCCGATGATCACGGGACGGCCGATGGGATTGCAGAGATCGTTGCTCATAGCGCCAGCATCCTTTCCACCGAACGCCGCGCGCGCTCGGCCATCGCGGGATCGATCGTCACCTCATGCGTATTGGTCTCGAGCGCATGACGGATGTTCTTCAAGCTGATCCGCTTCATGTGCGGACACAGGTTGCAGGGCCGGACGAACTCGATATCCGGATACGCCACCGCGACGTTGTCGCTCATCGAGCATTCCGTCAGCAGCACCACCCGCGCCGGCCGCTTGGCCCCGACATAGTCGGACATCGCCGCCGTCGAGCCGGCGAAGTCCGCTTCCGCCACGACCTCCGGCGGACATTCAGGATGCGCGAGCACGGTGACGCCGGGATGATTGTCACGCAGGGCGCGGACATCCTCGGCGCTGAAGCGCTCATGCACCTCGCAATGCCCCTTCCAGGCCGTGATCCGCACCCTGGTCTGAGCAGCGATGTTGCGGGCCAGATACTCGTCCGGCAGCATGATGACGTGATCGGTGCCGAGCGACTCCACGACGGCGCGCGCATTGCCCGAGGTGCAGCAGACATCGGACTCGGCCTTCACCGCGACCGAGGTGTTGACATACGCGACGACGGGCACGCCGGGATGGCGCGCGCGCATCAGCCGGACGTCATCGGCGGTGATGGAGTCCGCGAGCGAGCACCCGGCCCGCAGGTCCGGGATCAGCACGGTCTTCCCAGGATTGAGCAGCTTCGCCGTCTCCGCCATGAAATGCACGCCGGCGAGCACGATCACCTCGGCATCCACCTTGGTCGCTTCGCGCGCGAGCAGCAGGCTGTCGCCGACGATGTCGGCGACGCCGTGGAATATCTCGGGCGTCTGGTAGTTGTGCGCGAGCACCACGGCGTTGCGCCGGCGCTTGAGGGCCAGGATCGCCTCGACATCCTCTTCATAGACAGCCCATTCGGGCGGCGGGATCACCCGCTTCAGGCGGTCAGACAGCGGCGCATTCGGCGCGATGGCAGTCAGGACGGTCTCGGCCATTTATACTCTCCATGAGCATAAGATAGCTTATATTTATCCTGAGCATAAGTCTTGTCAAGCGCCGGGGATCACGACCGCGAGAGCGGCAGCTTGGTTCCGACCACGGCGCGCTCGGCGAGCACGCCCTGGCGGAAGCGAAACAGCTTGGCGGGACGGCCGATCGTGTCGGTCGCCATGGCGCCCGTCTCCTCGACGAGTTCCTGCTGCTCGATGAGGCGACGAAAATTCTGCTTGTGGACCAGCCGGCCGGCCAGCGCCTCGACGCTGCGCTGCAGCTGCAGCAGGGTGAATTCATCCGGCATCAGCTCGAACACGACCGGACGATATTTGATCTTGGCGCGCAGCCGGGCGATGCCGGTGGCGAGAATGCGGCGGTGGTCGCCGGTCATCGCGCGGCCGGGCACGGCCGCCTCCCCGCCCTGCTCGCGCACGCGCTCCGGGATCAGCGCGGCCTCGTACAAGAGCTCGTAGCGCTGCAGCGCGAGCTCCTCGTTCCACTCGCGGCCGTCGAGGCCGAAGGTGATGGCGGCACGGCGCCAGCGCGTCTTCTGCAGCGCCGGCTCGTCGACGGACCGCGCCCAGGCCTTCAGCTTGGGCGCGATGATCTTGGCGAGGATCGCCGGCGGCCCATCGCGATGATCCTCCCAGGGAAAGTAGTCGTACCACGACGACCATTGCGCATCGGCGCCCTCACGTCCCTCCTCCTCGCGCGTGAGGCCGAGATAGGAGATGGAGATTCGATGCGGCGCATCGGGGTCACCCGAGCGGCCGCGGTCGGCGAAGGTGTAGAGCTGCTCCACATAGCCGAGGGGATGGCCGGTCTGCGCCTCGACCCAGGCGCGCAGGCCCATCTGCAGCGAGCGGTGGGCGAACTGGAAGGGACCGCTCGGCAATGCTGCCGCGTGATCGATCGTCATGATCTTCGGGTGCCCGTCGGTCACCGCGACCAGCACGGCGACGAGGTCAGCGGTGATCGCATCCAGAGCCGTCACGGTCTTCTGTGGCCGCTTGTTCAGGTTCGACATCCGGATCGCTGGTCCTATTTGTCCTCGGTAGCCCCGGGCGTGAACACGCAACGATCCGGCTTCAGGTCGATCAGCGGCGTCTCATCCAGGCAATCGAGGCCGCGCACCAGCACGGTGCTGCCCTCCAGCGCGACGAAGCGGACGGTGGAGACGCCGATCGGGTTGGGGCGCACCGGCGAGCGCAGTGCGAAGGTGCCGCGGGTCTCGCCGTCATGATGGCGCGGGCTCTGCTTGACGAGGTCGCGGCGGGCCCGGTTCAGCCAGTACAGCACCTGCAGATGGCTGAAACCGTCGATGCCCTGCAGGGCCGGCACCCACGGCTCGAAGATTTCGAGCCGGCACACCGGCCCCTCGAAGCTGCCCTGCCGCGGCGTCTCCAGCCGCGAAGTCCAGGGCGTGCGGATGCGGCCGATGAAATACAGCGCGGCATCGCGCGGCTGCGGCGCATCGACGGCGACTTCACCCGGGCGGAGATCGGTCTCAGTGGTCATCGCAAAAAAATCCTCAGATCTCACAGCCAATCTAGCCGAACGCTGCGGCATCGCAATTGCGGTCGCGCAACTCAGCCGAGCCACCATGTGCCGGCCAGCATCACGGCCTCGCCACAGACGACGCCGGCGAAGATCGAGCGGCGCGTCGCCAGGAAGGCCCCGAGCCCGGCCACGATAGCGCCATAGCGCAGGCCCCACGGCACGCTGGCGAGCGCGCCGGGTGGCTGCACGACGATCTGTGCGATGACACCGGCCAGGATCGCGGTCGCGACCGCCTTGACCCACATCAGCAGATCCGAGCCCTCGTCGAGGCCGCTGCCGAACCACAAGCCCAGCAGCCGCCAGATCTGGTTCGGGATGACGCCCGCCACCAGCAGCACCACGAGCGCATGCCAATCGCCGATGAAATCGCTCATGCCGCCTCCCGCCGCTCGCGCCATTTGTGGACGGCAAAGGCGAGCGTGCCGGCGCCGACGCCGCTGACCAGGATGTCGACGCCGCTATTGAGCCGGGCGGCCAACGGATAGAGCACGAGGCCGAGACCGAGCGCGAGCACGTCGGCGAGCTCCTTGGCATTGCGCAGGGTCGAAAACAGGAAGGCGAGCGGCGTCAGCAGCAGCACCGCGGCGCCGAAGGTCTGCGACAGGTTGGCGGCCAGGAGATAGCCGATGATGGTCGCGACCAGCGCCACGCCCATCAGGCCGGTGCCGAGCCCGTGGACGAAGGCGATGCGGCGCTCGCGCGGCACATGCGGCAGGAAGCGATAGCATTCGACCCACAGGGTCACCGCGGTGAAATGCGCGATCAGCACCAGATGGCGCCGCCTGGTCTTGGGCCCGCGGATCAAAGGCAGCACGGCCACGACCATCGGAAACAGCCGGATCGCGCTCATCGTCACCGCGATCGCCGATTGCAGGATGGTCTGGCCGGAGCCGAGCGTCGACACCAGGATGATCTGCGCGGGCCCTGCCCAGACCAGTACGGTGCTGAGGATCGCCCAGAGCATGCTGAAATGGGTGTCGTGGGCGAGCGCGCCGATGCCGATGAAGGTGACGAACAGCACGACCGACAGGATGGTCGCCGACGTCGCGCGCAGCCCCCAGCCGAAGGCCCGGAGCGAACCATGCCATTGCAGGGAATCGAGCGGAGGAAATGTCACGGGCGGCCCAGCGAAACGGACCGCGATAAGGCGTTCGAAACCGCCCGCCGTCAACCGCTGTAGCACGCGCGCGGCTCTGCACGCGGCGCAAGCCGCGGGCCCTCAGGCCCGGTTGCGCAGCACGAAGCAGGCGCCGCCGGCGCCGCGGATGCGGTTGCACAGCGCGTCGGCCTCGCCGCGCGTGTCGGCGCCGATCCGCACCTGGTAGAAGGCGCGGTAGCCGCGCGTGCGCATCACCGAGGACAGCAGGCTCGGGTCGCGGCCGCCAATGACGGAGCCGAGGCCCTTGATGGCCCGTGCATACATCGCGAGCGCCTTGTTGCGGTCGAAGCCGGCCGCCAGCTGTACGCCCCATGACTTCGCAGCCGCCATGGCGACATGCTGCTCCAGCTGCGTCACGAACGGATTGGGCGCGCGCTTCAACAGCGCCATCAGCTGATGACAGGAGGTCGGCCGCGCGCTCGGCGGCATCTTGCCGCCCTTTCCTGCTGCCGCCCACTCGTCGATCGATGTCCCGGTGATCGCCGATACGTAGTTGCGCGTCTCCCATGGCATCTGGCTCTTGCCGGCGAGCCAGTTCTGTACCCGGCGCGGGCCGGCATTGTAGGCCGCCGCGGCGAGCCCGAGATTGCCGAACTGATCGCGCAGCTCGGCCAGAAACTGCGCCGATTTCGGCAGCGCCTGGACCGGGTCGAACGGATCGAGCAGCTCGCGCTCGCTCGCCGTCCCCGGCATGAACTGGGCAATGCCCTGGGCCCGCTGGCCGCTGCGGGTGAGGGGTCCGACCGCGTCGCTCTGGAACCGGCTCTCCTGCCAGATCACGCGGGCGAAGAATTCCAGCGGCAAGTCGTTCGACTTGGCGGCCGACTCGATCATCAGGCAGATCGCCTCGCGCGTGCCGCTCTCCTTCGGGTCAGTCGTCTTTGCGGCAGCGTCCTTGGCCTCCTCCTGGGCGGGAGGCGCTCCGTCCACCAACGGCCAGACGGTCTCGCCTTCATTGGCGGCGGCACGTCCGATCGACGCGATCAGGAGACAGATGGCGACGCTGAGAGCCGGAATCGGATGATGCATGGACACAATGAACAACGGCCAGCACGCGGCCGGCGGACCCAAATGCCGACAGACAAAGCGTCAATCGCGTTCCGGTTCCAAGGCGCGACGCCTTGACACGGACGATGGCCCGGCTAGCAATCGGCTATCCTTTCTGGAACGCGACCGATGACCCCCTCTTCCGACGACCCGCTCGGCTTCGCGCCGGATGAGACTGCGCCGCTCGCCTACATGGCGCGGACGCGCGACTACTATCTGGCGATCGGCTATGAGACGCCGTATCGCTGGGCGCACTATACCTCGGCGCCGTTCCAGAAGCTGCGCAAGCCGCTGGCGCAGTCGCGCGTCACGATCGTGACGACGGCGGCCCCCTTCGATCCGGCCAAGGGTGATCAGGGACCCGGAGCGCCCTACAATGGCGGCGCCAAGTTCTACACCGTGTACGACGGCGAGACGTCACAGCCGCACGATCTGCGCATCTCGCACATCGCCTACGACCGCGCGCATACGTCGGCCACGGATCCCAACACCTGGTTTCCGCTGCCGCAGCTGCTGCGGCTTGCTCGCGAGGGCCGCATCGGTGCGGTCGGGCCGCGCTTCTTCGGTGCGCCGACCAATCGCAGCCAGCGCGTGACGATCGAACAGGACGCGCCGGAGATGCTCGCGCGCTGCCGCGCCGACGAGATCGACGCGGTCGTGCTGGTGCCGAATTGCCCGGTGTGCCACCAGACGGTGAGCCTGGTCGCACGGCATCTCGAGGCCAACGGCATCGCCACTGTGGTGATGGGCTGCGCCAAGGACATCGTCGAGCACGCCGCGGCACCGCGCTTCCTGTTCTCGGATTTTCCGCTCGGCAATTCCGCCGGCAAGCCGCACGACCCGGCCTCGCAGGCCTTCACGCTGGAGCTCGCGCTGCGCGTTCTCGAGAGTTCACCAGCAGGACGAACGACCGTGCAGTCGCCCCTGCAATGGAGCGACGATCACGGCTGGAAGCGCGACTACAGCAATCCCGCTTTGCTCGCCCCCGAGGAGCTGGCGCGGCGGCGCGCCGAGTTCGATGCGCAGAAGGCGATCGCGCGCGGACTCCGCGAAAATCAGGCCTGAAAGACACACTGGCTTCAAACTCAGCAACAATTCCCTTCGGAAAAAGCTGATAGCGCTTGCTCTCCCGTCCCAGTTGAGCTTGAGTTCCATCGAGTTCAAGGGGGCAGTACCAAATGAGAGTTGTAGCGTTGGTGGCGCTGTGCGCCGCCCTGGGTGGTTGCGCGTCCGTGACACGGGGTACAACCGAGACGATCAGCGTGGCGTCGACCCCCTCGGGCGCGGAAGCCTCGGTCGCCGGCCTTGAGGCGCCGATGACCTGTACGACGCCGTGTTCGTTCGTCGCCAAGCGCAACGCGGACATCACCGTCACGATCGAAAAGCCGGGCTACGAAACCCAGATCATTCCGCTGCAGAAGGACATCCCGACGGCAGGTGCGGCCGGGTTCGCCGGCAACCTGCTGCTCGGCGGCGTGATCGGCATGGGTGTCGACGCCGCGACCGGCGCCGCCACCGATCACAAGCCGAACCCGGTGATCGTCACCTTGCAGCCGAAAATGGCGGCACCGGTCGCGCG
>NZ_CAFJ01000303.1 GCF_000239795.1 Bradyrhizobium sp. STM 3809 | reverse complement strand
CCGAAGGGCGACGGCCCCAACGATTACGGCTCGTCGCGGCAGCACCTGATCGAGGCGGTGGAAGGCTCGCTCAAGCGGCTCGGCGTCGACCACATCGATCTCTATCAACTGCACGGCCAGGACTACAACACGCCGGTCGAGGAGACGCTCTCGACGCTCGACCAGCTCGTGCGCGCCGGCAAGATCCGCTACATCGGCTGCTCGAACTTCTCCGGCTGGCACCTGATGAAGTCGCTCGCCGCCTCCGACCGCCACAGTTATCCGCGCTACGTCGCGCACCAGGCCTATTACTCGCTGCTCAACCGCGACTATGAATGGGAGCTGATGCCGCTCGGCATCGACCAGGGCGTCGGCGCGGTGATCTGGAGCCCACTCGGCTGGGGCAAGCTGACCGGTAAGATCCGCCGAGGCCAGCCGGCCAGGCCCGGGACGCGCGCCCACGACATCGCCGGCACCGGGCCGCAGTTCGAGGAGGAGCGGCTGTATCGCGTGGTCGATGCGCTCGACGGCGTTGCCAAGGAGACCGGCAAGACCATTCCGCAGGTCGCGCTGAACTGGCTGCTGCAGCGGCCGACGGTGTCGGCCATCATCGTCGGCGCGCGCGACGAGCGTCAGCTGGTCGAGAACATCGGGGCCGTCGGCTGGAGCCTGACGGCGGAGCAGGTCGCAGCGCTCGACGCCGCCAGCGACATCCCGGCGGCCTATCCGGTCTGGCACCAGCGCGGCTTCCCGATACTGAACGAGCGGTGATAGCCGATCGGCTTTGCAGCGCCTGTGGACGCGCGGCGGCAGCGCCGCGCGTGCGGCGCCGATCCATTTGACGACAGCGCGAGGCGGGCGGTACACTTGCTGCTCGATCGTCACGTGGCCGCGCTCCGGTCATCCTGGAGCCGCCACAACGGGGGGCGTCGACCCCGGACCGATCGGCGGTTGAGCCTCACGACTGTGCCGGACCCGCAGTCTTCAATGTGACGATGTTTGGCTCACTAAGTCGTCCCGGCGAACCGCATCGGGGTTTTGTTAGAGACGCAGGGCAGGATCGTGTTCCTCACCCTGAGGAGCCCGCCGCAGGCGGGCGTCTCGAAGGGCGAGGCCCGCTACTCGGGCCTCATGGTTCGAGACGGCGCTGCGCGCCTCCTCACCATGAGGGTGAGCAGCCGCATCAGTGACTGGGGAATTGGCGCCACGTCGTGCGATCAAATCGTCCATCCCTCCGCCGGATACGCCAGCGCATCGCTCGCCAAGATCTCCGCGCCCACCCCATTGCGAAACCGGCTGGCGTAGAACGCCAGCGGCAGGCCGTCGCGGTGGCGGCACCAGCGGACCTCGCCGATGAACAGGGTGTGGTCGGCGATCTCCACTGTGTTCACCACCTCGCAGCCGAACTGCGCGATGGCCTGGGGCAGCAGGAAGAAGCCGTCGCATTCGTCCAGCGCCGGCGCGCCTTGCGCCAGTGGTGTCCCGGCGAAATGCCGGCCGATCGCGACGTCGTCGGCGGCGAGCACGTTGACCGCGTAGCGGCCCGTGACGCTGACCGCCTGAAAGGTGCGGCCGCGCTTCAGCGAGACCAGCACCGTCGGCGGCTGCATCGAGACCGTGGTGAAGCTGTTGGCCGTCATGCCGACCGCCGCGCCATCGGCGCCGCGGCTCGTCACCACGGTGACGCCGGTCGAGAACCGCGACGCGGCCGCGCGGAAGCCCGCGGGATCGGGATGATGGCTCATCAGCTCCTCCGTCTCACGCCGCAAGCTGCGTCCGCTCGTCGATCCAGGCGTGGATGCGCCGGTCGCTTGCCAGCCGGTCCCATTGCCGCTCCGGATAGTTGAAATTGTCGGTGAACTCGTCGCAGAGCGCGCGGTTCTGCGCCATCGTGAAGATCAAACGGCCCATCGCCTCCGACGGCGGCTGCAGCATCAGATTGGTCCAGCGCGCCGCTGCGAGCACCCGGTTCTCGCGGGCGCGATCGACCGTCTCGACGAAGCGGTCGTCGAACGCCACGGCCTCGACGATCGCCTTGCCGAGCTCGAAGGCGGCATAGGAGGCCATGTTGGCGCCCTGGCCCATCATCGGATCGACCACCGAGTGCACGTCGCCCAGTGCGATTGCGATCTTGCCGTCGTCGAAGCCGACCGAGGAGCGCCGCACCGTCGGCACGACAGCGCCCTGCAGCAGGTCCAGCGGCTGCAGGTCGAAGCGGTGCGTGTCGATCTTGTTGTAGGTGTGCGGATGATGCTTCTCGAGCTTGTCGAGCATCGTCTGCCGGAAGCCCTGGGGATCGGCATCGTAGTTGAGCGAGACGAGATCCGCCATGTCGCCGCCGGGAATGTTCTCCATCAGAAGCGCCGTCTTCATGCCGCCGAAGGTCAAGGTCGGGATCACGATCATCTCGCCATGCCCGGGAGATACCGACAGCGTCACGCCGCGCGGATCGTCTCCATGGGGGCTGCCGTGATCGACGCCGTCGTAGAGCCCGACGCAGAGCAGGCGCTGCGGCTGGTTGTAGGGCGACAGCTCCGGCCGGTGGCTGAACATCCGCCCCAGCGCGCCCTTGCCGGTCGACACCACCAGCAGGTCGAACCGCGCCACCAGCGCCGGGATGTCGTCATCCTGGATGCTGGCATATTCGATCGTGCCGCCGCGGTCCTCGAAATCCTTCATCAGCGCCGGCAGATAGATCCGGTAGTCGACCGCGCGGCTCGGCTGCTTGAACGCGCCGCGAAAGAGCAGGGGGCTGCCCGGAAAATTGAAGACATGATCATGATGGTGGTAGACGACATCGGGATCGTCCCAGTGGTTCACGCCGAGTTCGGTCTCGCGCGCCACCGTGATGCCGTGATGCGCCACGGTGTTCATCAGCCGCGTTGCAGCATACTGCTCGGGCTCGCGGTCAGTCAGGACGGTGGCCTGGATGCCGTGCTTCTGCAGGTAGAGCGCCAGATGCAGCCCGCCGATGCCGGCGCCAACGATGCCAATCGACTTTTCCATGGGTCACCCTCCCTCGTGATTTTTTTGAGAGGCTAGACCAGTCCTCCCGATCGCGTATACGGAATGGCAAGAATAAAACTCATTCCGGGGAGGAATGGATGGACCGGATCGATGCGCTGCAGACCTTCATCCGCGTCATGGAAGCCGGCAGCTTCACCCAGGCGGGCGCCGATCTCGGCCTTGGCCAGCCCGCGATCACCAAGCGTATCGCGCTCCTGGAGGAGCAGTTCGGCTGCCGCCTGTTCGTGCGCACCACGCGCAAGCTGCGCCCCACGCCCGAGGCCGATCGCGTCCTGAAGCTCGCCAAGGACATCGTCACCTTGTTCGAGAGCGCCGGCGTGCCGTCGCCGAAGCGAGTCGGCGCGCCGTCGGGCACCTTGCGAATGACGGTGCCGACCTCGTTCGGCCGCTTCTTCTTCGCCGACATTTTTGCGGAGTATGGCCGCCGCTATCCCGATGTGCGGCTCGACATCCGTTTCACCGAGCAGTTTGTCGATCTTGTCGAGACCGGCACCGAACTCGCCATCCGGATCGGCGTACTGAGCTCGAGCTCGCTGGTGGCGCGCCGCGTCGGCACGGTCAAGCGTCTCCTGGTCGCGGCACCCTCGCTGCTGGCACGGCATCGCCCGCCGCGGCTGCCGAACGATCTGCGCCAGCTGCCCTGCGTGACCTATTCGCGGCTGTCGCCGAAGAACGAATGGAGCTTCGAATCCGAAACCGGCCGCCACGTCGTCGGCATCACGCCGGCGCTGACCTGCGACGACGCCGACATCATGGCCCTGGCTGCGCTGGAAGGCCTCGGCGTCGCCGTGCTGCCGGACTGGTGCGCGGTCGAACACATCGCCTCCGGCAAGCTCGTCCATCTGCTGCCCGACTACGACGTCCCCTCGCTGCCGCTGCACGTCGTCTATCCCGACCCGCAATGGATGTCGCACAGGGCGCGATTGTTTCGTGACCTGATCATCGAGCGCGCGGATGTCTTTGCGATCGGCGCGTGAACCGTAGGGTGGGCAAAGGCGCGCAGCGACGCGACAGCGGCGCGAGCACCGTGCCCACCGTCTCGCCATGGAACGCGCGGTTCAATGGTGGGCACGGCGCGTGCCATTCCGGATCGAAACGACCATCGTGCCAGGCGCCTTTGCCCACCCTCCGGGGCGTCGCCCGAGGCAAACTCTCGTTAACGTTGAGCACGAACATCGCGAGCATCCCGATTGACGCGATGGCAAGTCTGCCCACAATCTCCGCGTCATTGCGAAAACGCTGATATTGCAGGGGCAGGGACGACATGACCGAGGCCGCGCAGCCGGGCATTCCGCTGTGGTTCAAGCTCGCTTACACCGCCTTCTGCGCGGTGCTGGTGCCGACCTATCTGATAGCCTACGGCCCGACCAACTTCCTCTATTTCTGCGACGTCGCGCTGCTGACCACGCTGGCCGCGGTCTGGCTGGAGAGTCCGCTGCTGGCCTCGGCGCCGGCGGTCGGGATCCTGCTGCCGCAGGCGCTCTGGGTCGTCGACTTTCTCGGCACCGCCGCGGGCCTGCCGATCACGGGCATGACGGCCTACATGTTCGACGCCAAGCTGCCGCTGTTCACCCGTGGCCTGTCGTTCTTCCACTTCTGGCTGCCCTTCGTGCTGGCCTGGCTGGTGTGGCGTCTGGGCTATGACCGCCGCGCCTTCGCGGTCTGGACCGTCGGCGCCTGGGCGCTCTTGTCGGTGTGCTACTTCCTGATGCCGCCGCCGCCCGCCACCAGCGACCTGCCGGTCAACATCAACTACGTATATGGCCTGAGCGATGCGGTGGCGCAGAGCTTCATGCCGGGGCCGGCGTGGTTCGCCATGCTGCTGATCGGGCTGCCGCTCCTGATCTTCTATCCGACACACCGGTTGCTGCTGCGCTATGCGGGCATGGCTCCGGTACGATCGGTTGTCTCCACGTGAATCCGTAGGGTGAGCAAAGGCGCGCAGCGACGCGACAGCGGCGCGAGCACCGTGCCCACAGGTGTCGTGTGCAAAATGAGATTGTGGGCACGCGCCGCCTGACGGCGCCGCTTTGCCGACCCTACAAATCAATCGTCCCGGCGTGCTGCGTTCAGACGGTCGACCGAGCAAACACCGGCGTCATCCCGGCGACGACATGCGCGCCAGCAACGCGATCAGATCGTCGATCCCATGATCAGTTGGCGTTCAGCCGGCTCGCGGCGTTCGCCAGGCCGGCCTGAAACTGCGGGTCGCGCGCGGCGCGGCTTGCCGCCTCCAGACTGCTTACGATCGGACGGCGCTCGTCCGCAGTGAGCAGCGGACGCAGGCGTTCGGCAAGCGCGGTCAGGGCCGGCAGGCGCGCACGCCGCCAGGTGTCGGTCGCCTCAGGGTGCTGCACGGTCGCGAGGACGCCTTCGACCGTTTGAGTGACCATCTGCTGCGGATTCGACTTCATGCTCGCCGCAATGCTGCGATACTCGGCCGGCGCCGATGCCATTGTCGCCACCAGGGCGCCTACTGCGTCGAGAGGGGCGTCCGCGCAGCGGCCAATCTCGTCGGCATAGTCGCGCATTCGCTGGCGTGCGGTTTCCGGCGCCGCGGGCAGATCGTACAAGGTGCAGACGTCCACGATGGAGTGGATCCACTGCACGAGTCCGATGACCTGACGTACCGACGGAGTTTCGCGGGTAA
>NZ_CAFJ01000304.1 GCF_000239795.1 Bradyrhizobium sp. STM 3809 | reverse complement strand
CCTTCACCAGGTATTTCTCCAGGTCGGGCACGAGCTTCTCCATGCCATCGGCGGCCGAGGGCGGCAGCACGTGATCGTTCTCGGCCATGATCATGAGCGATGGCACCCGGACTGTCTGGTCGAGATCCGCCGAGCGCTGCCAGTTGCGGGTGAAGTTGCGGTACCAGTTGATGCCGCCGGTGAAGCCGGTGCGCTTGAAGGTGTCGACGAACACCTGCTTTTCCTCCGCCGACAGGATCGGCGCGCGCGGATCGTGCCGGGCGTCGTATTTGGCGATCATCTGCGGAAAAGCGAGGTTGACCCGCGGCGAGGCGCCGACGCCGGCGACGGGCTTGTCAGGCGGCGCGTCGTCGCTGCGCGGTGCGGGCTTGCGCATGAAGGCGTCGAAGGTCTGCTCGACGCGGCCATCGAAGATCTTGTCGGCCGCGCGCGAGGGGTCCTGGAACTGCACGATATACATGTGCTCGCCGAAACGCTGCCGGAATAGCTCGATCGGATCGATCGGCGCGCGCGGCAGATGCGGGGTGTTGACCCCGACCACGCCCGCGACCCGCGCAGGGTGCCGCAACGGCATTTGCCAGACGATGAAGCCGCCCCAGTCGTGGCCGACGAAGATCGCCTTGTCGATCTGGAGGTGATCGAGCAGCCCGACGAGGTCGCCGGTCAGATGCTCCATGTCGTAGTCCTCGACCGCCTCGGGACGGTCGGTCGCGCCATAGCCGCGCTGGTCCGGCGCGATCACGCGCAGGCCGGCCTCGCTTAGGGCCTTGATCTGGTGGCGCCAGGAGAACGCAATTTCCGGCCAGCCATGGCAGAGCACCAGCGGCGGCGCATCGGTCTTCGGGCCGGCGTCGTAATAGCCCATGCGAATGCCGTTGGTGGTGGCGAACTGCAGCGGAGGCATGTCGATCATGGTCATTTCCTCAACTCGATGGACGCGACACGTTTCTCGGTCTGGCCTGCGGACACTGCTCACCTCTCACGCCGGGCGAGAGGTCGCAGCGATCCTGCGCGGCGGGGGAGGGGCAGTCGTCACGACCGCGCTTTGGGAAGCGGCGCGCTCATCTCGACACATCATGCTCGGACGGCTAGCTCGCCGCACTCTGGCGCGGCGCCGGTGCGAACGCCTTGTCCAGCAGCTCGAACTCCTCGGGCAACATGTTGCACAGCACCTCCACATGCGGGATGATGTTGGCGCCCGCGATGAACCCGAAATCGAGCTGGTCGCGATAGCTCTGCACGGTGATGTTGAGCGCGAGCCCGTGGGCCGAGATCGAGACCGGAAAGATGTGCAAGAGCTCGGCACCGGCGGCATACAGCGTCTGCCGCGGTCCCGGCACGTTGGAGACCGTGATGTTGCCGACCGGCGGCAGCACGTCGGACATGTTGGAGCGGCTGTAGAGCAGCGCCAGGATCTGCACCAGAATCGGAGCGCCCAGCATGGAGACGTTGGAGACCTGCGGCATGAAGGCGCGCAGCGGATGCGACATCTCCTTCGACTTGGTCGACTGCGCGATGATGGTCTGCAGCCGCTCCCTGGGATCGGCGATGTCCGTGGCGATGCCGCAGATCATGCCGAACACCTGGTTGTTGGCCTCGGTGTTGCCTTCCTCGCGCAGCGAGATCGGCACCGCGGCCGTCATGGATTTTTGCGGCAAGGCCCCTTGCTGGTCGAGATAGCGGCGCACCACGCCGGAGGCCAGCGCCAGCACCACGTCGTTGAGCTTGCCCTCCGCCCGCTTGGCGAGCGCCTTGGCGCGCGACAGCGAGATCGAGGCGCCGGCAAAGCTGCGCTCCGAGGAGATCGACTTGTTCAGGATGGAGGGCGGCGAGGCCATGCTGGCCAGACTTCGGCGCGACGCGGGATCGGAGGCCTTGCCGACCACGTCCGAGACGCTTTGCAGCATCGCGGGGATGCTGCCGGCGAAACGAAACGCGCTCTCGATCTGGTACATGGCGTTGTCGAACAGGATCGAGCCGAGATCGCTCTTTCCCGAGCGCGGCAGCTGGATGGCCTTGGCGACATCGGCGTCGAGCGGCTGGCTCCACAGCTGGGTGTAGGCGTCGAGGAGGGTGGCGGCGATGTCGCGGGGCTGCTGCCCGGCCTTGGGCCGCGCGCTCGGCGGATCGACCTGCCGCGGCACGGGCGTCACGTCGTAGATCATGTTGGTCAGCGCCGCGCCGGCGCCGCCGTCGATGCAGGCGTGGTGCATCTTGGAGTAGAGCCCGACCTCGTTGTCCTTCATGCCTTCGAAGACATAGAACTCCCACAGCGGGCGGGCGCGGTTCAGGAGCTTGGCGTGCATCCAGCCGACGATGCGCTCGAGAGTCGCCCGATCGCGCGGCTCCGGCAGGCTGGCCCGGAAGATGTGGCGGTCGATGTCGAACTGATCGTCCTCGACCCAGGAGGGGTGATCGATGTCGAGCGGCGCCTTCTCCAGGCGCGCCTTGAGGATCGGGGCGAGGTGCAGCCGCGAGGCGATCATCGCCTTGAACTGTTCGAAGAAGTCGCCCTTGTGGTCCTCGGGCAGGCGGAAGATCGCCATGCTGCCGACATGCATCGGCATCTCGGGTGTTTCGAGATACAGAAACGATGCGTCAAGCGATGACAGTTTCTTGCCGTCACCCATTTGATCCTCCCCGAATGGACCCGGCGCGTTGGTCGCGCTCGTAAGCCGGTCAGGATATTGCCCATTCCGGGATTGCATATGCAATGGCAAACGGTTCGCGACGTGGCAAATTGCTTAAGCCGCGCTGGGTGTTGAAGGCCTACCTTGCTACCGGTTGATGCCGAGCCCGAGGGCCTGCGCAATCATATGCGGTCCGCCCGGGCGGACCTCATCGACGCAACCTCTGGTGGATGGTTGACGGTGCCGCCGATGCGGCAATTTGGATCGCCTGGGGTCGGCAGCCCAGTGGCCCACCAGCGGCACCGCTCGCCAGATCGAGAGCGGCCCAGGACAGGATGTGGTCGCCGCGTGAACGCGAGAGCAAAGCAGGCCGATGGCAAGGTGCATGTGGCGCGAAGCTTGGCCGGCCCTGGCGTCATCGATATCGCGAAAGCCGGGTGAACTCGGTTGGCAGCTGCCGATCCGCTGAGCCCGTGCTGGACTCGAGCGCTCCGACCCACAGCGGGTGCATGTTGGCAACGAAGCACCGGATCGGCCGATAAGTCGTTGAAAATCTTGCGGAGATACAGCGAGGCCGCAACATAGAGGCAGCCATCAAAAAGGCTGCTGCGGCACGGACGTGCTTACGATCAATAAGCTGGATCTGGCTGGGGAACCTGGATTCGAACCAAGACAAACAGAGTCAGAGTCTGTTGTGCTACCGTTACACCATTCCCCAACGGAATGCAGAGCAGTTTCAACCGGTTGGCGGACTGTCTGGCACCGTTCTGCGAGCCGGCCCCGCGAAGCGGCGGGCGGCGGCGACGCGTCCTTCTACCCGCATGGCGCCGGCTTTGGCAAGCCGCTGGGTGACGGATTTCCAAAGGTCCGCCGCTAACGGCGGCCAGGCGGCTGGCGCGGCGGGGCGCCCGGCGCGGCGCGCAGCATCAGGACGAGGCATGCCGCCAGCCGCTCGGCGATCTCGTCGTCGTCGACCGAGAGCGGGCCGGGATCGTTGAGGATGGCGTTCACCAGGGTGCCGAGCACGACCTGGACGCCGAACGCCACCGCCTTCAGCTGCTCCGTCGTCGCCTCCGGCTTGCGCCGGCCCGCGCCGGTGTGGGCCGCCGGCTGCAGCAGCAGCGCCGCCCGTCGTGACAGCGCCTGCGCGAGATCCTTGAAGCCGGACCAGTTGTCGGGGCCGTGCTCGCCACGGACGAGCGCGGCACGGAGCACGCCCTTGTGACGCCGCATCCACAGCACGGTGCCGCGGACCAGCAGGTGACACTGCGCCTCGATGTCCCCGGCAGGGACTGCTTTGGCCGGCGACAGCTTCAGGAGCTGCTCCCGCCCGTCCTCCAGCGTGAGCGCGAGTAGGGCGTTGAAATAGGCCTCCTTGCTGTCGAACCGGCTGTAGAAGGCCCCGACCGTGGCGCCGATGTCGGCGCACAGCTCGCTGATCGACAGCTCCGCGAGGCTGCGCGTGCGGAGCAGCTCGGCGCCGGCTGTCAGCAGGGCAAGCGTGGTCTCGCGGCTGCGCTGCTGCCGCGACGGCGTCACGCCGGGCAGGTCGATCGTTGCAATCCGCGGGGGCATGACGCCATCTCCATCTAGAACCATAATCATAATTATGATTATGATCTTCGGCAAGCGTGGCAGCGGCAGGCGCGGCGCCGCGGCGGCCATCAGAACGACGGCGCTCCCGCCGGCTCGCGCCTGCCGGGAGGAGAGCGACAAGAGGAGGACGAGCCATGAGCGAGCGGGCATTCGGCGGCACGATCGGCAGGACCATCGCGGGCTCGAAGCCCTGGTGGCCGGCGCCATCGCTGCCGCCCAAGGGCGCGCCGAACATCCTGGTGGTGCTGTTCGACGACGTCGGCTTCTCCGATTTCGGCTGCTACGGCTCGCCGATCCGCACGCCCGCGATCGACGCGCTGGCGGCGCAGGGCCTGCGCTATTCCGGCTTCCACACCACCGCGATGTGCTCGACCACGCGGGCGGCGCTGCTGACCGGCCGCAACCACCACTCGGTCGGCGTCGGCTGCCTCGCCAATTTCGATTCAGGCTATCCCGGCTATCGCGGCAAGATCGCGCGGGAGGCGGGGACGCTGGCGGAGATGCTGCGCAGCCACGCCTATCGCAACTACATGGTGGGCAAGTGGCACGTCACGCCGCTGACCGAGAGCGGCGCGACCGGGCCGTTCGACGGCTGGCCGCTCGGCCGCGGCTTCGACCGCTTCTACGGCTTCCTCGATGCCGAGACCGACCAATATGCGCCCGAGCTCGTGCTCGACAACACCCACATCCCGCCGCCCGGCAGCTACGCCGACGGCTATCACCTCACCGCCGACCTCGTCGACCAGGCCATCCGCTTCATCGCCGACCACACCGCCGACCGGCCCGAGCTGCCGTGGCTGACC
>NZ_CAFJ01000305.1 GCF_000239795.1 Bradyrhizobium sp. STM 3809 | reverse complement strand
CGGTGGTCTGCCGGAAGAGGCCGAGCATCAGCTGTGGCTGGCCAGCCAGAGCTATCACCTCGATGATGTCGCTGAGGCCCATCTGAAGCAGGCCGAGGCGCTGGCGCCGGATCATGCCGCGGTCCTGATCGGCTTTTACCGGTTCTATTTCTACAAGGGACGGCTCAACGACGCGGTGCGGATCGCAAAGCGCTGTCTCGCCAAGGCCGCGACCGAAAACCATCTGCCGCCGCATTGGCGCGACGTCCGTCCGGAGCATGCCGAATTCGGCAGCTTCGACCACATGCTGCCGCGCTTCTTCATGTTCACCTTGAAGGGCTACGCTTACTTGCAGATGCGGCTCGGCAATCTCGTCGAGGGGCGGCTCGCGGTGCAGAAGCTGCTCGACCTCGATCCCAGCGACAAGATCGGCGCGCGTGTCCTGCTCGAGGTCGTCGACCGGGTGGAGCTCGACGATGAGTGACGACATCGACGAAGCCATCGACTGGCAGGGCCACGAGATCAGCTGTAGCGGCTGTGCCCACGAGCAGCTGAGCGCGGCCGGCGGCTGCAAGCTCCGCCACGCCTGCGTGCAAGACCGCTATGCACGGCGCATCGACCGGTTCTTCAACTGGAATCCGGCGCTCGCCAACGACTACGTCAGGCACCCGCATTTCGAGGTGCGCGCGATTGCGGCCAAACATGCAAGCCCGTTCTACCTGCCGCCGCTACTCGATGATCCCGAGGAGACCGTGCGCTGGAACGCGGCGCGGCGGCTGCCGAAGCGGCTGGTGCTGCGGCTGCGCCACGACCCGCATCGCGAGGTGCGGATTCGCATCGCCACCGTGCTCGATCCGGAAGACCTGATGCCGATGATGATGGACGACGACTACTATGTTCGGCTGGTCGTCGCGCGCCGGATCGTGCCCTCCGTGCTCGGCCGCATGATGGGCGATCCCGAGGCCGAGGTCCGCCGTGTCGTCGCGCGGCGCATTCCGAGCGACTGGCTGCTCGGCATGATCAGCGATCCCGATGCGCGGGTGCGGCTGGAGATCGCCGAGCGCCTGGCGCCGGACCTCCTCACCGCCATGCGTCGGGATGCCGACTGGCGCGTGCGCCACGAAGTCGCCAGCCGGATCCCGCTCGGCGAACTCGCCGAGCTGGCGCGCGACGAGGATCCGCTGGTGCAGGAGATGGCGCGCGGACGGCTGGAGAACCGTTCGGGAGCTGCGATGGAGAAACCGGCATGAGCAACATCGTTCGTGACAGCGAGGTCGTCGAGCTGTCGGCGCCGCCCTACTTCACGTTCGGCGAGAAGGTGAAGGCGAAGCGTACCATCCGCAACGACGGCACCTATGCGGGCAAGGAGATCGGCGAGATTCTCGCGAAGAAGGGCGAGATCGGCTACGTCGTCTCGATCGGCACCTTCCTGCAGCAGTTCTACATCTACGGCGTCGAGTTTCTGGAGAGCGGAAACCGCGTCGGCATGAAACGCAAGGAGCTCGAATCGACTGTCCCGCGCGGGGATGCCGAGGACGAGCTGCCGCTGCCGGGAGCGTACAGATCATGATCGAACCGCGGATGCCGAAATACCAATGGGGCCAGCGCGTCAAGGCGCTGATCGACCTCGTCAATGACGGCTCATTCCCGAACGCGCCCGCCGAGGCCAAGCTGGTCGGCGTCGGTGACCTGGGTGAGATCGTGCAGGTCGGCACCCATACCGAGGCGAACATGCCGATCTACCTCGTCGAGTTTGGCGAGCAGCTCGTGGTTGGCTGTCTTGAAGAGGAGATCGTCCCGGTCTGAGGGCGATGATCGATCATGGTGGCAGCCGCGCTCAAGCCCAGCTTTATTCTGCCCGCGCATCCCAACGAGTTGGATCGCAAGCGGATCGAGCGCGCGCTGAAGTCGCGCAGGCGCTACCGCTACGTCGAGCCGACGGTGTCGCCGGTCGATGATGGTTATCAGGTCCGCAGTCCGTGCTGCTCGCGCAACATCGACAAGGACGGAGGAGTGATCGACGTGGCGCTGCTGCGTCATGATCCCGCGAAGACGATGTGGAAGCTGTTCTGGAGAGATCACGCGAAAGGGATCTGGGAGCTGCACAGCGTGCACCAGCGGTTGACCGCGGCGGTCGACGAGCTGAACGCCGATCCCGAGCGGATCTTCTGGCAGTAACGAGGAGGACGGGTGAGATGGCATTGGCCGAGCAGGAACTGAATGAGATCGCACAGGTCCTCGAGCAACCTGACGCCGGGAGCACCGCGTTTGGTGAATTGCGCCGGCGCTTTCCCAAGCTGGTTCTGACCCGCTGCGACGCCTCGGATGTGACGGAGGCGCCGTTCCGCAGCTATGCGGCATTCGACCTGCATCTGCTCGATGCCAGCGAGCATTGCGCTGGTGTGACCGATGATCCGGCCAAAGCCACCGGCCTGATCCTGGCCAAGCGGAGCTGATCATGACCAAGCCCTATCTGGTGCATGACGCCGACCGGCAGGAGCAGGACGAGGCCGAGCTGACGCCGGTCGAAGCCAGCTTTATCCCGCTGTCCGATCCGGACATCACGACGGCGGAGATCGCGGCCGTAGACGCGGCGTTGCGTTCACCGCGACTGTCTCACGGGCCGCTGGTCGAGGAGTTCGAGGCGGCGTTCGCCGCCTATCTCGGGCGCAAATACGCCGTTGCCGTCCCGAGCGGAACACTTGGCCTCGTCCTCGTCCTGAAGGGCTTGGGGATCGGTCCCGGTGACGAGGTGATCGCGTCGTCCTATTCGTTTCGCGAGGTCGCGCATGCGATCAGCATCGTCGGCGCCAAGCCTGTCTTTGCCGACATCGACTATTACTCGGGCACGCTGGCGCCGGGCAAGGTCGAGGCGCGGATCACGGGCAAGACCAAGGCGATCCTGGCCGGCAACACCAATGGCCATCCGGCCAAATGGTCGGAGCTGCAGGCCATCGCCAAGACGCACGGTCTGACGCTGCTCGAGGATTCGACCGAGGCGATCGGCTCGAAATACAAGGGCGCGCTGGTCGGCACGTTCGGCGCGGCCTCGGTGTTCGACTTCTCGCAGCCGTTTGCGCTGACCTGCGGCGAGGGCGGCATGGTCGTCACGGATGACGTCGATATCGCGGTCGCCGTGCGGCGCCACCGCTCGCACCGGCTCGACGAGCGGAGCTCGGTCGTGGTCAGCGGCACGCCGTCGCACCAGGCGGTCATGAGCGACGTCACAGCAGCACTGGGGCTCGCGCAGCTCAAGCGGATCGACGAGATCCTTGAGCGCCGCCGGTTGATCGAGCAGATCTATTACAGCCAGGTGCAGTCGTTCGAGGGCATCAAGGATCCCTATGTCGGGCCTGACGTCACCGAGGTGAACTGGTTTTTGTACCAGGTGCATCTGGGGACGCGGTTCTCGAAGTCCAGCCGCGACTCGATCGTGGAAGACCTCCGCGTCGAGCAGGTCGAGGCCGTGGCCTATTCCAATCCGCTGCATTTGCAGCGGCACTATTTCGACCTGGGCTACCGCCGCGGCGACTGTCTGGTGACCGAGAAGGTTGCCGATCGCGTCGTGGCGCTACCGTTCCACGTCCATCTGACCACCGACCAGATCGCCTTCATCGTCGCGACAATGAAGGACGCGTCGGTCAATGTCGGAGCGGGCGCGGCGATCTACTGAACGTAAATGAGCCAACCAGCAAAGGAGACATCCAATGGCAACTCTGACGGTCATGCCCTCTGGAAAGACGATCGAGGTGGGCGAGGGCACCACCATTCTCGCGGCGCTGCTCGTGGCCGAGGTCGAGATCCCGCACAAGTGTGAGGGACAGGCCAAGTGCGGCTCGTGCCACATCTTCCTGCAGGAGGGACGCAAGGGCGTTTCGAAGGTCAGCAAGCTCGAGAACGAGAAGCTGGACACGATCGTCGGTGTCGGCTCCAAGTCCCGCCTCGCGTGCCAGGCGACGATCCTCGGCACCGAGAACGTCAAGATCGAGCTGCTCGGCTTCTCGTCAGGTCTGTAACAGGAGGATCACATGGACAACATCACGCTTCACGTTCGCTTCGCCCCGGATGGCACCGTCGCCGAGATCAGCGAGCGGCCGGCGTCCTTGACGCCGCAGCAATGGTTCAACAAGCTCAGCGAGGCGATCGGCCTGAAGGCCTATCAGACCTTCGCCGGCGGCCGCGGCGTGTTCAAGACGACGCGCGACCAGATCGAGGCCTTGAAGACCGCAGCCTGACGGCTGCGTCTTCGACCATGAGCGAAGCGGCAGCGCGATGACGGGTACAGGACAGGACTGCCAGTTCTTTGTCTCGTATACGGGCGTCAAGCTGCCGCTGCGGCTGGTGACGCCGATCGCGCCGGAGCAGCTCTCGAATCGTAACACGTTCATCCGCGGCTATTTCAATGCCGCGGGAGCGCTGACCGGATTCGAGAAGGTGGTCTATGGCGAGATCGAGTTGACGCACCGCTACAACTATCATGCCAATGGGGCCTTGCGCAGCGCCGAGATCGTCATGCTCGACGAGGACCCGGTGACGCTACATTTCGACGAAACCGGCGCTGCTGTCGCCGGCCAGGATGCCGCATGAGGGAGTCCCCGTGACCGTCGCCAAGCTGATCGAGGCTCTTGCCAGCATGCCCAAGGACGCTATCGTGCTGATGGACTCGGGCGCCGGATTGTCGCGGGTCGACGCGTTGGAGCTCGTGGCCGAGCAGGGACCCGGCGCGCCGGCCGAGGTGATCCTGCAGCCGAGCTTGGACGAATAGAGACGGAACGGATCGATGGCGGACGCAGGCACGACACAGACTGAGACGTCGGCGGCAGGGCCGGTGATCACGCCCTATGAGCGGATTGGCGGCGCCGTCGTGGTCGACCGCCTGGTCGAGTCGTTCTACCACCGCATGGATACGCTGCCCGAGGCCAAGACGATCCGCGACATGCACGGCACGAACCTCGGGCCGATCAAGGTCATCCTGAAGCGCTATCTTTCGGAATGGCTCGGCGGCCCGAAACTGTACTCCCCCGAGAAGGGCCACCCGCGCCTGCGCCAGCGCCACATGGGTTTTCCGATCGGCAACGCCGAGCGCGACGCCTGGCTGCTGTGCATGCGCGGCGCGCTGGAGGAGACCGTGGCGGATGTGGCGGCCCGCCAGGACGTCGATGCCGCGATGACCAAGCTCGCCGACTGGATGCGCAACCAGGCCGGCAATCCGCATGACGCGCGCGCCGCGCGCCCGTGAATTCGGTCATCGTCTCAGGCGTCATTGCGAGGAGCCGAAGGCGACGAAGCAATCCAGAGTCGTCGCGGGACTCTGGATTGCTTGGCTACGCGGCCGCTTACAATGACGATGGTGGAAAGTGTCGCCGCGCCACGGCGTCAGCGCCCGGCTTGACCGGGCGATCCAGTACGCCGCGGCGTCCGTGAGTCCACCGAGAGGCCGCGGCGTACTGGATGCCCGCCTGCGCGAGCATGAAGCGGAGCGTGAATCGTAGTCGTCATCGCGAGCGTCAGCGAAGCGATCCAGGGGCAACACAGACGATGTGCAGTTTAGCCCCTGGATTGCTTCGCTTCGCTCGCAATGACGGAGATGCGAGGCGTAGGGTGGGCAAAGCGAAGCGAAGCGTGCCCACCGGCCGCTAGATTCGCAGATACCGCCGTTGGAATGGTGGGCACGGCGCATATCGAGCGGTGTTAATCATCACCGTCGGTGGCGCCTTTGCCCACCCTACGGGACCTCAACTAATACAACGGCACGCCGAAAAAGTTCTCGTCGTCGCCGCCCCAGGCGCGGTGCAGGGCCAGTGCGTTCTGCCATTGCGTCAGCTCGGCGTCGCTGGCGTTGCGGTGGGTGATCTTGCCATCGGGTGCTTCGGCGAGCAGATAGGGCTTGCCGTTGCGGATGAAGCGGTTGAGGTCCTTGGTGTCGTTGGGCCGCACCACGCAGCGCGGCCGTTCGTCGATCAGGATGGTGGTCGGCTGCATCGCGACGCTTGCTCCATCGGGTGTCAATCGGCCGGCGGGCCCATGTCGTCGTCGGCCTTTTTCTTCTTTTTCTTGTCGACCTTGGCGAGCGCGTAGGCGCCGGCATTCTTCAGCGTGATCGGCGGCTGGCCGACGACATATTGCGAGATCCAGGCGAGCGTTCGCTCCTGCGCGAGCGCGGTCGCCGTCTCATCGTAAGTATCGCCCTCGGCGTCGAAGTCGTGGGCGGCATTGGGATAGGAGAAGGCGCTGACCTCGGGATGATGGGCGCGGAACATGCTCACGGCCGGGAACGGCACGACCGGATCGGCTTCGCCGAAGTGCAGCAGGGTCGGCACCTTGCGCTTGGCGCCGGCGGCGTCGACCACGCCGGTCGCGTAGTAGCTGACGGCGCAGGCAAGCCCCGACACGCGGTTTGCTGCGCTGTAGGCGAGGCCGCCGCCGGCGCCGTAGCCGACCACGGCCACCTTGCCGCAATCCTTGACGCTGTCGACGGTCGACTGGATCTCGGCGAGCAGAGGGGCCACCGGGTCCGGTGCGGCGGCCGGCGCCTCGCCGTCTGCCGGAGCCTCGACGGCCGCCGGCGGTGACAGCTCCGGCGCGATCACGACATAGCCGCTCGCGGCGAACGCATCCGCGACCTTGCGGACCTTGCTGCTGCCATTGCCGTCCGGCAGCACGACGATGGCGCCCTTGGGCGTGTCGGCCGGATCGGCACGAAACGCCTGGAACGTATGTCCATCGTTGGCGGTGAGCTTGATGGTGCTCTCGGTAGCCATGTGATGCTCCTGCTTTGTCGGCGCGCGTTACAACAAGCCCAGCTCCAGGGCGGTCTCTTCCGACATGCGTGACTTGTCCCAAGGCGGCTCGAACACCAGCGTGACCTTGACGGAGACGACGCCGTCGACGGCCTGCACCGCGTCCTCGACCATGCGGACGATCTCGCTCGCGACCGGGCAGCCGGGCGCCGTGAGCGTCATGTCGATCTCGACCGCGCCGCCGCCTTCATGCGCGATGCGATAGACCAGGCCGAGGTCGTAGACGTTCACCGGAATCTCCGGATCGTACACTGTCCGCAGCGCGGCGATCACGCTCTCGGCGGCATCCTGGGAGCCGGTCGCCAGCGGGCTCTGCGACGGGGAAGGAGGGGGAGCGGCGTGCATGCTCATCATGCGTGGGTTCCTCTCATGGTCCTGGTTCGCACCGGGGGATGGTCGTTCGGGGTGATGTCGAATTTGCGCTGGGGATGCTGCATGGCTGGGCCTCACTCCGCGCCCAGCCCGTCGGCGAGCGCGGCGACGACCGGCCATCCGACCGCGCCGGAGGGATCGAGCCGGCGCAGCGCGGCCAGCATCTCGGCCGCGCTGTCGGGATCGTTCTTGCGCAGATGGATGAAGGCCAGTGCCTTCAGCGTGTACAGCGCGAAGCGGCCGGCGCCGTCGGGCAGCGGATCATGCGGCACCCATTGCCGCCAATCCGACGACCAGCCGGCTTGGCGCGCGGCTTCGGCAAGGCCGAGCTCGGCCACCGCCTTGGCCTCGTCGAGATGGCCTTGATAGGTGTGAATCTTGTAGAGGCAGAAATAGGTCGGCAGCTCCTGCGGGGCAGCTGCCAGCGCCTGGCGGAACAGCCGGTCGGCGCGGGCGTGGTCGCGGCGATAGGCCGCCACGCCCTGCCGCAGCAGCGCGTCGATCTCCTCGGGCAGATCGCCGAAGTTGATCGTGTCGGGTTCGCTGACGAGTTCGAGCATCTGCATTGACCTCGATCAAATCATTGCAAGACGCGGACCGCTTTTGCGGTGGTGCAGCGGAGGCCAGCATCGCGGCAAAGCCGGCGAAAACGCGAGGCGATGTTGGATTTTGTACGCCGGACGCGCGTGACGTCGTCGTCCGTGTCGCAAAGCCGACGCCGGGCTGTTCGTTGTCAGCTCAAATGCTGTCCCCCTCGTCAATCGGACAGCCGCAAATGACTGGTTCGGAGCTTGCATGACGCCATCATCAACCCAGCGGGAGACACAGCGATGGCGATGGCGGCAACGGATATCGAGCGTCTGATCAAGGAGGCGTTCCCGGATGCCGTCGTCGTGATCGAGGATCTGGCCGGTGACGGCGACCATTATTCGGCACGCGTCACCTCGCAGGCTTTCGCGGGGAAGAGCCGGGTGCAGCAGCATCAGATGGTCTATTCGGCGCTCAAGGGCCAGATGGGCGGCGTGCTGCATGCGCTGGCGCTCGAGACGTCGTTGCCGAAATGATCGCTGCCGCGACACCTCCAGGGACGAAAGGACAATATAAATGTCGACATCCGAACGCATTCAGAAGCTGATCGACAGCAATGACATCGTTCTCTTCATGAAGGGCGTGCCGGCGGCGCCGCAATGCGGCTTCTCCGCCGCCGTGGCGCAGATCCTTGCCAAGCTCGACGTGCCGTATGAGAGCGTCAACGTGCTGGCCGATCCCTTCATCCGCGAGGGCATCAAGGAGTTCTCCAACTGGCCGACGATTCCGCAGCTCTATGTGAAGGGTGAGTTCGTCGGCGGCTGCGACATCGTGCGTGAGATGTTCCAGGCCGGCGAGCTCGCGACGTTGCTGGCCGACAAGGGCATCAAGGCGGCCGCGTCATGAGCGACGGCAGTGTCGCGGAGGCGGATGACGATTTCGAGATTCCGCAGCTCTACAAATATCACGCCTTCGTCTGCCTGACGCAGCGCCCGCCGGGCCACCCGCGCGGCAGCTGCGGCGCGCTCGGGGTGCAGCCATTGTGGGACCGGCTGACCAAGACCATCGAGGCGCAAAGGCTGACGGATGTCGGTGTGACCGCGGCCGGCTGTTTCGGCTTCTGCAGCGCCGGACCGATGATGGTGGTCTATCCCGACGGCATCTGGTACCACCCGACCAAGCCCGAGGATATCGACGAGATCGTCGAATCCCACTTCAAGCAGGGGAAGCGCGTCGATCGCCTGGTGATGGTGCTGAAGCGCTGAAGTGACAGCCGGAGCCGCTCAGCGCGGCTCCGGGCAGGGCGATGCTTCGGGGCGCGTGCAGCCCTGGACGTCGTCGAGGTCGTCCTCCCGCTGCAGCAGCGACAGCACCGGCTCGCGATCGAAGCCGGCGCAGCGCTGGCCGCCAGCCTCGATCAGCGGACGGCGGATCAGCAGCGGATCTTCCAGCATCAGGTCGATCGCGGCGACGGCCTCGATCGCCTCCGGCTCGATCTCGCCCGACTTGACGCGCGGCGAGGCCGGGTTGAACCAGGACCACACCGGCGTTCCCGCGAAGTAGGCGCGCAGCCGCTCGCCGGTCCACGGTTCGGTCAGGAGATTCCTGGCCTCGACCTCATGGCCGGCGCGCGTCAGCATCAGCTTCTGCCGGGCGTTGGTGCCGCAGCCCGGCTTCTCGTAGAACACGACGGTTGTCACGTCAGAACCCGCCGAGCTGCACCAGCTGCGCGCCGCCGGCGCGGCCGAGAATGGTGTCGACCTTCTTGCGCACCGACTCGATGGTGAGCGGCTTGACCACCGCGCCATGCGCGCCGGCCTTGAGGCCCTCGATGGCGATCGCCTCGTCGGCCTTCGCGGTCACGATCAGGATCCGAACGCCCTTGAATTTGGCGGCGATCTCGCGGACCAGCTCGGGCCCACGCTGCTTCAGGAAGGAGACGCCCAGCAACACCACGTTCGGCGCCAGCCAGTCGACGCCCTTCTCATAAGCTTCTTCGGGCGTCGCCAGCTCATGAGTCTCGATCTCATCGTGCAGCATGAACTGCAGGGCCGCGCGGGTGATCTCGTCATCATCGATCACGAACACGCGCCGCTGGTCCACCGCTTTCGCCGTTTCAACTCCGATCTGCATCGCATCCTCCTCAAAATCTTCGCAAGATCCCTGGCCGCAAGGCTGCGGAGGAGCATCTAGCAAAACTCGTTCCGGGGCATTTCGCCGCCGGAAGCCTGCGTTTGTTGTGTCATTTCGGACAGCGCACCGCACCGTCAAATCTTGCGAGGCATTCCGATGTCGGGTTTGCAA
>NZ_CAFJ01000306.1 GCF_000239795.1 Bradyrhizobium sp. STM 3809 | reverse complement strand
CCGGGCGGTTGAGCCCGATGGTCAGGACGGCGCCCTGCTGTTCGATCTGCAGCAGAGACGGATCGCCCGCTGGCGTGGCGGAGTCGGCGTTTCCCATCGTTCGATTGTGTCCTGTTCAGAATAGTTATGTTTTATAACGATCTTGCCAGGAGTCAATAAGCGGCGCCCGACATCGTGTTGTGCAATGCAAAATGAGCGGCGCCTGGCAACAACGACAACAAGCGCGCAGGCCGCATCGTAAGTCGCATCGACGCAAACGCAAATGACATGATGCGGCATTCCCGCGGCGAATTCGCGCCCGGGGCTTGCCCATCGTTCACCCTCTCGTGCAGAGGGCGCAGGGAAGGCCAGGCGCCGACTGACGCCTGCGGCCCGCCTGCTAACAAAAATGCAGGCGGCAGGTACCACAGGTGCAGCCGAGCCAAACCCGGCCTTCCCTGCGCGATGGTTTTCACGCTTATCTCGCGCTCTCCTCGGGGACCGGCTGATTGACCCCGTCGTCCGCGCGAGGGCAAAGCCCTCGTCGCGCACTTGACCTCGGCACCGGGAGGCCAGGACCACACGACTTCACGTCCGCGCCATGCCGTTCGTCCGCACGAGCTTTCGCTCACGCTGCGGCATGATCGCGGCCACCGCTCCCCGCCCCGCGTGTCGTGACGATCGCGCGCTACGCCCCTCGGCTCGGCTCGGGACGGGATGGGGGGAGTGAACCATGAGTTTCGAAAAATCGCAAGTTATTTATTTTTTTTCGAATACACTGCCCTGCGAGTCGCTGGCGTTTCGCAGATCTCCGCTGTCGTCCCGGCGAACGCCGGGACCCATAGCCACAGGGCGCTGTTGTTTCGCTCGGTGTCAGCCACCGCGGACGACGGATGCATCACGCGGTATGGGTCCCGGCGTTCGCCGGGACGACACCTTTTTTCGGGCAGGCAGCTTAGCCTGAAGCACCATGAGCGTTGTGCAGCCCCCCAAGTCAATCGCCAAAGTGAACGGCCGACAACGTCGCATTCAGGGTGGCTTCAAAGCGCGCGCTGTAGAACCTCCATCGTCACCACACTTCCCAATGGAGGGGACCATGGTTTCGCTGAAGACATCTCTCGCTGGCGGCGTCGCCGCGCTTGCCGTGACCGCCACCCTGCTCGCCGGCGCGGCGCCGGCCCAGGCGCATGACGGCCGCAATGCGGCGCTGTTCGGCGGCCTGGTGGCCGGCGCTCTCATCGGCGGCGCGCTGGCGGCGGCGTCGGAAGCGCAGGCGTACGAGCATGCGCCGGTCTACCGCTCCCACTACCGCGACGCGGCGTATGACGGCTACGGCTACGAGCGCTACAGCTACGTGCCGGCCCACCGCTACCGCCCGTGCGACCACTCCGGCTACGGCCGGGCGGGCTGGGACGACGAGGATTAGTCGCAGGCCTCTCTGACTTCGCTGCTTTCGCATCTCAGCCCTCCTCTTCTGCAGGAGGAGGGCTAGCGCATTTGACGACTGCT
>NZ_CAFJ01000307.1 GCF_000239795.1 Bradyrhizobium sp. STM 3809 | reverse complement strand
CCCTTTCTGACGTAGTAGGTTTAGCGCAGCGTAATCCGCCATCCCCACGGAGTCCGCCGCGCGGCGGCTTACGCCTTGCGGCTAAGCCGCCCTACGTTGCGCGCGCCATGTTGCGAATACATCGCCGAGCCCGCAGTCGTCGTCCCGGCGAACGCCGGGACCCATTACCCCAGGGAGATGTGATCGGACGAGATGTCCGACCAGTCGTCTCTAACAACGACCGCTGCGGAGTATGGATCCCGGCGTTCGCCGGGGACGACGGCGTTGGATGTGGAGGCCGCTCGCACGACATGCGCAATCGCGTAGCCCGGATGAGCGCAGCGACATCCGGGTTCACACGAACTCCAGAGATGAACCCGGATATCGCTGCGCTCATCCGGGCTACGCTTGCTGTTGTCCTTCAGAAAAGTTGCCTGATCTTTCCGAAAATCAAAAATCCTCTTGCCTCCCACCCCAAATCACCCGTATCCTCCGCCGCGTTCCGCACCGCTGAGGGAGCGTATCGCGATCGTCACGGACGCGGGTTGCGGAATGCGATGGATGCGGGCGGCTGCATGCGGGGTTTCGGCCTCGCCGACGAACAGCTGACCGCGGACAGGAAATCGTGTCGTCCTGGCCTCCCGGTGCCGAGGCCAAGCCGGTGGTGATGATCCGCCGGCGACCGGGTCAATGAGCCGGTCCCCGGGGAGAGCACGTATAAATGTTAACACCATCGCGCAGGGAGGGCCGGGTGTGTTCGGCCAGACCTGTGGTGACTGCCGCCTGCTTTCTTGTTTGCAGGCGGGCCACGGGCGCGGCCAGCGCCCGGCCTTCCCTGTGCCCTCTGTGAGAGGGTGCGAGTTCGACGGGCATGACTCGGGCGCGGGATGCGTCGCGGGGACGTCCGCGCGCGGCTGAGTGTTGGGTGTCTCCGGCCGCTGTTAGCTAGAGGTCTCCAAAGGCTGTTTGAAATGTGGATCGTGATGTCTCCGCGCGTCATTGCGAGCGAAGCGAAGCAATCCAGGGTCCCGCCCACCATCCTGGATTGCTTCGCTGCGCTCGCAATGACGGAGTGTGGGGCAGGCGGTGTGCCACACACTCCGCTGTCATGCTCCGCGAGAGCGGAGGATCCAGTACGCCGCGATCTCCGTGGTTCAATCGAGAGGCCGCGGCGTACTGGATCCCCCGCCTTCGCGGGGAATGACAAATGAGGGTGGGGTGGGAGGTTGCGCGACAGGGGCAGGGACGGTGAACCCGCATGTCGCTGCGCTCATGCGGGCTACGCGGTCACGCGCGCCGGGGCTGTGGGAGGGGTGGCGGGTTATGCCTGCGGCCAGCCCGCCCGGCGGGGGGTACGACTTTTGTCGGAATGGCCACAGAGATGGCCAGCGTCGGGCGGCCGGGGGTTCGGTAAGCCCTTGCATATACAAGATTTTCCGGTCGCGTTCTGCGATCTGCGCCATTCCGCCGCAGTCGCCATGTCCGTCCATTACAGAAGTTTAACGCCGCAGCCAGCACGCCGTAAGGCGGCAAGTCCCATCTTCACTGGCGAACGGGGCGAACAGCCCGGGACACACGTTTTAGACCTTGACCAAAATCACTTGCGGAGAAAACCGTATGACTGACCGTCCGACCGACCTGTCCTCGCTTCCATCCACTCAGAAGCCCCGCCGCGGACTGTTCTCGGCGCGAAAGTTCGCGCTGATGGCCTCCGTGGTCGCGGGCCTCGGCGTCGCCGCCTATGGGCTGTCGCCGCAGGGCACGCCGCTGAACCTGTTCTCGACCTCGGCGCATGCGCAGGTCGCCAACGAGGTCAGCAAGGTCGCGCGCCCGGTCGGCTTCGCCGACATCGTGGAGCGGGTGAAGCCGTCGGTGATTTCGGTCAAGGTCAACATTGCCGAGAAGGTCGCCAAGGACGACAGCGACGACGACACGCCGTTCCAGCCGGGCTCGCCGATGGAGCGCTTCTTCCGCCGCTTCGGCGGTGAGAACGGCATCCCCGGCATGCCGGGCCGCGGCGGCCGTGGTGGCGGTCGCGCCATCACCGGGCAGGGCTCCGGCTTCTTCATCTCCGCCGACGGCTATGCCGTGACCAACAACCACGTCGTCGACGGCGCCAACAAGGTCGAGGTGACGACCGACGACGGCAAGACCTACAGCGCCAAGGTGATCGGCACCGACCAGCGCACCGACCTGGCGCTGATCAAGGTCGAGGGCGGCTCGAACTTCCCGTTCGCCAAGCTGGCCGACGGCAAGCCGCGCATCGGCGACTGGGTGCTGGCGGTCGGCAATCCGTTCGGCCTCGGCGGCACGGTGACGGCCGGCATCGTCTCGGCGGTCGGCCGCGACATCGGCAACGGCCCGTATGACGATTTCATCCAGATCGACGCGCCCGTGAACAAGGGCAACTCCGGCGGCCCGGCGTTCGATGTCGACGGCAACGTCGTCGGCGTCAACACCGCGATCTACTCGCCGTCCGGCGGCAGCGTCGGCATCGCGTTCTCGATCCCAGCCTCGACGGTGAAGAGCGTGATCGCGCAGCTCAAGGACAACGGCTCGGTCAGCCGCGGCTGGATCGGCGTGCAGATCCAGCCGGTGACGCAGGACATCGCCGACAGCCTCGGCATGAAGAAGGCCGAGGGCGCGCTGGTCGCCGAGCCGCAGGCCAATGGCCCGGCGGCGAAGGCGGGCATCCAGTCCGGCGACGTCATCACGTCGGTGAACGGCGAGCCGGTGAAGGACGCGCGTGAGCTCGCCCGCACCATCGGCGGCATTTCGCCGGGCACGGCGGTGAAGCTGAACGTGCTGTCGAAGGGCCAGGAAAAGACCATCAACCTGACGCTCGGCAAGCTGCCGAACACGGTCGAGGCCAAGGCCGATACCGACAACGACAACGCCAACCCGACCCGCGGCGCCGACGTGCCGAAGCTCGGCATGACCGTCGCTCCGGCGTCGAGCGTGGCCGGCGCCGGCAAGGACGGCGTCATCGTCACCCAGGTCGATCCGAAGAGCGCCGCGGCCGACCGCGGCTTCAAGGAAGGCGACGTGATCCTAGAGGTCGCCGGCAAGAGCGTGGCCTCGGTGGGCGACGTGC
>NZ_CAFJ01000308.1 GCF_000239795.1 Bradyrhizobium sp. STM 3809 | reverse complement strand
GAAATTGTTGCGCCGCTCCTTGAGCCGCGGAAACATCTGGTAGACGCGCTCGATGGTCCACGGCCCGGGCTGCGCCACCGCGGTCATGTTCTCCTCGACCGTCAGCGAACGGAAGATGTTGCGCTCCTGCGGCACCCAGCCGATCCCGGCGCGGGCGCGCTGATCGGCGCGCAAGCCGGTGATGTCGGTACCGGCCAATGCGAGCCTGCCCTGGAAGCGGCGGGTGACGCCGACGATGGAGTTGATCAGCGTGGTCTTGCCGGTGCCGTTGCGGCCGAGCAGCGCCAGCACCTGACCTTCCGGCAGCTTCAAGGACATGTTCGGCAGCACGACCGCCTGGCCGTAGCCGGCGCGGAGGTTCTCGATTGAAAGCAGATCGGTCATCACGCGGCCTCGCCGAGATAGACCGCCTTCACCTGCGGATCGCGCGCGACCTCGTCGGGGGCGCCCTCGACCAGCAGCGCACCGGAGACCAGGACCGAGATGCGGTCGGCGAAGGAGAAGACGAGATCCATGTCGTGCTCGATCAACAGCACCGTCACGTCGCGCGGCAGCGCGGCGACGGCGGCAAGGATGTCCTTGCGCTCGCCCTCGGGCACGCCGGCGGCAGGCTCGTCGAGCAGCAGCACGCGCGGCTTGGCGGCGATCGCGACCGCGATCTCCAGCAGGCGCTGCTTGCCATAGGGAAGCGTCGAGGTGCGGTCGTTCATCACGTCGAGCAGGCGGAAGCGCTCCAGGGTGTCGGCGATTTCGGCATTGATGTCGTCGCGCGTGCCCATGCGTCGCCACCAGTTGCCGCCGCCGCCGAGCCGCTCCGACACCGCAAGCCCGATGGTCTCGAGCGGGGTCAGGTCCGGATAGAGCTGGTTGATCTGGAAGGTGCGCGACAGGCCGCGCAGCACGCGCTTGTGCACCGGCAGATCGGTGATGTCCTGGCCCTCGAGCAGGATGCGCCCCGCGCTCGGCTCGAGCACGCCGGTCAGCTGATTGATCACAGTGGTCTTGCCGGCGCCGTTCGGGCCGATCAGCGCATGCCGCGCGCCGGGCCTGATCTGCAGCGACAGATTGCGCGTGACGTGGAGGCCGCCGAAATGCTTGTCGAGGCCGCGCGTTTCCAGTGCGTAGGTCATGGCGCCTCGTTGTCGGTGAGGACCACCGCGGCCTTGCGGCCAGCGATCTGCTTGAGGATCAGATTGGGCAGCCACAGCGCATAGGCGTGGATGCGGTGGCGGCCGACCATCACGATGACCACCAGCACGAGGCCGATCCAGAACATCCAGTATTGCGGCGTGATCCACTGGAAAAGTTCCTGCAGCATCCGAAACACGGCCGCGCCGATCAGGCCGCCATAGAGATAGCCGGAGCCGCCGATGACCAGCAGCAGCACGAGATCGGCGGAGCGCTCGAACGCGAACACGTCGAGCGAGGCGAGCGCCGTCGTCTGCGTGAACAGCGCCCCGGCAATGCCGGCATAGAATGCCGCGACGGTATAGATCGCGATCAGCCGCTTGTTGACGGGAATGCCGATGGCCGAGGCACGCAGCGGGTTGTTCTTGATCGCGCGCAGCGACAGGCCGAACGGCGAGTGCACGATGATCCGCGCCAGCAGGAACAGCACGAACAGCACCGCCAGCGAATAGAAGAAGCCGGTCCTGCCGAACATGTCGAAGGCGAACACGCCGAAGATCGGCTGGATGTCGATCCCCTGCAGGCCGTCGGTGCCGCCGGTGATGTTGGAGAAGCGCTCGGCGAGCGCTTCCATCAGCAGCGCGATGCCGAGGGTCACCATCAGCCGCGTCAGGTCGACGCCGCGGATGACGAGGAAGCTGGTGGCGAAGCCGAGCACCGTTGCGGCAAGGCCGGCCACGATCAGCGCCAGCACCGGCTCGTTGATGATCCCGTGCACCGAGAGCAGCCCGGCGCAATAGGCACCGACGCCGAAGAAGGCGGCGTGGCCGAGCGAGACGATGCCGGCATAGCCGAGGATCAGATCGAGCGACAGCGCGAACAGCGCCAGCCGCAGGATCTCGGTCATGATCAGGTAGCGCGACGGAAAGGCGAGGCCGACCGCCAGCACGACGATCCAGAAGGCGAACTCGCTCCAGTGCCAGCGGCCATGCTGCCTGGCGTGGAAGCCGACTTCGGTTTGTGCATTCGTGGTCATGCGATCCTCACCGCGTCGCCGTGCGACCGAACAGGCCGTTCGGGCGCCAGATCAGGATCACGATCATTATGGTGTAGATGACGAAGGGGCCGAGCTTCGGCACGTAGTATTTGCCGGCGACGTCGCCGATGCCGAGCAGCAGCGAGGCCAGGAACGGGCCGGTGATCGAGGACGAGCCGCCGACGGTGACCACGATCAGGAAGTAGATCATGAACTTGAGCGGGAAATACGGGTCGAGGCCGAGGATCTCGGCGCTGAGCGCGCCGCCGAGGCCGGCGAGGCCGCAGCCGAACGCGAAGGTGAAGGCGAACACCTGCGGCACGTTGATGCCGAGGCCGCTGGCGGCGCGCGGATCATCGACCGCGGCGCGCAGCCGGCTGCCAAACCGTGTCTTGGACAGCACGAGCTGCAGGCCGACCGTGAGCAGTCCGCAGATCACGATGATCATCAGCCGGTAGCGGCCGATGCCGACGCCGAAAATGTCGAACTGGCCCTGCAGCACGTCGGGCAGCTTGATGAAGATACGCGACGAGCCCATGATGTAGTCGACGGTGGCCACCGTCATGAACACCAGCCCGATCGAGAACAGCACCTGATCGAGATGGCTGCGCGCGTAGAGATGCTGGTACAGCGTCCGCTCCAGCACCGCACCGATCATCGCGCTGGCGACGAAGGCCAGCGGCAGCGCGGCGAAGAACGGCCAGCCGATCCGGTTGACGAGCACGGCGCAGACATAGCCGCCGGCCATGGCGAAGGCGCCGTGCGCCAGATTGACGAAGTTCATCAGGCCGAGCGTCACGGCGAGCCCGCAGGCCAGCACGAACAGCAGCATGCCATAGGCGACGCCGTCGAACAGGTTGGTGAGGATGGCGGTCATGAGAAGGGAGCGAACCGGGTTGGAGATCGTCATTCCGGGGCAGCGCGGCGCGCTGAACCCGGAATCTCTTCCGTCATGTCGAGATCCCGGGTTCGCCGGCGCTTTGCGCCGACGCCCAGGGATGACGCTGCTGAAGCAGCGTCACTTCTTCGCCTTGCCCGGATCCTTGACGGCTTCGAAGGTCTGGAACTCGACGTTGTAGAGCTCGCCGTCGACCTTCTCGACCTTGCGAATGTAGACGTTCTGGACGATGTCGCGCGTCTCCGGGTCGATCGAGATCGGGCCGCGCGGGCTCTCCCAGGCCATGCCCTTCATTGCCGCGAGCAGTGAATCGCCGTCGGTCTTGCCGTCGGCCTTCTTCAGCGCCTCGTAGATCAGGTGGATGCCGTCATAACCGCCGACCGCCATGAAGCCGGGACGGCTGTTGAAGGCCTTCTTGTAGGCCGCGACGAACTCCTTGTTCTTCGCCGACGGATGCGCCGCCGAATAGATATGGGCGGTCACCGCGCCGAGCACGGCGTCGCCCATGTCGTTGAGCAGGTCGTCGTCGGTCACATCGCCCGGGCCGATGACCTTGATGCCGCTCTTGTCGAGGCCGCGCTCGGCATATTGCTTCATGAAGTTGCCGCCCTGGCCTGCCGGGACGAACACGAACATCGCGTCCGGCTTGGCGTCCTTCATGCGCTGCAGGAACGGCGCGAAGTCCGGGTTCTGCAGCGGCACCTTGACTTCCTCGACGATCTCGCCGCCACCGGCGGTGAAGCGCTCTTTGAACGAGGCCAGCGCGTCGTTGCCCGGCGCGTAGTCCGAGGTCAGCGTCGCGACCTTCTTGATGCCGTTCTTGACCGCCCAGTCGCCGATGATGGTCGAGGACTGCGGCAGGGTGAAGCTGGTGCGGACGATATAGGGCGACTTCTCGGTGATGATCGAGGTGCCGGCGGCCATCACGACCTCGGGGATCTTGCCCTGCGTGGCGAGCGGCGCGGCGGCGAAGGCGGCCGGCGTCACGCCGAAGCCGGCGATCACGTTGACCTTGTCGTTGACGATCAACTCCTGCGCGAGACGCTTGGTGTTGTCCGGCAGCGCCGCGTCGTCCTTGAGGATGACCTGGATCTTCTTGCCCGCAACCGTGTCGCCATTCTGCTGCATGTACAGCTTGATGGCGTTGTCGATCTGCTTGCCGGTCGACGCCTGGCCGCCGGTCATCGGCACGATCAGGCCGATCTTGAACACGTCCTCGGCCCGCGCCGCACCGGACGCGAGCGCCGCGGCCATGGCCGCACTGGCAGCGAGCGTCAGTGTCTTGTTTCGCACGAACATTGAAACCACCTCCCTGGTCGGATCAGGACCGAAAGTCCACCGTCCATTGCTGTCTCACCGGTGCGATGTCTTTCACGATATCGCGCGCGCATCGCTGCGGACTCGGCACGGTATTGTCAATGGCGTTCATGGGAGCGTTCGTGGACGGTAAGTTTCCGGAATAGATCACCGCCTTTTAAAGGTATAATATTACTCCGACTTCGAACGGTCAAATTTTGCCATTTGATGGCAAGCCGCTAGGGTCGCGGCGGCGACAATGAAAGGTGCTCCCTCAATGCCGGCTCGGACTGTCTTTGGCGCGAGATCGCTTGCCGCGATGACCGTGCTGGCCGGGGCTGCGCTGGTTTTGGCCGGCTGCTCGTCGATCAACGAGAAGGTCGGCGCCGGCATGGGCGACCTGATGCCGCATTGGGCCGGCGGTCTGCCGGCGGACGCCCCGCCGAGGCCCGGCACCCCCGAATATGCGCGCTTCATGCAGGAGCGCGAACGGCAGCGGCAGTTGCCGGCGGCCGAACGCGACAAGGAGACGCAGTCCGACGCCAAGGTGCAGGCGACCACCCCTGCCCGCTGACAGGCTGCCGACACTGCTCCTGCGACCGCGATTTCAACCCGATTGAGCCGCGATAGGAACATCCCGCCACGTCATCTCTTGACCCAGCCCGGTAAGAACGGCCGGACGGACTGGCGTGGGCAGACACCTCAATCACCCCCAAAGCATCGTGATCGGCGGCAACGGCCTGGTCGGCAGCCATCTGCTCGACCAGCTCGTGGCGCGGGGCGAACGTCCCTTGAGCGTCTGCCGCTCAGCGCCTGGGCGGTCCGACGTCGATCATCTCGGCGGAGACCTTTCGGACCCCGAGCCTCTCCGGCTTCCCGCGACCGGTACATTGTATTGCGCCACGCACGCGACCTCGCTGGCACCGGCACTTCCGCAACTGCTCGCGGCCGGTGTGGCGCGGGTCGTCGCTCTGAGCTCGACCAGCGCGCTCACCAAGGGCAGCAGCGAGATCGCCTCTGAGCGGGCCGCCTGCAAGTCGCTGGTCGATGCCGAGCAGGCGATCATCGAAGGTTGCGAGCGGCGCGGCGTCGGCTGGACCATTCTGCGGCCGACGTTGATCTACTGCGAAGGACAGGACCGCAACGTCACGCTGCTGGCGAGCCTGATCCGTCGCTTCCGTGTCCTGCCGCTGGTCGGCGGCGGCACCGGCCTGCGCCAGCCGGTCCATGCCGAGGACCTCGCCGCGGGAATGATGGCGGCGGCAGCCGCCCCCGCCCGCGGCCAACCGGATCTATGCTCTGGGCGGCGGCGAGACCCTCACCTACCGGGAGATGATCGGACGGATCTTCGACGGGCTCGGGCTGCGGCGGCGGACGCCGTCGATTCCCGCAGCGGCATGGCGCCGGCTGTTTCCGTTGATTGCGCCGCTGTACCCCGAGGCCAATGTCGCGATGGGCCTGCGCATGACTCAGGACATGGCGTTCGACGCCCGGCCGGCGATCCGCGATTTCGGCTGGGCCGCCCGCGACTTCCGTCCGCGCTTCGATCAATCCATGAAGACGACCGTCTTCCGGCCGTTGAGGATGACGCGATCCTCGAGGTGATAGCGGATCGCCCGCGCCAGCACGCGGCGCTCGATATCGCGGCCCTTGCGCACGAGATCCTCCGGCGTGTCGCGGTGGCTGATGCGCTCGACGTCCTGATCGATGATCGGGCCCTCGTCGAGATCACGGGTGACGTAATGCGCCGTCGCGCCGATCAGCTTGACGCCGCGCTCATAGGCTTGGTGATACGGCTTGGCGCCCTTGAAGCCCGGCAGGAACGAGTGATGGATGTTGATGCAGCGGCCGGACAGGCTCGCCGACATCTCGTCCGACAGGATCTGCATGTAGCGGGCGAGCACCACGAGATCGGTCTTGGTGTCGTCGACCAGCTTCAGGATCGCCTGCTCCTGGTCGCGCTTGGTCTCCTTGGTGACCGGCATGTGGTGGAACGGGATGTCGCCGAAATCGAGCCCGGCATAGGTCTCGCGCGGATGGTTGGAGACGATCGCGGTCGGGATCATCGACAGGTCGCGGGTGCGCCAGCGATAGAGGATGTCGACCAGGCAATGGTCGAACTTCGACACCAGCAGCATGACGCGACGCTGGCCGGCGCGGTCGCGCATCTGCCAGTCCATCGCGAAGCGCTCGGCGATCGCCGCGAAGCCGGTCTGCAGCGCCGGCAGGTTGACGGCGAGATCGGCAGCGGTGAACACCACGCGCATGAAGAAGTGACCCGTCTCGAAATCACCAAACTGCTGGGCGTCGAGAATGTTCTGGCCGTTATGGGCAAGGAAGGTCGAAACGGCCGAGACGATCCCCGGACGATCCGGGCAGGACAGGGTCAGGACATACTGGTGGTCGGACATGGCGATGATGGACCGGCAGATGAGAAGGATGAATGATGCGGCGGGCCTGGCGGCCGGCTCTCGCCCTGCTCTATCACCCTCCGCGCCCTTGCGCCAACGCTCGGCGAGGGGGCAGGATGAACAAAACATCACCTCTCCTCGTGGAGCATGGCCATGGCCGACCGGCTGACCGGCAACCGCATCCTGATCCTGGAAACCCGCGAGGAGGCGCAATTCTCGCGGCTGCTCGCCGAGCAGGGCGCGGACGTGCTGCAATGTCCGATGTTCACGATCCAGGACGCACCGGACCCGGCGCCGATCGAGGCCTGGATCCGCCGCTGCATCGACAGGCCGTTCGACGATCTCGTGCTGATGACCGGCGAAGGACTCCGGCGGCTGATGACCGTGGTGCGGCGAATCGGTGTGGAAACCGAGTTCGTGGCCGCGCTCGGCAAGGCCCGCAAGTTCACCCGCGGCCCCAAGCCCGGTCGCGCCTTGCGCGAGCTCGGCCTCGAGGCGCAGGTGACGACCGAGAAGCCGACCTCGGACGGCGTCGCCGAACTGCTGGGTCGCTACGACCTGAAAGGTCATCGGCTCGGGCTGCAGCTCTATCCCGACAAGGATCATTCCGCGCTGATCGGCGCCATCAAGGCTGCCGGTGCCGAGGTCGATGCCGTGCTGCCTTACGTCTACGACGCCAAGGCGGCCGATGCGAACATCCTCACCGCCATCGACGAGATGACCGCCGGCAAGGTCGATGCCATCGCGCTGACGAGCTCGGGCCAGCCGCGACGCCTGTTCGATGTCGCCAAGGCGCACGGCGTGGAGGATCGGCTGCGGCAAGGCCTGGCGCGCACGCAGATCGCATCGGTCGGGCCTGTCGTGACGGAGGAGTTGGCCGCGCATGGCCTGTCGCCATCGATCACACCGGCGGGCGATGCCTATTTCATGAAGCCGCTGATCTCGGCGATGGCCACGGCGCTGGGTGTGAAGGCGTAGCGCACGGCCAAACGACAAGTGTCGTCCCGGGCTTGACCCGGGACCCATACCGCGTGATGTCCGAAACAGGCAGGCGGCCCGTCCCACGCGTCTCACGGCGCTCGGTGGCTATGGGTCCCGGCTCAAGGCCGGGACGACGGCGGAGTGTTAGGCGGCCGCCTGCCCCGTCTCACGCAGGAACGCCTGATAGGCGCGCGCGATGCCGTCCTCCAGCGAGGTGGTCGCGCGCCAGCCGAGCCTGGTCAGGCGCGAGACGTCGAGCAGCTTGCGCGGCGTGCCGTCGGGGCGCGAGGGATCGAAGCCGAGGCGCCCCTGATAGCCGACGGTCGCGGCGACGACGCGGGCGAAGTCGGCGATGGTGATGTCCTCGCCGGTACCGATGTTGACCAGCTCGCGATCCGAATAGGTCTTCATCAGGTGCACGCAGGCGTCCGCCATGTCGTCGACATAGAGGAACTCGCGCCGCGGCGTGCCGGTGCCCCACACCACGACCTCAGGTGCATCAGCCAGCTTCGCCTCATGGAAGCGGCGGATCAACGCGGCGACGACGTGGCTGTATTCGGGATGATAGTTGTCGCCGGGGCCATAGAGATTGGTCGGCATCACGTTGATGAAATCGGCTCCATACTGGCTGCGATAGGCCTCGACCATCTTGATGCCGGCGATCTTGGCGATCGCATAGGGCTCGTTGGTCGGCTCCAGCGGCCCGGTCAGCATCGCATCCTCACGCAGCGGCTGGGCGGCGAGCTTCGGATAGATGCAGGACGAGCCGAGAAACATCAGCTTCTCGGCGCCGTTCACATGCGCGGCGTGGATGACGTTGGTGGCGATGGCGATGTTGTCGTAGATGAACTCGGCACGCAGCGTGTTGTTGGCGACGATGCCGCCGACCTTGGCGGCGGCGAGGAACACGACCTGGGGCTTCGCGCGCGCGAACCATGCAAACACCGCGGCCTGGTCGCGCAGATCGACCTCGCCGCGCGACACGGTCTGCAGTTCGACGCCCTCGCTTGCCAAGCGCCGCACCAGCGCGCTGCCGACCATGCCGCGATGGCCGGCGACGAAGACCCGCTTGCCATGGAGATCAAAAGGCTGGGGACGAAAAGGCGGGAGATCAAAAGGCGTGGCCACGGGTCGTCTCCTGCCGCGCCGTGCTGAGATCGCTCGCAACCATCTCCTTCACCAGTTGCGCGAAGCTCGTCTTCGGCGTCCAGCCCAGCTTGTCGCGCGCCTTGCTGCAGTCGCCGACGAGCAGATCGACCTCTGTCGGCCGGAAATAGGTCGGGTCGATGCGCACCAATGTCTTGCCGGATCTGCAATCGATGCCGGTCTCCTCGACGCCCTCGCCGCGCCATTCGATGCGACGGTCGACCTCGGCAAAGGCGAGCTCGACCAGCTCGCGCACCGAATGGGTCTCGCCGGTGGCCAGCACGTAGTCGTCCGGCGCATCGGCCTGGAGAATGCGATGCATGCCTTCGACATAGTCGCGGGCATGGCCCCAGTCGCGCTTGGCCTCGAGATTGCCGAGATAGATCGTCTCCTCCAGGCCGGCCTCGATCCGGGCGACGCCCCGGGTGATCTTGCGCGTGACGAAGGTCTCGCCGCGGATCGGGCTCTCATGGTTGAACAGGATGCCGTTGCAGGCGAACATGCCGTAGGCTTCGCGATAGTTCACCGTGATCCAGTAGCCGTAAAGCTTGGCGCAGCCATAGGGCGAGCGCGGATAGAACGGCGTGGTCTCGCGCTGCGGGATCTCCTGGACCAGGCCATACAGCTCCGAGGTCGAGGCCTGGTAGAATCGCGTCTGCTTCTCCATGCCGAGAATGCGAATGGCTTCCAACAGCCTGAGCACGCCGAGCCCGTCGGCATTGGCGGTATATTCCGGGCTCTCGAAGCTGACGCCGACATGGCTCTGGGCGGCGAGATTGTAGATCTCGTCGGGGCGGATCTGCTGCACCAGCCGGATCAGGTTGGTGGAATCGGTCATGTCGCCGTAATGCAGCAGGAACGGCACGTTGTCTTCGTGCGGGTCACGGTAGAGATGATCGACGCGCGCGGTATTGAAGGACGACGAACGTCGCTTGATGCCGTGGACGGTGTAGCCCAGGCCGAGCAGATATTCGGCGAGATAGGCGCCGTCCTGCCCCGTCACACCCGTGATCAGCGCCACCCGGCCTCTGCAGTCCTGGCCCACCATACCGTCTCCAACGCACTGCCCCGGCCGTCGGAGCCGCGGGTTCCGAACGACCAGTCCATAGCCGGGGCGAGCGGTCAAGTCCCAGCAGCAAAGCCGCACGAAATCAATCCGTTAACGGAGAGATCTAATCCCCGTAGCAGCGCAGCCGGTCGAGCTCGAGCACCGTCACGCCGCCATATTCGACCCGCAGCAGACCCTCGCGCTCCAGCGTCTTGAGGCACTGATTGGCGTTCTGCCGCGACAGGCCCGACAGCGCCCCGATCTCCTCCTGGGTGATCTCCAGGTGGCGCGTCGTGTTGGGGTAGAGGATCGGATTGAACAGCGAGGCGATGCTGCGCGCCAGCCGCGCCGTCGCATCCAGCGTGCGGCCGACCTCGACGAGGCCGATGAACTGGCCGAGCCGCTCGTTGAGCTGAGTGACAAGGAAGCGGTTGAAGCCGACGCTGTTCTCGAACAGCCACATGAAGGTCGGCCGCTCCATCAGCGCCGCGCGGGTGTCGCGCAGCGCCACCACGTCGTAGCGGCGCGGCTCGTTCTTGAGCACGCTGCCCTCGCCGAACCACGCGCCCGCCGACATGCCAGCGAAGGTCGTCGCCTTGCCGCTCCGCGACACCGTGCTCATGCGCGCCAGCCCGGTGACGATGCCAGTCCAGTATTCGAACTGATCGCCGCGGAGGAAGATGTGCTCGTTGGCCGCAAAGGAGCGCTCGACGACGCCGGCCGCGGCGACGTCGATCTCCTCGGGCTTCAGATGGCGCGACCAGGGCGCGATGCGCAGCAGGGTGTCGGAAGCAATCAAGCCGTCATCTCGTCGTGTCGAATCTCACGGCGATCATATTGCATTGCAACAACACCCCGGTGAATTTTGCCTGGGAATTGTCAGGCACAAGACAGTTCCTGATAGCGCTTTCTCCTATCCAGGACCACCGCATTCGATGGCCGGATCCGACGCCAATGGCTTCGAGATGCGTCAAAATGCGCCCACCGGGGCGACCCGTCATTCGTCGGATGGCGCGGAACCTGCCCCCGGGATAGGATTGCGACAAAGCGACGAATTCAACGTCGCGCGACACGATGCCTTGAGAGAGCGCGCCAAGCGCCGAGAGACGGTTCGGGAGGACGACTTGGACTATACGTTGGAAGCGCGCGGAGTCTCGCTGCGTTTCGGCGGGGTGAAAGCCCTGACCGACGTCAGCTTCGGCGTGCGCGAGGGCGAATTGTTCTCGATCATCGGCCCGAACGGCGCCGGCAAGACCTCGATCGTCAACTGCATCTCCGGCCGCTACAAGCCGACCGAGGGCCGGCTGTTCCACAGGGGGCGCGACATTACCGGCCTGCCGCCGAACGCGCGCGCCAATATCGGCATCGGCCGCACCTTCCAGAACCTCGCGCTGTTCCACCATATGAGCGTGCTCGACAACATCATGGTCGGGCGCCATCACCTCCTGAAAAACAACTTCCTCACGGGATCGCTGTACTGGCTCACCGGCGCGCGGCGCGAGGAGCTGAAGCACCGCGAGAAGGTCGAGCAGATCATCGATTTCCTCGACCTGCAGTCGGTGCGCAAGGCGCCGGCCGGCACCCTCTCCTACGGCCTGCGCAAGCGCGTCGAGCTCGCCCGCGCCATGGCGCTGGAGCCGCATCTCATCCTCCTCGACGAGCCGATGGCCGGCATGAACTTCGAGGAGAAGGAGGACATGGCCCGCTACATCGTCGATCTCAACGAGGAATACGGCATGACGGTCGTGATGATCGAGCACGACATGGGCGTGGTGATGGACATCTCCCACCGCGTCATGGTGCTCGATTTCGGCCGCAAGATCGCCGAGGGCGATCCCGCCGCCGTGCTTGCCGATCCTCACGTCAAGCGCGCCTATCTCGGCGAGGAGGACGAACTGCTCGTCGATCCCGACGAGGCGCCGTCCATCGCGGAGGACGCGGCATGATGGACTATGCTGGCCGCGTGACGCAGGCCGACACCTATCCAAAGCTGCTGCGCCTGAACGCCAGAGAGCACGGCCAGGAGATCGCGCTGCGCGAGAAGGATCTCGGGCTGTGGCGGACCTTCACCTGGGCCGACTACCAGGCGCGCGTGCGCGACTTCGCGCTCGGCATGGTCGAGCTCGGGCTCGGCAAGGACGACGTGATCGGAATCATCGGCGACAACAGGCCCGACTGGGTGGCTGCGGAGATCGCGACGCACGCGATCCGCGGCCACAGCCTCGGCCTCTATCGCGACGTGCTCGACGACGAGGCCGCCTATCTCCTGAACTACGGCGAAGCGCGGCTGGTGTTCGCCGAGGACGAGGAGCAGGTCGACAAGCTGCTCAACCTCGCCGACCGCGTGCCGGCGCTCAAGCACATCATCTATTCCGACCCGCGCGGCATGCGGAAGTACGACGATCCCAGGCTGATGCCGGCCGACAAGCTCGCCGGGCTCGGCCGGGCGCGGGCTGCGCGCGAGCCCGATCTGTACGACCGGATGGTCGATGCGACCGTCGGCGACGACGTCGCCATCCTCTGCACCACCTCCGGCACCACCTCGCATCCCAAGCTGGCGATGCTGTCGGCCGCGCGGGTGCTCAAGCACTGCGCCACCTATCTCGCCTTCGACCCCAAGGGACCGGAGGACGAATACGTCTCGGTGCTGCCGCTGCCCTGGATCATGGAACAGGTCTACGTGCTCGGCAAAGGCCTGCTCTGCCGGATGAAGGTCAACTTCGTCGAAGAGCCCGACACCATGATGAACGACTTCCGCGAGATCGCGCCGACGTTCGTCCTGTTCGCGCCGCGCGTCTGGGAGCAGATCGCGGCCGATGTGCGCGCCGCCGTCATGGACGCCTCGCCGCTGAAGCAGCGGCTGTACCACATGGGCATGTCGGCCGGACTGGCCGCGCTCGACAAGGGCCAGCATTCGAGCTTCGCCGACATGCTGCTGTTCCGCGCCTTGCGCGACCGGCTCGGCTTCACCCGGCTGCGCTCGGCCGCCACCGGCGGCGCCGCGCTCGGGCCCGACACGTTCAAGTTCTTCCGCGCCATGGGCGTGCCGCTCCGCACGCTGTACGGACAGACCGAGCTGCTCGGCGCCTACACGCTGCATCCGGACGACAAGGTCGATCCGGACACGACCGGCGTGCCGATGGCCGCGGACATCGAGATCAAGATCGATCAGCCGGACAGCCAGGGCATCGGCGAGATCATCGTCCGCCATCCCAACATGTTCCTCGGCTACTACAAGAATCCGGACGCCTCGACCGCCGACATCAAGGACGGCTGGATGCATTCGGGCGACGCCGGCTATTTCAACGACGCCAAGCAGCTCGTCGTCATCGACCGCATCAAGGACCTCGCCGAGACGTCGCGCGGCGAGCGCTTCTCGCCGCAATATATCGAGAACAAGCTGAAATTCTCGCCCTATATCGCGGAGGCCGTCGTGCTCGGCGCCGGCCGCGAGCACCTCGCGGCGATGATCTGCATCCGCTACTCGATCATCTCGAAATGGGCGGAGAAGAACCGCATCGCGTTCACCACCTACTCGGATCTCGCCTCGCGCAACGAGGTCTATTCGCTGCTGCAGAAGGAGGTCGAGACCGTCAACGCGCATCTGCCGCCGGCGCAGCGCATCGCCCGCTTCCTGCTGCTGTACAAGGAGCTCGACGCCGACGACGGCGAATTGACCCGCACCCGCAAGGTGCGCCGCAGCGTCATCAACGAAAAATACGCCGACATCATCGACGGCATCTATGGCGGCAAGCCGGCCATCCCCGTCGACACCGTCATCCGCTTCCAGGACGGCACGACGCAGCGCATCCGCACTACGCTGAAGGTGGTGGATCTCGGCGGCCACGGCGCCATGGCGGAGGCGGCGGAATGATGCGGCTGCTGCTCCTGAACTCACATCGCACAGAAGCGACCACGCCATTGGTCGTCATGCGCGGGCTTGACCCGCGCATCCATCCTCTTCCGACAACGCCTTTGAAGATGGATCGCCGGGTCAAGCCCGGCGATGACGAACACAGACCTGGGCAACAGCAAGCGCGACTGCGCATGATTGCGCCCTCTCCCCCTGTGGGAGAGGGCAGCACTGCCGGTCGACACGAGCGCGGTCGGGTGAGGGGTCTCTCGCCTCTTGCTCGCCCGCGGAGACACCCCCTCACCCGGCTGCGCTGCGCGCAGCCACCCTCTCCCGCAAGGGAAGAGGGTAAGAGCCCCGATGGCGCAACACATCCGGTCGTCATGCGCGGGCGTGACCCGCGCATCCATCCCACTGCGAAAAATGCGGATATCAGAGCGCGATCCGTAGGGTGGGCAAAGGCGCAAAGCGCCGTGCCCACCGGCTCGCATAGAACTCAGCTCATGGTGGGCACGCTTCGCTTTGCCCACCCTACAAGCCCTCTCGCCAGGGATCGCCGGGTCTGCCCCGGCGATGACGAGTGACTCCGATCATGAACACCGCCTTCCTCATCCAGCTCCTGGTCAACGGCCTCGTGGTCGGCACGCTCTATGGCGTGGTGGCGATGTCGTTCGTGCTGATCTACAAGGCCACCCAGGTCGTCAATTTCGCGCAAGGCGAGCTGCTCCTGATCGGCGCCTGGGTGTGCTGGACGCTGCTTACCAAATTCCAGGTGCCGTTCTGGGCCGGCATGCCGCTCACGCTGATCTTCATGTTCGCGTTCGGCATTGCGGTGCAGGTCGTCATCCTCCGGCCGATGATCGGCGAGCCGATCATCTCCGTCATCATGGTGACGATCGGCCTCTCGACCGTGTTCCAGGCCGCGCTCAAATGGATCTACGGCGTCAACCCGCAGCCGTTCCCGCCGGTCTTCGCCAGCAAGGCGGTCGACATCTTCGGGCTGCAGATCCAGACCGTCTATGTCATGAGCCTGGTCGTGTCGCTCTTGATGATGCTCGGCATGGCCTGGTTCTTCAAGGCCTCGAAATACGGCCTCGCGATGCGCGCCACCGCCTTCAACCAGCAGGTCGCGCAGTCGCTCGGCATCTCCGTGAAGAGCGTGTTCGCGATGGCCTGGGCGATCTCGGCGACCGTCTCGGCCGTCGCCGGCGTCGTCGTCGCCGTGGTCAACGGCGTCTCCTCGGGTCTGTCCGCCTACGGCATCAAGGTGTTCCCGGCGGCGATCCTCGGCGGCCTCGACTCCGTCGGCGGCGCCGTGCTCGG